>JAFGIS010000621.1 GCA_016929495.1 Polyangiaceae bacterium | reverse complement strand
TACCAGCGGCCCCTCCGGTACCAGCGGCCCCTCCGGTACCAGCGGCCCCTCCGGTACCAGCGGCCCCTCCGGTACCAGCGGTCCCTCGGGTGCCAGCGGGGCTTCGGGTGCCAGCGGGGCTTCGGGTGCCAGTGGCGCCTCGGGTGCCTCGGGCGGCAGCGGGGCCTCGGGCGCCTCGGGCTGAGCCTAGGCTCGTCGAAGCGGCTGGGTTTGCCCGGGTTGGCGTGTGCGCGAGTGCCGTTCGAACGGCACTCGCGCTGAGGTTGAGGCATGGACCGGGGCGTGCGAACGACAGTCGCGCGCGTGCGCCGGTTGGTGGTCCGACAGGCGACGTCGTGCGCGATGGCGGCGAGTCTTTCACGCGCCAGCTAGTGTTGCCTGCGCGACCGAGCAGACGTCGGTCGCCAGACTGGTGGCTCGAATGGCCGCGGGTGCCGGTCACGGACTCCGCGGGCGTTGCTGAGGGATCGAAATCCACGGGAGAATCAGGGGACAGCGCCCGGGAGGACGCCTTTGTCCTCCCCCGCCCTGGCCTACGAGTCGGTAGAGTATCACAATACCGGGCCCGGCCCATGGGGCGGCATGACTATCGATCTTCTCATCCATGCCATCGTCAGGCAGACAACGATCCTCATCGCGCAGCTTGCCACGTCGCGAGGGCTCAGAGCGCCACTGGCGCAAATCGCGAATCAGGTGTTCTTGGACCTGGTCGCAGAGCTCGAGCGGCAACGGGTGAGCCGCAGGGTCAGCGCAGACATGTTCGGGCTGGGACTTCGCACCTATCGACGCAAGATCCAGCGGCTCAGCGAGAGCGCGACGGATCGGGGACGCTCGCTTTGGGAGGTCGTCCTCGAGTACCTCCGGGCACGCACCACTGCCACGCGCGCCGAGATCCTCAAGCGATTCTCCGGCGACGAGGAGTCGCAGGTCAAGGCCGTTCTGCACGATCTGTGCGAGAGCCAGCTCGTCATCGCCTCTGGCTCGGGAGCCACGACGACCTACCGAGCTGCACGCGGTGAGGAGCTCATTGCGCTGCAACAGGGGCGAGGCCCCGAGGGTTTGGATGAGCTGTTGCTGGCGCTCATGTTCCGCGAGGCCCCCCTCACCGTCGAAGAGATCGCTCGGCAGGCCACGCTCGACGCGGAAAAGGTCGAGCCCATCCTGAACCGACTGCTCGGCGAGGGGCGCATCGAACGAACGGAACGCGACGGCGTTGCGCTGTACCAGGCCACTCGGCTCGTGGTTCCACTCGGAGCGACGGACGGTTGGGAAGCCGCGGTCTTCGACCACTACAAGGCCCTGGTGACGACTCTCATCTGCAGGCTGCGCGACGGTGCGGGGACTCCGCAGCTCGAGGACACGGTGGGAGGCAGCACTTACACCCTGAGCGTCTGGCCAGGTCATCCCATGGCGGACGAGGTCTACGGCACGATGAAACGGCTCCGCGCCGAGCTCAGCAGCATGCGCGAGCGCGTCGCCAAGCTCAACCAGGAGTGTGACGTGCCCGACGCCCACACACGCGTCGTCATCTACCTGGGACAGTCCCTTGTCAACGAAGGCAGTGAGCCAACCGACCATGAATAGCCGCCGTCCGCGCAAGGGACCTCTTCTCGGGCTGTGCATCCTGCTGCCGGTGCTCTGTTCTTGTGGTGGAATGCGAGAGCAGGGGCCGACCGACGGCGAGACCCACTTCCTGAAGGCCTGCAGGCCAGAGACGGACGACTGCGGGGCAGGGTTGTCCTGTCTATGTGGAGTCTGCTCCATGGCGTGCAGCGACAACGCTGCTTGCCGCAAGCTGACCGGTGCCGCCCAATGTGTCGCAGACGTAGACCGGCCTGCGGCTGCCGTTTGCGCGGAGCCCTCCACGCCAGCCGTCTGCGACCTCTCGTGCTGGAACGACGCTGACTGTGACGCCCTGCCGTTTCCGTCGAGCTGCTCGGACGGTTTTTGCCGAGATAGCTCCAACGCCACCGACGATGACGCAGGCGACGCAAGCAACGCGGGCGGCGCAGGTGGAGCCGGCGGCGCAGGTGGAGCCGGCGGGGCGGGCGGCGCAGGTGGGGCAGGCGGCGCAGGTGGGGCAGGCGGCGCAGGTGGGGCTGAAGCCAGCGCGCAAGCCGGCGCTTGCGCGCACGGCGAAGTGACCGGCCGTGAGGTGTTGGTGCTCGGCGATATCTTCGTCGCGCAGAGCGGGATCACGGCGGACCTCGAGCAGCTGGCCCGCGACGCCGGAGCTCTGGAAGCCAACGAAACCTATCGAAACAAGTCGACCATCACCAACAACGGCCTCGCCGCGGGTGTGGGTCGCATCGCTGGCCAGTACGCCGCCGGCAAGTCCGAAGGCCCGGTCAAGGTAGTCATCACGACCGGCGGCGGTGCCGACGCCACGTTGCGGTCGTGCGATCCATCCCCGACGCCCAGCTGCCAGCTCATCGTCGATGCCGTGACTGCAGCCGACGACCTGTTGGCGCAGATGGCCCAGGACGGGATCGAGAACGTCGTCTGGTTCTTCTATCCCGACCCATCGGACCCCGAAACGCGCGCGGAGTTCGACGTGCTCCGCCCCTTGCTGCAGCAGTCGTGCCAGAACAGTCCCGTGCCCTGCCACTGGCTCGAGCTGCAGGCCACGTTCGCCGGCCACGCCGACGAGTACCTGCAGACCGATGCCATACCCACCGCCGCTGGCGCCCAAGCCGCCGCAGCCGCTATCTGGGAGGTCATGAAGGCCAGCTGCATTGCCCAGTGAGTGAGCCGCGGTCCTCCACATCAGCGCCCGCGGTGCGGGCTTTCAGAACTGCGAGAAGAACTTCCAGATAGCATCCGGGCCAAAACTCGCCGGCCCGTGTCCTCCGTCGAATTCGCACCACACGACCGGGTAGCCGTCGTCGCAGCCCTGGTAGGCAACGCAGGGGCTCGGGTCCGTGGCCACCGTCTGCGTCTGGCAATGGTTTCTTGCCACGAACTTGTCACGCGCTGCCTGACCGTTGGCAACCGGAACGACGTCATCGCTCTTGCCGTGGGCTCCCCACATGGCGATCGGATGGTCATTGGCTTCCTTGCAGCCGCTGTACGTCGCACCCGACATGGGCGCGATGGCGCGGAACACGTCCGCCATCTCGCACCCGATTGCGTAGGACATCATGCCGCCATAGCTGAATCCCGTCGAGAAGATCCTGCCCTGGTCGATGCAGAGGTTCGAATTGAAGTGTTCGAGCATTGCGCGCAAGAACGCGATGTCGCGACCGTTCGTGTTCGCCCAACCCTTGTCGATCCCCTCGGGTGCGACCAGGATCGCAGTCCCGTTCGATCGGGACTTCTGGCCGTAGTACGGCCCACCGATGATACTGCCGCTCACGACGTCCGCAGCGGCGCCCCCCATCCAATGCCATCCAAAAATCAAGAGGTACGGGTTGTTGGTATCGTAGGAGCTCGGAACGTCGAGCACGTAGCTGCGCTCGGTACCATCGACATCGATCGTGAATTCGCCGCTCTGCAGCGGACTACTGGAACCGCATCCTGGGCTGCCTTGGCTCTGTCCACCCCCTGCGCCTCCCGTGGCAGCGCCCCCCGTCTCGGCACCGCCGGTCGCCGTGCCGCCGGTCGGCGTGCCGCCAGCTCCCCTTCCGCCAGGGCCTCTACCTCCAGTTGCCGTGCCACCGGTCGCTGCACCACCCGTGGCGGCCCCACCCGTCGCTGCACCACCGGTTGGCGTCGCGCTCGTGCCGCCCTCCGGAGCCACTGCTCCGCCGGCACCTGTTCCTCCGGGCGCACTCATCCCTCCTGCGCCGGGCGTCGCGCCCGTGCCCGTTGCTCCGGAACCACCCGTGCTCTGCGCGTCCGGGGCATCGGAACTCGTGGCGCAGCCAACCCAGACACATCCGCATACCAC
Source organism: Polyangiaceae bacterium (assembly GCA_016929495.1). GTDB lineage: Bacteria > Myxococcota_A > Polyangia > Polyangiales > Polyangiaceae > JAFGIS01. The sequence continues at coordinate 54,400 of JAFGIS010000621.1, read as the reverse complement.
AGCGGTGATGACGAGCGCCTCGCGCGTCGCCGTGCTTCTCGGTGGACGTATCGTTGTGGCGCGATGACTGGAGGACATGATCACCTCACGCAAGAGAGCCGTCGGTTGGATCCAGACCGCGCTGTGAATGCTACGGAGCGCGCGGTGTGCGAAGGAGAGACAGATTTGTCCTCCCCCGTCGCGGGTACCGCGTGAAGCAGACGGCGTATCGGTCCCAACGAGCGTCGACCGCGATCTGTACTGACGAACGCCTGCCACCATTGCATACATTGCGGATCACGCAGACGCCAAAGATACGATTAGACTGCAACCACCGGAGTCCAAGCAACCCGCATTCTGGCTCGGAGCCCGGAGCGTTCGCCGCCACAGAATGCTGCGCCACAACCCATGTGGGCCGACGCTACCGGACGGATTTGCGGTAGGACGCCGGGCTCAGATGCTGGAAGCGACGGAAGACCTTGCAGAGATGGTTCGCGTTCGCGAATCCACAGGCGTCTGCGATCTGTTTCAGCGGCGCGCGGGTGTCCAGCAGCATCCGCGTGGCCTGGTGGATCCTCACCTCGGCGGCAAACCGCGCGGGAGTCAATCCGGTGCACACCCGGAAGAAATGGCTGAAGTGGCTGCGGCTCATGCCGTAGTCGGCGGCCAGCGCATCAACCCGAGTGGCCTGGGGCAGTCCCGCGACGATCCGCGCCCGCACTTCGTCGAGTACCCGCTGACGCTCACCGGAGCGGTCGCTCGCCTGGTGCGCCCACCGTTCGTAGCTCAACACGAAATCGAACAGCGCCAACTCCACTTCGTATCGGTCGCGGAAGTCCTTCTTGATCGCGCCTCGCACGAGGCGCAGGGCGCTGGCCGTCAGCGCTCCTTCCGGAGGCGTTTCGACGAGCGGACCTGTCGCCCCCACCTGCTTGCCCACTCGGGCAAGGAGATAGGGGTGGTAGATCCCGAACCAGCCGAACGTCCATCCTGGTGAACCCTCCGGCAAATAGTAGCGATGACGCGAGGGAACCATGGCGAAGAACCCGGTGCCGGCAGGAACCTGTCGAGGTGGCTGCCCGTAGAGCTCGAAGTGTCCCCAGCCCGCCAGGGTGAACTGGAAGAAGAACAGCGGCGGGTCCTTGCGGCCCAGACGCTTCATTCCGTCCCAGTGATAGCTGGCCGGATCGGTTCGGGTTTCGACGCTGCCGAAGAACGCCGTCGCCGGCGTCCACCACGAGGGGGCCGGCGTGGGCGCGCGGGACAGCGCCGTGAGCTGCTTGAGGGCCTGGGCCCATGCGGGCGTAGGCTGAGGCCCCGGGTTCCTGCTCGCCACGACGTCCGACGTGAGGACCTCGTGCGAGCGACGCCGCCAGAGCGCCACCTTCGACTTCGACAACCGCCGAGTGTTCGCGGATCTCCGAGTCTTCACAAATCGATCATCGGTCTAGCACGGCAACCATGCGAACCGCATCTTGCTCGATTGCATAGCTCATGACAAGCGCGTCGGCTCCCAGACAAATCAAGTATCGATGCCGGAACCGCGCCGGCCGCTTCCGGGAGCTCTGCTGGGCCCCTGCGATCCGTTGCAGCAGCGGGGCAGGGTCCGTCGACACGTCTCCCCCATGCGAGCGAAGCTCGCATCAGGGGGAGACCGCAGGCGCGCAGCCCCGCAGGGGCGAGCACCTGCGAGTGCGGGGCAGCTCAAATGCGAGACCTGGCGAGGTTCGACGCACTCGGCGAGTCCGACGTGTTCCTCGGGCCGATCGAGAAGCGACTCCTGGCCCTGGCGCGGCCCGGCGTCGCGCACTCCTCACTGCCCGTACTTCGCGGCCTGGACGTTTTCGAGGACCAGATCGTCGGTCTGGTCCGACGGCCACCCCGCCGTGATGGCGCCTTCGAAGAAGGTTCCCTGCGACGAATTGCTGTTGTCGCTGCCGATGCCCAGGATGATGCCGCCGCCCAGTTGCCATTTGGGGACGCCGAGTCCGCTTCCGTCATAGGCGGTTGTCAGACTGCCGGCTCGCGCATCGCCGACCTTGATGGCGTATCGCGGACTGCCACCCATGTTCTTGACTATCCCCAAGGCGTAGGGGACGGACATGGGCGGGGGCGTGTCGCCGCACGGGGGGTCCCCGCAACCCAGCGACGGGTCTGGCGCGGGCATGAGGGGCGCAGCCCCAATGTCCAGGAAGAACCAAGGACCGCCGTACCCGCCGTTGCCCCAAGTGCCAACTCCGAAGAAGATGGCACTACTGCTGCTGGCGAAGTCGCAGTTGTCCGTAGACGCATTTCCGAACTCCCAGCAGCATCCGGTACCATAGCGCGTGCCGTCTACCAGCTCATAGATCCCCTGCGACGCGTCTCCGGTCGCCATGCCCGAGGTCGCGTTGTTCCGATAACCCTCATGGGGATCCATGTAGAGCCCGTAGACCTTGTGACCGCTGATCTTCAACGAGAGCTTGTTCGCGCGTGACTCGTAGTCCGGTTCAGACGCAGTTCCCGGATAGCAGCCGGCGGGCGCCACCTTGAGATCGTTCCCGTGGCCCGACTGGTCATACAGGATCGACACGGTGCATTCGGACGTGCCGCAGGCCGTGTCCACGGTGGCCGCGTCGGCAAAGCCCTCCGCGGTGGTCCAGATATCCTGGAGCGTGCCGCCCGTGCCACGCTTGTCGCCCCCTGCGCGGATCTGATAGAGCGGCCCGCTGTACTTGCTGTACAGAAGCCGAGTCGTACTGTACGCAGCGACACACGGTGTGGCTGGGCTGGCGGCCGCGTAGATGTCACAGGGCCCGGTGATGTTGGCGCTACCGCCCGTCGCTCCGCCGCCGCTGCCCGCGACCCCGCCGGCGCTGGTCGTACCGCCGGTGGTCGCGCCACCACTGCCGCTGCTGCCACCGGTCGCGCTCCCGCCGCTCGCGGTTTTGCCGCCGCTCTCGGTGTCTCCTCCGCTGCCGGCGCCACCGCCCGTCGGCCTGCCGCCAGTCCCCGTGCCGCCACCCTGGCCGGCGGGGTCTCCTCCGCTGCCGGCGCCCCCGCGACCGCTGCTTCCGCCGCTCGCGCTGCCGCCAGCCCCTGTGCTGCCGCCCTTGTCGGCGTCTCCTCCGCTGCCGGCGCCACCGCTGCCGCTGCTGCCACCGGTCGCGCTGCCGCCGCTGTGCTGGGTCCCTGCGGCGGCGCCCGTGCCCCCGTCACTCGACCCGGCCGCCGCTGCATCGTGGGGTTGCGACGCGTCCGCTCCGGACGAGCCGCCGCTTTCCGTCCGGGCGCCCGCATCGCCGTTCGCGCCTGACTTGCCAGCGTCCGTGGTCGAGGAGGAAGCGGCACCACCCGAACCGCCAGCCGCCGAGGGGGCTGCCCCAGTGCCACCCGCTGCGTCATCGTATCCGAGATCCACCGGCTTGTTCGTGCAGCCGGACGCTGAGACCAGGACCAGACTCACCGAAGCTATCCGGGCTCTTGCTGTCATTGTCATGTGCTCACCCCTGTGCTGCAATGTCCGGTGCTACTTGGATCCGTCACGGCCTGGTCCGGCAAGCTGGCAAGACTCCCGGATACGCCCGGCGTACACCGTGGAGGGATGTCGCAGCAGGAACGAGCGTGCCTGCGCACGAACCTTGTCTCCCGGGCTTTGGAGGCAGTTCGTGACGAGCTGAACCGCAGTGCGTTCCTCGTCCAGCTTCCCGTGGGGAACTTTCCGCTCGAGCTCGGCGAGCACCTTCGCAGCTCGGGCAGGGTTGCGCGCACGCAGAGCACGGTCCGCTTCCGCCAAGAGACTGACCTCCTCGGCCAGGCGCTGTTCGCTCTGCGGCACGAAGCTTGCTGCGCGCCGCGAGCGCGCCCGCGGCGCGGCAACGGTCAACGGGCGAGCGTCCGTACTGGGCTGTGCTGCCTCGTCAGCGCTCGCTCGCGGCTGAACGCTCGAGATCACCGAGGGCGCTGGACCGGCCGCGCGTTGCACGACAGACGCGGCGGGCGACGAGTCGGAGCGCCCGAACGCAGCCCAACCCCCTGCAAGCCCGATCCCTCCCACGGCGATGACCACCCCGACCTTGGCGGCCGTTGCCAGACCGGCCGAACCTGCGGTGCCTAGAGCCACGCTGTGGGCCACTGCCGTCACGGCCAGACGTTCCAAGACCGCAGCATGGACTCTTGCCGCAGCTTCACCGGCCGGAGTCATCTCGCGACGAGCCGCGCCGAGGACCTCTTGCTCCAGGTCGTCGAGATTCATCGAAGGTCCTCCCGGTAGTGCTGCGCCAGCATGGCTCGGAACCTCCGTCTCAGAGCTCGAACGCGCGAGTAGACCGTGTTGAGCGGTATGTCGAGTGCGGCGGCCACCTCGGGCGCGGGCAATGCTTCGAGCAGCGCCAGGACGAAGACAGCGCGCTTGCCTTCGCCCAGCCCGTCGACGAATCGCTCGACAAGCTGCGCCGCTTCCCTACCTTGCACCGCCGCTTCGGGGCCCAGCGTTCGGGCCTGTAGCCCTGTTCCCTGCTTCTCGTGGTGACGCCGACGGCGGACCGAGCGCCGGTAGTTGCGGGCGACGTGTGACGCAATGCGGAACAGCCAGCCCCGAAGCGGGGTCCTTGGTTCGTACTCGGGCAGGCGCCGATGCACGACGATGAGCGTCTCCTGTGCGGCATCTTCAATAGCCTCCGGGTGGACTCCCAGGGCGCGAAGGCAGCGGCAGAGGAAGTCGAAGTGGCACTGGTGTACGCTCTGCAGGTTGGGCTTGGGTGGTTGGTCGCATGCGGTGACATCGGATCGCTCCGATGTCGCGCGCGGCTGCCGAGCAGGGTCCGGCGCGCCAGCCGCTCCGCCGGCAACGCTACTCACACTTCCCAATGTCCGCTCCGAGGCCGATCCGTCACCACACGTCCACCACAATCCCGAGCTCCAGGCGTCCGACCATGACGGCTGGGCGGTGGACCTGCTGATGGCCATTGATCATGAACGCCCGGCGCAGCGCGGGGCGTACGGCGGAAACGCCCACCAGCGCCGAATAGCGGGACGACCCCAGACGCACAGCCGAGGCCAGCCGTCCTCCGGCCGCGATCCAAAACGCGGAACCGGCCCGCGGATGGTCGACTCCCCTACCACTGCCTTTCAGCCGACCAGCCTCGAGCAGCGCGCATGTGGCCAGAGTCGCGGTCCGCTCTGCGATGAGGAGCACACAGGCGTCAAGCTGACCACTGGCCAGCCAGAACCGCCCCCCTTTTCCGTCCCGCACTTCGCGACTTGGTCCGAGGGTCCCCCCGCGCAGCCCTCCCGCGAGCCAACCTACACCCGCCTCCAGGCCAAGCTCAGGCCCAGCGCTGGGCGACGGCAGGGTGCCCGAATCAGTTTGGCCTGCGGCCACGAGCCCAACCCGGCGGTGTCGGGGAGCAGGCCGCGGAGCCCTGGTACGCCTCGGTGTCTCAGCGGCCGCAGGCGCGGCGGGAGGCGGCTCCTCGGCGTGGGCCCGCAGGGCTAGCGCGATGGCCAGCGCAGCAGCGCTGGTCAGTGCGTTGCAGTCACCATCCCGAATGACCCGCATGCCCCGCTCAGCGCCGCGCCGGCTGACGAGGACGAGGCGGTAGCCCTCCGCGTCGCGCACGACAGTACCGTTGAAGCTCGTCTCTTGGTCGAACGAGTCGAGCGACTGTCGCAGGGCACGAACGATACGCTCACGCAGCACGGCGCTGCCCGGGCACTCTGCGGGCGCCGACCAGGTGACGCCCGGCCCTTTGGCAGCAGCCAGTCCGGCACACAGGAGCAACAGCCACGCAGTCTGCCACGCCATCCAGTTGCGACCCCCGGGCCGCCTCGCACTCAGCATGCGCACAGCTTACGCCAATGCAAACGGCAGGCATAGCAGCAACGCAATCCATGGTCGGGCCCAGCACGCGTCGCGAGGACCGCCTTCTAGCCTGCAGTCACCGCGCCGAGCAGACGTGCTATAGAGCCCCATGAGCGGCGTCTGGAAATGCGAGGTCTGTGGCTACGTGCACGAGGGCGAGGGTCCGCCGAGCGAGTGTCCGGTGTGTGGCGCTGGCGCGGAGGCGTTCTCTCGGATGGCCATGGAGGTGGCGCGCGTCGAGCGCACGTGGCGTTGCACCGTCTGCGGCTACGTCGCCAAGGGAGAGCAGCCGCCCGAAACGTGTCGCGTGTGCGGCGCCGGTGCCGAGCTCTTCGAGCTCGAACCTGCAGAAGGCGACACCTCCGTACCCGCAGCGTCACGCATCGTGGTGGTCGGCGCCGGCATCGCAGGAACGACGGCGGTCGACCATGCGCGGCGCGCCGCGCCCAACGCCGAGCTCGTGCTGGTGTCTGCCGAGGCGGCCCTGCCCTACTACCGCCTGAACTTGACCCGGCTGTTGGCCGGGGAAATCGCGGCGGACGCGCTCGTCATGGCAGGCACCGAGTGGCTGGCGACTCGCCGGGTCGAGCTCGTGCAGGCCACTGCGACCGCCCTCGACCCAGAGGGCAGACGAGTGGTGCTGCGGGACGGCCGCGCGCTCGCGTACGATCGACTCGTGCTCGCCGTCGGGGCTCAGCCGTTCGTGCCGCCGCTCGCGGGGGCGACTTTGCCCGGCGTTCACGTGCTGCGCACGCTTGCCGACGCCGAGCTGCTCATCGAGCGGGCAGTCCACTCGCGCACGTGCGTGGTGCTCGGGGGTGGTCTTCTGGGACTGGAGACGGCTGCGGCAATGGCACGCCGCGGTCTCGCCGTGACCGTTGTCGAGAGCCAGCCGTGGCTCCTGAGCCGTCAGCTCACCGAGCGGCCCGCGCGCCTTCTCGAGTCGTTCCTGGCACGGTTGGGCGTCATCGTCCGTACGGACTCGGGCACACGGGCGCTCGCCGGCAACGGGCGTGTCGAACGCGTGCTCCTCGAGCAAGGTGGCTCTCTCGAGGCGGACTTGGTGATCCTGGCCACGGGCGTGCGCCCCGATCTGCCGCTCGCGCTCGCCGCGGGGCTCTCCGTTGGTCGTGGCTTGATCGTCGATGATCGAATGGTCACGAGCGATCCGAACATCTTGGCGGCCGGCGATATCGCCGAGCATCGCGCCACAGTCGCCGGGATCTGGCCCGTTGCGTACGCCCAGGGCAGGGTAGCGGGGCACAACGCCGCCGTCGGCCCCGACGGGGACCTGGCGCTCCGGTACGCGCCGGAGCCTCCAGCGACCCGCCTCAAGGTGGTGGCGACCACGGTGGCCAGCATGGGCGAGTTTGCCCCAACCGACGCAGACGCGCACTGTCTCGAGGCCGGGCAAGGCGATCAATACGTGTCTGTCGTATTGCGTGGCGGCCGGGTGGTGGGCGCCAACGTGGTCGGCGACGCGAGGCTGGCGAGCGAGCTCGAAGCCGCCATCGCGGGCGGCGCCGCCGATGCGGACCTGACCCGCCTGAGCGAAGGATCCGCTCTGCTGCGCGCCGCCGTCGCCCGGCAACCGCACGGCGCCCCTTGACAGGCCACCGGTCTGCGTCAGAGTTGACCTCTCCAAGGAGTTGACGGTGAAGCACGCCCCGCTGAAGCCCCTGCACGCCATGCCGGCCGGCCTTTCCCGGCTGTTCGTATGGCAAGCCCGGGTCAAGGCGTGTTTGGCCAGGTTGCGCAGCTAGTCAGAGCGCACTCCTTTTTGGAAAACACGCCGCGGACCCGGCAAGGTCTCGCGGCGTTTTCGCATTTGGGCTCAGAACAGCATCGCGCCCCGGCTCCGGCCCGCTTTCGTTGTTCTCCCCCAGCTCCCAGACGAGCCTCAGGTCCTCCCGTGTCATCGCCAGATCCCAACGAGTCGCAGAACGCACGTCGGCCAGAACCGTTGTCCTGGCATGGCCGGCCCTTCGGCGAGCTCATCCGGCTCGCCTGGCCGATCGCCGTTTCGACCCTGTCGTTCACCATCATGACGCTCGTCGACACGCTCATCGTGGCCCGCCTCGGCACTGCCGAGCTGGCGGGCGTCGGGCTGGGAGGGACGGCCATCTTCTTCCTCCTGTGCTTCTCGTTCGGGCTACTCCAAGGCGCGAAGGTGCTGGTGTCACAGGCCGTCGGGGCGGGGCGGCGCGACGAGGTCCTACAGTACGTTGCCGTGGCGCTCACGGCTGCGTTCCTGTTGGGTTTGGCGACCGTGGGCCTGAGCGAGCTCGTCGCGCAAAGCATCGCCGATCTCACGGCGACCCAGGCGGCGGGCACGGCGGCACGCACGTACCTGCGGATCCGTGCGCTCGGAGCCCCGGTCGTGCTCGTGCAGGTTGCCTTGCGCGAGATCCTGCAGGCTCAGGGGAACGCTCGGGCGCCCATGGTCGCCACGGTCGTCGCGAACGTCGTCAACGTCGTTCTGGCGCTCGCGTTCGTGTTCGGGCTCGACATGGGCGTAGCAGGAGCTGCGTCAGCGACCCTCGTGGCCCACGTGGTGGAGGTCGCCGCCGTGATCCGCGCTCAGCGCTCACTCGGCGGCTTCGGTCTGTTGCCGGCCCGCGCTCACCCAGGCGCCGCGGTCTGGCGTTCCCTGCGCGAGCGAGCCTTCGCGCCCCTACACTTCCGGCAGCTCCTCCGCGTTGGCTTGCCCACGGGACTGCAGTTCGTTCTCGAGGTGGGCTCGTTCGCCATGCTCACGCTCGCCGTGGCGACCTTCTCGGAGGTGGACATGGCCGCGCATCAGATCGCGCTCCAACTCGTCCATTTCTCCTTCATGCCGTGCGTAGCCGTGGGGGAAGCCGCCTCGGTGCTGGCGGGCCAGGCCGTGGGCGCGGATCGGGACGACCTGGTTCGCTACGTAGGCCGAAGGGCCGCCGGACTCGCCATGACGTACGCTGCATTGTGCTCCGGTGTCTTTCTCTTTGCGGGACGCTTCATCGCGGTCCGATTCATCGACGGTCCGGCCGTCGTCGCACTCGCCGCCCGCCTGTTGTTCGTGGCTGGCGTGTTCGGGCTCTTCGACGCGCTCAACATCGTCGCGCGCGGCGTTCTGCGCGGCACCGGGGACGTGCGGTACGCGGCCGTTGTGGGCGTCACGGTGGCTTGGCTGTGCACACCGACGCTGGCATGGGGACTCGGCCATGGACTTGGCATGGGAGCGCTGGGTGGATGGCTGGGGCTCGCCGCCGAGATCTTGGCGACCGCCGCCCTGTTCGGCTCCAGGGTGGAACGTCTCGGCTGGGCCAAAGCAGCTGCTGCCGCCCGGGCCAAGCTTCGTCAACACCAAAGCGAGCACCCCGGGAGCAGCGCATGCGGCGCGCAAGCCTGGGAGCCGGAGGCCGGCTGAGTGGACCCTCCGCGCCGCTCGGCACTTCCCCCTACGCGGTCGGGGCCAGAATCGGCTATCCGTGGGGCGACAAGGCACGGAGCAGCATGAACCCTGACAGCATCCAACGCGTCCGTATCGAGCTCGAATCAAAGATGGCCTTCCAGGACAAGACGATCGCGGATCTGAACAGCGCCCTGGTCGACCATACTCGGACGCTCATCGACCTCGTGCACCGCATCGAGCTGGTCGAGAAAGCCGTGCGGCGGCTCAGCCAGCAACTCGAGGCGCTCGCCGAGCGCCCGACGAACGAGAAGCCGCCGCACTACTGACCGGGTTCTTCCGTCGACGCTCTTGACTCTCGAGTCTCGACGCGGGGCTCCGGCGCATCAGTCGGCGCAACCTATCAGGTCGCAGCATGACTCGTCGGGCTGGGCCCCAGACTCTGGGTCCCCAAGTTCTTGCGCACTCAGTGCGGCAGGCAACTTGGGGGTCCCCAGCCTGCGAAGCGACAGCGAAGCACAGGCTGGGGCATATGGGAGAAGCCCGACAGCCAGTCTGGGGAGCCCCGCTAGTATGTGCTCGTGGGAGGCAACGGCCCGATGAAGATTGTAGGTTATGGTGGGATAATCAGGGGCTCGTCTCCAACGGGCAATCCAACCGTTAACCCCACGCGCAACCGGGCCGTAGCAGACGCTGGGCACGAGGCGCATGGATGGTGCCTAGACGGAGCCAAGGCGTGCCGAGCGGCTGTCCGTGTTGGTCGACGTAGCAAGGAGGCTTCATGAAACACCCTGGACGGTGGTGGCTGCTGACTCTCGGAGCTCTGCTCTGCTGCTTCGCCTGCGGCGATGACAAGTCCGGTGGGGCAGCAAGTACCGAAGCAGATGACGACGATGACGACGCTTCTGCCGGCGACGACGACGACTCATCGGGCGGTGTTGGAAGCACAGCCACCGGTGACCGCTTCATCGCGCACGAAGACAGCGATCTGGCGACCATCCCGAAGGATGCCATCGCGCAGGCCAAACAGAAGCTTCACATCGCCTATCAGCATACATCGCACGGAAGCCAGCTCATCACGGGCATGAGCGCGTTGGCACGCTTCCCCGATTTCGGTGAGCGCTACGCTTGGAGCGACTCCGGAGAGAGCGGCGCGCTCGATCTGGACGACAACGGCATCCCCGGCGGTTCCTCGGACCTCAGCACGGGAGACTCGGAAGACGGGAACGGCGACACGCCGTGGGTGGTCGGGACCCGGGCTCTTCTCGATGATTCGGCCAACGCTCACATCAACGTCGTGATGTGGTCGTGGTGCTCCATCAACGGACACGACGCTCAGCGCTACGTCGACAACATGGAGAAGCTCGTGGAAGAGTACCCGAAGGTAGCGTTCGTGTTCATGACCGGCCACGCCGAAGGAGGCGGGGAAGACATGACCGAAAACGGCGTGTACTACAACAACCAGCTGATCCGCAAGCACTGCCGCGAGCACAATCGCTGGCTGTACGACTTCTCCGACATCGAGGCTCACGATCCGGACGGTGAGTACTTCTTCGATCGAAACATGCGGGACAACCTCGACTACGGCGATGGGGACAACTGGGCCGTCGAGTGGATCGAGGACCATCCTGATCATGTCCTCACCGAGCTCGCGATGGGCACCGACGGTTTCGGCGGCACGACCGGTTGCGCACATTCCGACTCGCCCACGGAGGCCAACCTCAATTGCGTGAAGAAGGCGGCGGCGGCCTGGAACCTCTTTGCTCGCCTGGCTGGTTGGGACGGGAAGTCCGAGTAGTCCGCCCCGATCGGGCCGTCCAGCGCGTGGACCGAGCTGAGCGGGGTGACGGTCGCCCGCGACTTGGATCCCACGCCGAAGGCCACGGATGGGTGGCGTACGGAGTAGGTCATCGTGGGAGGATAGGCGCCTGCCAGCTCGACCACCGACCCGACGCGCCACGGGGGCGTGCTGGGCAAGAGGCACACGGAGGGTGGCTGAGCAGGGCCAAGACGAGCTACGCTTCCGTGTTGGCTCGACGTAGCGAGGAGGCTTCATGAAACACGCTGGACGGTGGTGGCTGCTGACTCTTGGAGCTCTGCTGTTCTGCTTCGCGTGCGGCAAGGACAAGTCCGGTGGAGCACCGAGCGGGTCGACGGAAGGTGGCTCAGCCGCCACCCAGGCGGATGACGACGACGATGCATCCGCGGCCGACGACGATGACGACGACTCATCGAGCAGCACCGGCGGCAGGACCACCGACGACGATGACGACGACTCATCGAGCAGCACCGGCGGCAGGACCACCGACAACGATGACGACGACTCATCGAGCAGCACCGGCGGCAAGGCCACCGGCGACGATGACGACGACTCATCGAGCAGCGGAGGAGCCGGCGGCGCGGCCGACGACGATGACGACGACTCATCGAGCGGCGCTGGCGGCGCCGCCGACGATGACGATGACGACGACTCATCGAGCAGCGGAGGGGCCGGCGGCTCGAGCGGCGAGGGCCGCATCATAGGGCACGAACAGAGCGATCTGTCGACGGTCCCAGAAGATGCCATTGCGCAAGCCAAACAGAAGCTTCACATCGCCTATCAGCATACGTCGCACGGAAGCCAGCTCATCACCGGCATGAACGCATTGGCACGCTTCCCCGACTTCGGCGAGCGCTACGCGTGGAGCGACTCCGGTGAGAGCGGAGCGCTCGACCTGGACGACGACGGTATCCCCGCCGATGCGGTGGACCTCAGCACGGGTGACTCGGAAGACGAGAACGGGGACACGCCGTGGGTGGTCGGGACCCGGGCTCTTCTCGACAATTCGGCCAACGCTCATATCAACGTCGTGATGTGGTCGTGGTGCTCCATCAATGGGCACGACGCCCAACGCTACGTCGACAACATGGAGAAGCTCGTCGCAGAGTACCCGAAGGTGACGTTCGTGTTCATGACCGGCCATGCCGAAGGCGACGGGGAAGACATGGCCGAAAACGGCGTCTACTACAACGACCAGCTGATCCGCGATCACTGCCGCGAGCACCATCGCTGGCTCTACGACTTCGCCGATATCGAGGCCTACGATCCGGACGGCGACTACTTCTGGGACCTGAACATGTACGACAACCTCGACTACGGCGATGGTGGCAACTGGGCCGTCGAGTGGGTCGCGGACCATCCTGATCATGTGTTCACACAGCTCACGATGGGCACCGACGGCTTCAGCGGCACGATCGGTTGCGCGCATTCCGACTCGCCCACGGAGGCCAACCTGAACTGCGTGAAGAAGGCGGCTGCCGCCTGGAACCTCTTTGCTCGCCTGGCTGGCTGGGACGGAACGTCAGGGTAGTCCGCCAACCGCCCGTTGCCGTCGAGCACGCGGGGCCGGCGGCTCGGACGCCGGATCTGCCGTGAGGTACAGGTACACGCCTTCCGCCAAGGCAGCCAGTCCAAGAGCTCCGAGTGCGATAGCTACCTGCGTTTCGCTCTGAACCGACCGGGCTAGCGCGTCGTTCTGCCTCTGCTCCTCGACCGGCCCTGCTGCTTCTCCCGAAGCGTCGGCCCAGGCAGCGTCGAGATCATTCTGTCGCTTGTCCCACCGCATCCAGTCGGACCTGGCATCGACGAACAGGTAGCCCGCTACGCCCGCCAGAAGCCCGCCTGTCCCGAGGAACCCGTACGACCAGTTGCGCTGGCGAGCAACGCGTGCACGTTGCCTGTCCGCGCATGCCGGGGTCGGTCTCAGGCTCAGGTCGAGCCGGGTCGGTTGGCGCGCGTCGAGCACGACGTCCCGCGTCCATGGCACATACCGTGCCGCCGAGACGCGCTACCATAGACACGACACTATCCCGCAGAGTCCGGTGCCGCGTTTCGATTGAAGCGATGCGTTTTCGCCGCCCCCGACCGGGTCCGAGGATTGGTCTCTTCTCCCGAACACGCCGCAGACCCCCCGCGGAGAACTGGACTGGGCCCTGGATTCGGCCCTGACCGGGCGGTTGATCTTCCCCCGCCTTCAGGCGACGATACCCCGTCCCCCTCGGTTGTTCCCAATGACCGATCAAGATCCACTGGGCATCGCCGGCGAGCTCGTCGCAGAGAAATACCAGATTGAGCATCTGGTGGGCGAGGGCGGCTTTGCCGTGGTCTACCGGGCCAAGCACGTCATCTGGGAAAGACCCGTCGCCGTCAAGTTCTTCGACGGGCTTTCGCGGGTTCCGAACGACTACCGCGAGACCCTTCAGCAACAGTTCCTCGACGAAGGCGCACTGCTCACCGAGCTCTCCGCCCAAACCTCCGGCATCGTTCAGGCTCGCGACGTGGGCTTCTATACGACCCAGGACGGCCGCTGGGTCCCCTACATGGTCCTCGAATGGCTCGAGGGCTCCCCCCTCGAGGCCATCCTCGCCCACGACCAGCGCCAGGGCCTTCCCTGGACCGAAACGGAAGTCGTTGGCTTCCTCAAACGCGTCCTGGTGCCACTGGAGGTCGCGCATCGCCACGGCGTCGCCCACCGAGACATCAAACCTGCCAACATCTTCGTGCTCGGCAGCGCGGCTCGCTCTCCGGATACGCCGTGCAAACTCCTCGACTTCGGCGTCGCAAAAATCATCTCCGACCACTCGACACTCAGCGCTGCCCTGGCAAAAACCGGCCTCTCCTCGACCTCCTTCACCCCCCCCTACGGCGCGCCCGAGCAGTTCACCCGCAGCTATGGCGCCACGGGCCCCTGGACCGATGTCTACGCGCTCGCTCTGGTGGCCACCGAAATGCTCGTCGGCAGAAGGGCGCTGGACGGAGAAGACCTCGTGCAGCTCGGGTTCTCCTCGGCCAACCCCGACCAGCGCCCGACACCGCGGGCTCTCGGGGCTCGAATATCGGACCCGCTGGAAGCCGTCTTTGCCAAAGCACTCGCCGTGCATCCCGAACAGCGTTTCGCGAATGCGGGTGAATTCCTCAAAGCCACGCTGGCGGCAGCCGGAGAGGTCGCGTCCGCGGGGAGCGTACCTCCACCGCCGCCCGCAAGTCCCGCACCACCCACTGCGCGTGAGGCTGCCATCAGTACACCGCCGCCACCGTCGGCGTCATCGCGCGAAAGCCCGCTGGGGATCGTGGTGGTGCTGCTGATCGTGCTCGGTTTCGGCACGTTGGTTTACAGTGCCACCGAGCTCCCTGGTGCGCGCGAAACCCGCCGGGTCTTCGCTCCGATGGTAGAGGACGCCAAACGCCTGGCACAAAGGATCGCTTCGAACGACCCGAGCGGGAAGCCCACACCGAACGAAGCCGGCCGGACGCCCCCCTCCACGCTACCCCCCCCTACCGTGTCGCCGGCGTCGGATGTTCCGGAGGCGGGCCCGCACGAATGTCCTTGGCACACGTGGCGCCTCAACTTGCCTGAGCCGAGAACGCGGTCCCGCACTTCCACCGATCCACGCCTGGATGCCGGCGGCCCGGAGACGATTCGCTGCATGGACGTGTCCGAGGTGAGTGAGCTCGACTACGCGGCGTGCTCGACGTGTGAGAGGCCCACGACCATGGGACGAACGAAGACCCCCCGGCTGAGCGAGTACTGCGCCTCCGGTCGCACGCCGATGGCCGCTCCGATCCGCTGCGTCACCTGGAAGCAAGCGGTGGCGTTTTGTCGGCTCCGCGGCGGCGGCCTGCCCACGCGCGAAGAACTGAATGCGGTCGGTCACGGGGAAACACCCAAGGGCGCCGTGCCCGAGTGGACGGCCGAGCGCCCACGCGGATCTCAATCAGCGCTCGGGGAGTTCCGGTGCGTGGTCAGCAGGTAGCCGCGCAGAGCGCGTCGATGCTACGCGTTTTTCACACGACCGCGACAACCCTCCCCACTACGAACTTCAAGTACCTCCCCTCCGGATGCCCTGCGCTCACCGGGTGATCGAGCGCGTGCCCGGCTTCATGCACGAGCTGCACGCGCCGCCGGCTCCGCACAGCAGCCTCGGCGATCGCGTCCCGAAACGCAGCCGGCGTCAGCTGCGCCGTGCAACTCGCGGTCGCCAGCCACCCCCCCGGGGCAACCGCCTTCATCGCCAACGCATTGAGCCGCACATACGCCTGCCGAGCAGCGTCGAGCTGCGCCCGGCTATTGGCGAAGCTCGGCGGATCACAAACCACCAGCTCGAACCCTTCGCCCCGTTGCCGCTTCTCCAGGTACTCGAATGCATCCGCCGCGACGAAGTCGGCCTCGTTCACCTCGAATCCATTGAGCCGGCAGTTGTCCCGCGCAGCCACGAGCGCGTCCGCGGCCACGTCGACGTTCGTCACACGCTTCGCTCCCCCGCGCAGCGCGTGGAGCGAGAACGCCCCCGTATACGCGAACAGATTGAGCACCTTTCGCCCGCTCGCATGCTCGCCGACCCAACGCCGATTCTCCCGGTGGTCCAAAAAGAGCCCCGTCTTCTGCCCGTGCCGCAGATCGACCCCCATCTTCACGCCGCATTCGGACACGATCATTCGCTCGGGTGGCGCCCTCCCCCACACCAATTCAATCCGTTCGCCCCCCGCCCCTGGCCGCGCACGCCGAACAATGCCGTCCAAGTCGCCCACCGCCCGCAGCGCCTCGACGACCCACGGCACCAGGGCATCGAGCCCCGTCGCATACGTCACCAGCACGGCAAACCCGCCGTACACGTCGACGGTGATCCCCGGCAACCCATCCCCCTCCCCGAACAGCCACCGAAATGCGTCGGTTTCCCGCCGAACGTCCGAACGCAGCTCCCACGCGTCCCAGACCCGACGTTTCACCCACTCGGCGTCCGGCAGCTCGGACGACGAATAGACTCTCAGCGCAATCGCCGACTGTGGATCCCACACCGCGTACCCGCGCCAGCGCCCGGCTCGGACGTGGATCCACGTCCCTGCAGGCGCGCGGAAGTCGTGCGGAACGTGATCTCGATACACCCACGGATGCCCTGCCGCGAGCGCACTCTGCAGCGAGCCGGGAAGCTCGAGGGTGATGAGCGCTCGAGGCATGCTCAAGCGTCGTTGATGAGAGCCCAGATGCGGGGCCAGTCCTCGGGCTCGACGGCGCCTTCGATGATGCAACGGACCTTGCCGCTCGGGCCGACCAACAGCTGCACGGGCAGCTGGGGATCCTTGGAGACCCCGACGTCGCTCAACCACTTCTCGCGTTCCCTGCCTTCGCGGAGCCAGTAGGTGCTGCGAAGCTCGGTCGCACCGGGATTGGCGAGCAACTGCTCGAGCTGACGCTGGTCGTCGTCGAGCGAGACGAACACCAGCTCGACCTTGGTTGCCTCGGCGTTCAGGCGCCGCTCCCAGCTGCGCAAGAGAGGGATCTCGGCCTTGCACGGGGCGCACCAGGCCGCCCAGAAGTTGATCCAGGTCCAGCGCCCTCGACCCACCGGCATTGTCTCCGGCGGGAGGGCCGAACCGGGCGCTGCGGCAACGAGCAGCCCCTCGCCGGACACGGTGGCACCCTGCCCTGTCGGCCCGACGCAAAGCTTGCCGCGCTTGCGCACGGCGGTCGGGCGCGGGGCGGCGGTGGCCGCCGGCTGCTGTTCGACCACCGCGTTCGGGTTGCCGGTGATCGCCTGACTGCGCGCCTGGGGTGCGATGGGCGGATCCTTCTTCTTCTCGATGTCGCAGGCAACGAGCGTGACGACCGCCGTCGCCACGGCGAGCCCACCTACGGGGGTGCGATGCATCACAGTCGACAATCCACCCAGGAGACGAATGCGCTCCGGTTGATGGCCTCCGCGTCGCACCTGGCATCTTTGCGTGAGATATCCCATTGGCAGTAGTCCTGGCTGAGCTGGGCAAACTCATTTCCGAGCCAGAGCAGGCCTACCTCTCGGTCGATCTCCGGATCGTTGGCTATCTGTTTCAGATAGAACATCACCGAATTGGCCCGTCGGTGGGACAGCGCCCGGTTCTTGGCCTGGGTGCCGGTGCGCGAGGCCCGAGCCACCACGAAAAAGTAGCGGGCCCCCTTGCGCGCGAACCACTTGGCCTCGAGCAACCGCTTGGCCTGCTCGTCCAGGTCTTCCTTGCCGTTGTCGAACTGGATGACGGCACCGCGGTTCTTGAGCGGCGTGAACAGGGCGTTGAAGTCGTCATCGTTGATCGCAGCAAAGGCCTTCACGTCAGTAGGCTTGCAGCCGCGACGGCCGGCCTCGCCCACCAGGCCGCAGGAGTGCAGGACGCGCTCGAGCACTTGCTTGAAAGCCGGGGTGCAGTAGCCGACCTCCGACTGGGCGGCGATGGCGACCTGGGGCTGAGAGGCCTCGGGGGTGACCAAGCGCTCTCCAGCGCTGGCCACGGTCGACCTGACGGTCAGGCACACACCAGCCAACGCCACGAAGCACACGCCTGCACCGACGAGCGCCGCCGGCGATATGCCTTGCGGTCCGGTGTGCTGATTCACCGCAGCACCTCCGGCGCGAGCTGGTCCAGCGTGAAGCGCAGCCCGATGTCCGTGTCCTCGTCGCACACTCGCTGTTTGCCCAGATAGAACTGCGGTGTGGAGACGGGGATCCCGTTCTGAGCGGCGAAATGCAGCATGCGATTGAGTCGCATGTCGATTTCCCGGGAGTCGACGCAAGCGAGCATGCTCGCGCCCCAGCGGTTGTTGATGACGGCGCGCAGCGTGCCCTCCCCCTGTTTTCCAGCCCTGAACAGGTACGTCTGCTCCTCGTAAGCCCACTCGAGGACCTGCCGAGCCTGCGGGCCTCCACACAAGACGGCTTTGGACAGGATGCACGCTCCCGGATGCAGCGGCTCCTCCAGCATCCAGTTGCACGCACTGTCCAGGGGGAACAGGACCACCTTGACGTCGAGTCGGCGCATGATGCCCTCGTCGACGAGCCGATTGTGGAAGGCCTTGCACGTGACGCAGAGCGGGTCTTCGACAATGAGGGCCGGCTGCACCGAGAAAGCGGTCTTGAACGAGAGCAGCGAGCCCGCCTTGTCCTCCAGACTCTTGATTTGCCCGCACTTGGAGAGGTACGGGCGCTGGTCGGGGGCCGCCGCCGCGTAGACGGCGGCCGGGATGATCGTGATGACGCCGAGCGCAGCCAGCCAAATGGGAACGAAGGCGACGCTGGCGACCGGGCGTGGGGCTGTGTCTCCGAACGAAGGCCTCTTGAGCGTGCCGAGTCCGAGCAGGCCGCCCACGGCCAAGAACCCCGACGCAATGTACAGTCCAACACACGTCTCGCAGAGCTCACCGAGCTCGAGAAGGGAAACGGCGAACATGAGGATCGAGACGAGCAGCGGCGTCAGGCTCACGACGGCAAAGAAGACCACGGCCCTGGCCGGTGCGCGTGCTGCCGCCACAAGCAAGTAGGCGGCAAACGCAGCGAAGAAGCTGTAGGCGCCCAGAGCGAACAGTGACACCGGCAGGCCGCCCCAGAGCGACTCACGCATCACGGCACCGTACGAGCTGTACATCGCGGCGCGGCAGGACTCGGCTTCGGTCGTCGTCGAGGCGCCGGGGACGTAGCTGCAGTGGATGTCGTGCAGCCGCCGATCGAGGTGTTCGGCGTAGTCGAGCGACGAATTGGACGCGAAGATCAAGCCGAGCACACAACCAATGAGCGCCAGGACGGCAGGCACTCGCGAGTCGGGTTGAACCATGACTGGGCAAGAGCGTGGCAACAGCAGCGGGCCTCGTGCAAGTACTCTGCTCGCCGGCCGAGGAGCCGTCCTCCTACGAATTGGCTGTGGATTCGTTTCCGCTGGAACATGGCAACGGTTTGACCACTAGGCCGACCGCTTGACAGGCACGACGGCCCATAGATGAATGCATGGGCCATGCGCTCGTCGACCGCGCCGAACCGCCTCGCACACTCGCCCGAAACCTCTGCCGTTGGCAGCTGCCACGCAGCAACAGGCCCTGCACTGGCTGGGGGCCTGCTGCTGGCAATGGGCACGCTGGCAGCCTCATGTAGCGTGTCCAGCTCGACCCCCCCCGACACGCCGAGCAACATGGAGGCGAAGAGCTCGGCACGAGACGCACAGACCGCGGCAGAGCCCGCCGATCCGCCTGCGGAAGAAGAGCAAGCGGACAAGCCGGCCGAGCATGCCCTGCCGACCGAATGCACCAAGAAGGATGCCGAGGTATGCGCGCCGCCGAGGGCATTCGCTCGTGCGGTTTGCCAGGACACGTTCCCCGGCGTCGCGCTCTACATGTTCCGGGCGGGTACGCCGTGGACCCGGGGCTATCTCAGAGGCAAGGTGCAGGCGTGGAATGCGTCGGGCGGGGCGTCCGTGAGCGGCGAGCTCGCGTTCGATGAGGAAGTGCTGCTGCTGCACAAGCGAACGGCTGCTCCGGGGGGTATGCAGGTGAGCGGATACACCGATGGCTACGATGCGCTGCGCTGGGACGGCTCCTGCGTCACGCTCTCGTCCGGAGAAGTCACGCTCTCGAAGCCGCCCAGGCCCGGACACGCCGACATCACCTGGCGCCACATCGACTCGAACCAACGCGACGCGATGAAGCACAACGACGAGAAGGTGCAGCAGGCCTTTCGGGCGTACGGGCGGGAGTGCAGGGGCGCGACCATGGGCGAGGTCAGTGACAAGTGCATCAAGGCCATCGCCAAGCTCGGGGACGCCGTGGTCGCCTACGTTCGCGCAGGCGGTGAGCTTCCGCTGCCCGCGAAACTACCGTAGCGCGGCCGGCCACCGAGTCAGAACACGCGCAAACACGATATTCCTGCGTGCCGAGCAAGTGCACGCTCGGCCCACGTGCCGGCACAGAAAGGCCTGTCGTGCCGAGGCCGTTCCTGATAACGGGAGCGTCACAAGGAGACACCGGACAATGAAGACATTGGTCGTCGTGCGCCACGGAGAGAGTGAGTGGAACAAGGAGAATCGCTTCACGGGCTGGGTCGATGTTCCACTCAGTCCGGTGGGCACCGAAGAAGCACACCGGGCGGGCAAGGCGCTCAAGGAGCAAGGGTTCCTGTTCGACGTGGCGTACACGTCCGTGCTCAAGCGCGCTATCCAGACGCTGTGGATCGTCCTGGAAGAGCTCGATCAGATGTGGATCCCCGTGCACCGGACCTGGCGCATCAACGAGCGGATGTACGGGGGCCTGCAGGGGCTCAACAAGAAAGAGACCGCACAGCGCCATGGTGAAGAGCAAGTGCTCCTGTGGCGGCGCAGCTACGACATTCCGCCGCCGGCCATGACGCCAGATCACCAGTACTGGCCGGGCAAGGAGCGCTGCTATGCCCGGCTCGGCAAGTCGGAGCTGCCTGCGACCGAATCGCTGAAGGACACGGTGGCACGCGTTGTTCCGTACTGGCTGAGCGAGATCGCACCGGCGATCCAGCGCGGCGAGCGCGTCCTCATCGCAGCACACGGCAACAGCCTGCGCGCCCTGGTCAAGCACCTGGAGAACATCGGTGACCAGGAGATCGTCGGGTTGAACATCCCGACGGGGATCCCGCTCATCTACCAGCTCAACGACGACCTCAGCGTGGCGAGCAAGCAGTACCTCGGCGGCGACGCGGCTGCGCGCAAGGCGGCCGAGGCGGTTGCGAACCAAGGCAAGGCCTAGCGGCAAGCGGATGGAGGACGTACCGGCAAGGCTCGTCGGACCTGTGGATCGCGGCAGCGGCGTGTTCGCGCTCGAGCTCGAGAGCGACCGCGGCAGCCTCTACTTCGAGGCGAACGCCCATACCGGCGGCCGCATCACGGTGTTCCGCGCCAATGGGCTCAACCTGTTGACCGGGCCAGAAGTGAACGCCACCAACTGGGGTTCGACGTTCTGGCCCAGTCCGCAGGTCTGGCCATGGCCCCCGGATCCCGCTTTCGACAGTGCACCCTACGCGGCCAGGATCGACGGCACCTCCGTCGTGATGACGAGCCCCCTGGCCAGCGTCGACGGCGTCGGGACCTTCACGGTCATCAAGCGTTTCGCCCCGGATCTGGCGCGCCTGGCCGTCGACGTCGAGTACACGATAAAGAACGACGGCCAAAGCACGATCAGGGTGGCGCCGTGGGAGGTCACGCGGGTCGCCAAAGGTGGACTCTCCTTCTTCCCGGCGGGCGAAGGCATCGTCAGGTCGGGGCTCGCGACGACCGAACGGGCCGGCGTCGTCTGGTTCCGGGAAGCGCCCGAGGCCATCCTCCAGCCGGACTCACCCAAGCTCTTTGCCGACGGGGCCGAAGGCTGGATCGCGCACGTGGCCTCCAATGTGCTCTTCCTCAAGCGTTTCCCGAAGATCCCGGTCGCCAGCCAGGCTCGCCCTGACGAAGCCGAGATCGAGATCTACGTCAATCCGACCGACGGATACATCGAGCTCGAGCCGCAGGGCGCGCTGACCGAGCTCGTCCCCGGGGCATCCTTGAGCTGGACCGTGACCTGGTATGCGCGAGTTCTGCCCGGCGGGGTGACTCCGGCGGTCGGCAATGGCGATCTGTTGGGTCTGGTCCGCTCGCTCGTTCGGTAGTGTTCGAACAGCGCTTGCGTTGGCCCCGTTCGCTGTCCAATGGGTGCTCGCTGCGCTACATCAGAATACGACCACCCACCCCGGCCGACAGCACCGAGCCGGGATCGCCTGAGGATCTGGGCATTAAGCTGTCACCACGACAGTCGTTTGGGTTGGCAGCCTGCAGCTCCGGGCCCTGACGGAGCGGCGGCTGCGGGGCCGTGTCGTTCTCAGCAAACCAAACCAGCAGGCAGACCAACCCAGAAGGTACTTCCATGAGTCTCAGCACCGGCGTCGGATTCAGCGAGCACAGGAACCCAGCGGAAGCAGGCCGCATCGCGGCTGAACAGGCGCTGGCTCAAGCCAACATGGACACGCCGGATTTCGTCTTTCTCTTCGGAACCATCGGGTACAAGCAGGAGCCGTTGGTCCGGGCCGTTCGCGCTGCGACACGGGGCGCTCCCCTGAGCGGCTGCTCTGCGGAAGGTGTCATCGTACCGGGAGCGATCCACGAGACCAATTTCGGCGCCGTGGTCTGCGTGGTCAAGTCCGACGAGATCCGGTTTCAGAACGCGGCGGCACAGGGCATGGGCACCGACGCGGTGGCGATGGGACAGAAGGTCGGTGACGCACTCGCCCTGCACGAGGTGGACGATGCGCTGACCCTCGTCAGCCTCGCCGACGGGCTGACGCTCAACTTCGACGCGATGCTTCGCGGGCTGATGTACAAGTGCCCGTCGCTGCATTCCATTCCCATGATCGGCGGCACCGCGAGCGACAATTGGACGTTCACCAAGACCTACCAATACTGCAACGACGATGTCTTCAGCGACGGCCTCGTGGCCACTCTGATCCGCGGGAAGGCGCGCCTGGTGACCGCTGCGCGGCACGGTTGCGTTCCGGTCGGCGAGGAGCTCGTCATCACGAAGGCGGAGAAGAACCGTATCCTCGAGATCAACGGGCGGCGCGCGCTCGATGTCATCGACGAATACCTCACGGTCGAAGAACGCCAGGGAGACTGGAAGAAGACGAACGTCTATCTCGCGATCGGGGTCAGAGCGCCAGAGTACATGAAGCACTACGACGACTACTTGATCCGCTTCATGCCGATGCGCGACGACACCGGCGGCGGAGTGTACGTCCCGACCGAGCTCGCGGAAGGCACGCGGTTCTTCATGACGCGCCGCGACCACGAGAAGATCGCGAGCGGCAACGAGCGTCTGGCCGAGGAGGTTCGCACGGGCTTGGCAGGAAGCGACCCCCGCTTCCTGCTGCAGATCGAGTGTATCGGCCGCGGCCAGGTCATCTTCAACGACACCGAGAAGCAGCAGCTGCTCAGAGATGTCCAGCGCAACGTGGCCAAAGACAGCAGACTCTGGTTCGGCGCCTACACGTACGGGGAGTTCAGCCCCGTCGGAAACGTCAATTCCTTCCACAACTACAGCCTGATCGTCACCGCTATCGCCTAGTGTCCGGTCCGCACCTGGTTGTTCCGTGCCCCGCCTGGAGACGTGAAGCCGGCCCCACAGGCATGGGGTCGCGTGTCCACTGCGCACACACTCGCGCTTCGCCTGCGATGCGCCCAACCCCATAGCTCCGAAATGGCACCAGGAAGCGCCGCTCCGTCAGTGCCACCCCCTGTGCTCGACGCGCAGGGGGCTGCCGAGAAGTCAGCCCGAGTCGAAGCCGAGAACCGGGTCCTCCGCGAACAGGTTCGGCGGCTCATGGCCGCAGAAAACAAGCTGTATGTGCTTCAGGACCATCTCAGCGCTCAACAACGGGTGTATGTCCGGCTGGCGGATCTGGCTCGCACGATCAGTGCGTCACTGAACATCGACGAGATCCTGGCCACCGTGGTCCGCTTCGTCGTCTACACCTTCAACTACGAGCGTTGCGTCGCCTTCTTCGAGGACTCGGCTTCAGGCCCTCGGATGTTTCGTGTTCGCGCGCACGAGGGCTACTACGACGACGAAGCCGCCCGACGCATCACCGATGTGGTGTTGAGCGGGGATGAGGTGGAGCTGTCCGGGATCCGCGGCGATCCGGGATTCGTGTGCCACCCGGGGGACGACGCCAGCCAGCAACGTCTGTCGGCGTTGCTGCTGCTCGACGAGTACTTCGTTTTCGCACTGAAGGGGAAGAGCGGCGAGCTAGCGGGCTTTCTGGTAGCTGGCAACACGCGCGAGCAGGCCCGCTATCAGACCGAAGTGGCCGCCGAGGGAGAGATGCTCGTTGCTTTCTCGAACCTCGCGAGCCAGACGGCCACGGCCGTCGCACAGGTGGAGACCTACCGCACGCTGGAGCGCGAGCGCGAGCTACTCGATCAGATGGTTGCGGACCGCACGCGCGAACTCTCCGAAGCGCTCGACACGGCTCACGAAGCGGTCAGAGTCAAGGCCGAGTTCTTGGCGAACGTGTCGCACGAGCTCAGGACCCCCCTCAATTCGATCGTCAACGTGCCGACGGCGCTCGCCGAGGACTACGCGGCGATATCGGCATTGCAGTGCACCCAGTGTGATGCACAATTCCAGTCGGATGGATCCGAATCCAACGGAACGTGCCCCGATTGCGGGGCCGGACTGTTGCTTCGCGAAACGCTCGTCTGTACGGGAGATCCCGAGGAGCACTACCGTTTTCTCAAGCTGCTCCAGCAACAGGGGGCCCATCTGCTCAGCTTGGTCGAAGACGTTCTCGATTTCTCGCGCCTCGAGTCGGGACGAATGGAACTCATTCCTACGGTCGTCGACGTACCTTGCTTGCTCGAGGAAGTCCGCCAGACGATGGACGCGGCGACGCGAGGCAGAGAGCGCAGAATCATCTATCCCAGCTTCGATTCACGCTGCAGCGTCATCGCCGACCGTGTGAAGCTGAAGCAGATCCTGCTGAACCTGATCGGAAACGCCGTGAAGTTCACGGGAGCCCATGGCGAAATCCGAGTCAGCGTGGACACGGCGTGCGGCGACAGCGCGGGCGTCGTCTTCGAGGTTGCCGACAACGGCATCGGGATCCCCGAGGATCACCTCGACATCATCTTCGAGAGCTTCCGACAGGTGGACGGTTCGCACACCCGGACCGCGGGTGGCGCAGGACTCGGGCTGGCCATTTGCCGGCAGCTGGCGGAGATGCACGGAGGAAACATTTCCGTGCAAAGCCGCCTCGGTGTCGGCAGCACTTTCCGCCTCTGGCTCCCCCAGGACCCGGCCATCGCACGGGACGAGGCGCCGCCGCCTGAGCCGGCGCGTTCGACGCCTGCCCATCCGGTCCCGAGGCTGGGGCGTGGCCGGGTGGTGGTGATCGACGACGAGCCCGCCCAGCTCTCCATGGCGCGCAAGCTGCTCGAGCGGGACGGCTACGAGGTAGAGCTCATCAACAAGCCGGCGGACGCGCTCAAGGCGATCGCCAGCCGCCCGCCGCGTTTCGTTCTTCTGGACATCATGATGCCCGAGGTGAACGGGCTCACGGTTCTGGCTCAGCTCAAACGCGAGGTGGTCACCCGCGAAATTCCGGTCCTGGTATCGACCGCTTTCCACTACAACAGGAAGCGCGTCGCTGAACTGGGTGGGATGTGGCTTCCGAAGCCGTGGAGCTCGCGTACGCTCTCGGCCGAACACTTGGAGAGTCTGCTCGACCAAGTGGAGGCGCCTGGCCAGGACCCGGGAGCGTCCGCGCCCCAGCGGCGCCGCGCGAAGCTGGCCGACTCCGTGTCGAAGATCCTCTACGTCGAGGACGAGGATGCGAACTGGGAAGTGACCGAGCTGTCGCTTCGCGGGAAATTCGGGCTGACCCGGGCCAGGGACAGCCGGGAGGCCTTCGAGCGGGTTGCGGTTGAACCGTTCGACCTGATCCTGATGGATATCCAGCTTTCGGGCTCCGACTTGAACGGCATAGAGACCTGCAAAGCCCTGTCCGGCCGGCAGACGGACAGGCTCCCTGACTACGCGCAGGGGGTGCACACGGCGTGCCCGATCGTGATGGTGACGGCGTATTCCTCGCTGTACACGCGGGAGGAGCTGCTGGCGGCCGGTGCACGCGATCTCGTGGTCAAGCCCGTGGACTTCACGCATCTTCTCATGGTGATATCGCGTCTCATCGTGAGAGGCGCGCTCTCGGGCGGACGAGACTAGCAGCCGCCTCTCACGCCGAGCCACTCCGACCCATGGCACTCACTCGTCTGGCGCCAAGACGCACATCGCAGGGTAACCGCGAGGAGCCTCTTCCGCGTATCCTCTACGTGAAGGACGAGGACGCGAACTGGCGGGTGACGGAGCGCTTCCTCAGAGGCAGGTACCGTCTTTCGCGCGCCCGCAACAGCGATGAGGCGGCGGCGCTGCTCAGCAGCGAGAAGTACGATCTCATCCTCCTCGATATCGAGCTCAGCAGCTCACGCCACGATGGGATCGAGATCTGCAAGTTGCTCAAGGGAAGAGCCAGCGGCCCAGATGCAGCCGACCCTCGCTGGCGGGGACACGAGGTACCGATCGTGTTCGTGACGGCGTACGCGGCGCGCTATTCGAAAGAAGCGCTGCTCGACGCGGGCGCCGATGACGTCGTGACCAAGCCGGTGGACTACACGCGACTGCTTCTGGTCTCTTCTCGGCTCATCGTGCGTTCAGTCCGGAATTCCCCGGGGCCGAACCGACAGGCTTGACGGTTGACCGCGCGGCCGAGTCAACGGCAGCGTGGGACTCCGTCCGGGCGATCACCGGCCCTGCCACGAAAGCCAGCCCTCGGTGGGCTGACACCCGGGCTCGCCGTTCGGGTGTTCGAGGGGACGGAACGCGACGAACTTGAGCTGGTCGGAGCCGACGCACGGGGCGTATTCGCCGCCCGAGAGCGCCTTGCTGGCCGAGGCCAGGTGAACCGACGCCCGCTCGATCAGCGCCGGATCCCCCTCGGCTGACGCGAGCTCGAGGTGAGCCAGATCGAGCGCAGCCAATGCGTAGCTCAGCTTCTGCGGCGTATCGGTCTTCTCGAGCGCCTTGGCCTTCTCGGCTAGCCGAACGAGAGGCGTGAGCGCGTTGGCCGGCGGAGGTGACGTGCTCGCGTCGAAGCGTTCGAGCACGGCCGCCAGAGCGGTCAAGAGCTCCGTTTTAGGATGGGGCGCTGCCTTGTCGAACAGGACGCGAACGCGCTCGAACTGTGCTCTCGACTGATACAGCAGGCCCAATCGGACGCGCGCCTGCCCGAGGAGAAAAGCCTGCTCGGGGTCCGGAGCTTTCTGGTTGAAGTAGGCTCGAACCGACCCTGGCAGGCCGCGCGCGGCCAATGCAGAAAGGGCGGGGGCCTCCGCGAGCGTCTCAGGCGACAGGATGCGCTCGACCGCGTCGGAAGGAAGCCTCCTCGAGAGCCACACGGCCGCAGGCGCGTCGTCCGCTGGCGCAGGCAAATGCGGCAACGCGAGCTTGGAGTGCACTGGCTCTCGGTGTCCGGTGTGCCGAAGAGACAGCACCGACCTGAGCGCTTCATGCCAGATAACCCCCCGGCGTTCGAGCAGGCGCAGGGCGGCGTTTCGGTGCTCGTCGAAATCCGATACAGCCGGCCGAGCTGCCTCGTCGATGGTGCGAAAGTACTGTGTCCGCTTCACGTAGTCCTTCTTCAAGAACTCCGGGAAACGAGCGGCTCGGTGCGAAGCGACCAGCCGTCGGGCGGCTTCGGTGCGAGCTCCGAGAGCGATGAGCTTGCCATGACTGTCCGGACTGAGAGCCGCGATCTGCTGGTCCCAGGTCCTGAGACGAGCCATCTGGAGCCGCTGCCAGGGCTCCACGGTTCGCGTGATGAAGCTATCGAGCCCGGGCTGGTCGAACCAACCGCGCAAAGCCGGCATCTTGAACGACAGGCGCTCGAGCCGAGCCGCTATCAGCAGACCGCGGACGGCGGCGTACCCATCGCCGTCGAGCCCGTCGGGCGGCTTCGCTGCCCAGCTCGCGAGCAGCGCTTCTCTGCACGGTGGGCGCAGCTCGGCGCGCAGCTGGCGGACGAAACCCACGGGGGCCCCGGCACACGCCTCCAATGCCGCGAGCTTCTCGTCGCGCTCGAGCACCATGCGTGCGAGCGAGCGCTTGTCAGCGAGCCGCGCAGCGTCAAGCTCCTGGGCCCATTGTCGGTCCGGGTCGTTGCCGCGTCTCGGAGCGCGGTCGAGCGCGACAAGCTCCTGACGACGCGCCTCCAGGGCCTGGTGCCGCTTCGCGTCCTCGCTCTGCGCCCCGAGCTCGACATCCCGCAACACGCGCGCGAGTTCGTTCACGAAAGCCTGGCGATCCGCGCAGGGCCGCGCGGTGACCCGTCGAGGGGCGAGCCTGCATCCAGGAGGCCCTGCAAGCCAAGCCGGCGGCCTCGGCAGCGGGTCGGGTCGCTCGGGCGGTGCAGCGGCCGGCGCGGGCAGCTGCTCTTCGGGGGGTCGGGGCAGACTCTCTTGCGCCACGGCCGGGACGCCGGACGGAGCAGCCGAAGGCGCAGCAGCGTTCGAGGAAGCTTGCGTCGAAGCCGCGGCTGGTGCGGGCGGACTCGGCAGCGGCGACTCCCCCCGGCAGGACGCACAGGCCAACGAGACCAAGAGCGCCGCAGCGCCCTTCACGAACCCCGAGCGGTCTGTCCGCTCCCGCTTGCGCAGGCACGTGCCTGTTCGGACCGACATGTGGCCAGAGTAGGAGCGGCCGCCGTGCATGGCAAGCGAGCATGCGTCGCACGCAGACCGAGCGGTCAGTGGCGTCCACTCGAACGAGGTGTCACATTGATCGCGTCTCAGGTCGGACTCGGTCCAGGAATGCTCCTGCGGGGGTGCACCCTCGCACCTGAGAATGGTCGCGGCCCCCGCCTGGGTGGGCCCTCTCACTGAAGCGCCCGTCCTTGTGAGCCCACGGCTCCGCACCCCATGCGGGCGTCCGGCACGAGTCCGGAGGAGGTCAAAGAAGTATGCTGAGTAGTCGTTCTTCCCACCAGGAGCGGCACCAGTAGCCCGCCCGGTGAGTCCTCCGACTCCCCAGTCCCTCGGATAGCAGGATTCGATCCTCTCCAGGGTCGCGGCGGGCGGACTCGGGCCCCCCTCTGGATGGGGCTCACTACGGCAGGCCGGGTGCGGCAAAGGCGCGCCCGGCCTGTTCATCTTCTGACACGGCCGATGGCATCGACCCGCTGATCTAGCGCCCCGCTTGACGTACGTACGTACCTGGCCCACCATGTACGTACGATGCCCATTTCGGCTTCCAGGCTCAGGAGCGACATCTACCGGATCCTCGACGAGGTCGTGCGCACCGGAGTGCCCGTTCAAATCGAACGCGGAGGCCACGTTCTGGAGATCGTGGCCAAGGACGCGCCGAACAAACTGAAGCGGCTGGTACGGCGGCCCTTCCTCAAGGGCCCACCGGAAGCGATCGTACACTTGGACTGGTCCGGGGAATGGAAGCCGTGATCCACCTGGACACACACGTGGTGGCGTGGCTTTTCGCCGGAGAGGTCGATCTGCTCAGCGCTCGCGCCAAGTCGTTGATCGAGCTCGAGGAGCTCGTGGCTTCCCCCATGGTCCTCTTGGAGCTGCAGTATCTGTTCGAGATCGGGCGGACGACCCACCCCGGCCGAGCCGTGGTCGATGACTTGCACGGTCGCGTCGGTCTGCGGCTCGGCGACGCTTCCTTCGAAGCCGTGCTGCTGGGCGCGGAAAAGCAGAGCTGGACACGCGATCCGTTCGACCGCCTAATCGTTGGGCAGGCCGTCGCGGAGAATGCGTCGTTGCTCACCAAGGATGCGCAGATCAGGACGCATTTCGCGGCCGCCGTTTGGGATTGAGGCCCCTACGAGCGGCTTCGAATCGCGGCAATGACAACTCCGGCCAGAACAAACGCGAGAACCAGAAAGATGCCGAGCTTGGCCCCTGCGGGCAGCCGACGCCACAGATTCGGCCGCGGCGCGTTCGATGCCGGCGCCAACGAGTCGTCGGCGCTTGTCGGCTGATCCTCGTCTGGTCCCCGATCGCGCTGATTGCGCCCGGAGCCGCCGGGTGCGGACGCCGTTGCCTGCGCACGAACCGGCGTCGCAGCGAGCAACACGCTCGGCAAGTCATGCTGCTTGGCGCGCTCGATGCGCTCACGTGCGAGCTTGCGCTTCTTTCGCGAGGGCTTGTTGGCCATGACCGTACGCCGCCAGCGCTAGCCTTTGAGCGCCTCGGCTCCGCCGATGATCTCCATCAGCTCCTTGGTGATCGCGGCTTGGCGTGCTCGGTTGTACTGGAGCGTCAGCTTGTCGATGATATCGGACGCGTTCTTGGTCGCCGAATCCATCGCCGTCATGCGCGCCCCCAGTTCCGAGGCCATCGACTCGTACAGAGCGCGCAGAATGGAGATTTCGATGTACATGGGCACCAGGCGCTCGAGCACGAGCTGCTGGCTCGGTTCGAACTGGAACTCCGGCGCGTCGACGGGCTCCGTCTCCGGATCGCGCGCGTCGGACGGCGCCATCGGCGGCAAGGGAAAGAGCCGTTCGACCACGACGCGTTGGGTCATGGCGCTCTTGAATTCGTTGTAGATGAGATCGATGGAATCGACGTCCCCGCGAATGAACGGCTCGAGAATGGAGCGTCCGATACGGCGAGCCTGCTCCAGACCCAGCTGGTCCCATACGCCCTGGAAAACCTCCTGGATGGGCGCGGAGCGACGCCGGAAGTAGTCGCGGCCCTTGCGGCCAATGATACACAGCTTGATGGTCTGACCGTTCCTTACCGCGTCTCGCCACACGGAATGACTCCGGCGGTTGATGTTCGTGTTGAACGCGCCACAGAGGCCTCGGTCCGCCGTGATCACGAGCAGCAGCCGGCTATTGACTTCACGCTGCGCGAGCAGCGGGTTACCTTCGTCCTCGGTGGCTTGGCTCTGGGACGAACGCGCCCGGGCCGCGGCCGTCACCTCGGCGAGGACGGCCGTCGTCTTCATGGCGTACGGTCGCATCGCCGTGATGCGCTGCTGCGCGCGATTGAGTCGGGCGCCCGCTACCATCTTCATGGCGCGGGTGATTTTCTGCGTCGACTTGACGCTCGCAATACGCTTGCGGATGACTTTCTGGTTGGCCACTAGGCGGATGCCTCGAGCGACTTGGCAAATGTGGCGGTGAACTCCTTCAGCACCTTGTCCATCTGGGTCTTGAGCTCGTCCGTGAGCTCCTTCTTCTCCATGATGTCGGTCCAGAGCCCCGGATGCTTCTGGTCGACGTGCTCGTAGAGCTCCCGCTCGTAGCGTCGCAGCGAGTCGACGGGCAGCTTGTCGGTGTAGCCTTGAGTGCCGGCGAATACGATGAGGATCTGCTTCTCGACCGCGAGCGGCACGTACTGGTCTTGCTTCAATAGCTCGGTCAGCCGCTCGCCGCGCTCGAGTTGGGCCCGCGTGGCGGCGTCCAGATCCGCAGCGAACTGCGCGAAGGCGGCCATCTCGCGGTACTGGGCGAGGTCGAGACGCAGGCCGCCGGCGACCTTCTTCATCGCCTTGATCTGAGCGTTGCCGCCGACTCGACTGACCGAGATGCCCACGTTGATGGCGGGACGGACGCCGGAATAGAACAGATCGCTTTCGAGGAAGATCTGTCCGTCCGTGATCGAAATCACGTTCGTCGGAATGTAGGCCGAGACATCGCCGGCCTGCGTCTCGATGACGGGCAGAGCCGTGAGCGACCCCCCCGAATGCGGATCGCGCTTGATCTCGTGCTGGTCTTCACCCAGCTCGCGAAGCTTCGCGGTCGCCATCTTCTTGCCGTGGTCGCCGAAGTGGATCTCGCCGTCCACGCCGCGGAAGCTGCGATCGCCCGCCGGCACCTCGGTCCCCTTCTTCACGACGAACCAGCGGTCGGCCATCTTGGCGGCGCGCTCGAGCAGCCGGGAGTGGACGTAGAAGACGTCGCCCGGGTAGGCCTCCCGTCCCGGTGGGCGCCTGAGCAGCAACGACAGCTGCCGGTACGCGACGGCCTGCTTGGACAGGTCGTCGTAGAAGCAGACGGCATGTCGGCCGGTATCGCGGAAGTACTCGCCCATCGCGGCGCCGCAGTACGGAGCCAGAAACTGCAGGGGCGCCGACTCGGTGGCGGTGGCGATGACCACGGTCGTGTACGCCATGGCGCCGTACGAGCTCAGCTTGTCGACCACCTGCGCAACCGTCGAGGCTTTCTGCCCGATGGCCACGTAGATGCACTTAACGCCCTTGCCCTTCTGGTTAATGATCGTGTCGGTGATGATGGCCGTCTTGCCGGTCTGGCGGTCGCCGATGATGAGCTCGCGCTGCCCGCGCCCGATCGGGATCATAGAGTCGATGGCCTTCAGGCCCGTTTGCAGCGGTTCCTTGACCGGCTGGCGCCCGATGATGCCCGGCGCCTTCACCTCGACCTGCCGGCGCTGACGCGTCTCGATCGGCCCCTTGCCGTCCACCGGTTGGCCCAGCGCGTTGACCACGCGACCCATGACCGCGTCACCCACGGGCACGTCCGCGATACGTTCGGTGCGCTTGACTGGATCGCCTTCGCGAATGCCGTTGGGGTCGCCCAGAATGGCCACACCGACGCTGTCTTGCTCGAGGTTGAGCACCAGGCCATAGACACCACCCTGGAACTCGACGAGCTCGCCGGCCATGACGCTTTCTAGCCCGTAGATGCGGGCAATCCCGTCGCCGCACGCAAGAACGGTGCCGGTCTGCGCGACCTGAGTGGCGCGGTCGAAGTCCTGGATCTGCTTCCTGATGATCTGAGAGATCTCGTCGGCGCTAAGCTGCATGATCTTCTCTTTCGGTTCGCGGCCGTTGAACAAACGAAGGTGCGCTGGCCTCACGCACTGAGGAGCTGACGTTCGAGCTCGCGGAGCCGACCCTTGAGGCTGCCATCGACGACCGTGTCGCCGACCCGAGTGATGACACCCGCTATCAGCGACGGGTCTACCTGCCTGTCGACCACGACTGTGCGTTGAGTCTTCTGCCCGAGAACACGAGCGATCTGCTCGTAGTACTGCTCCGCCAGGGGCTCCGCGCTGGTCACCGTGGCGCGAAGAACGCCGAGTTGCCCGTCAGCGAGCCGGGTCAGGCGCGTGACCAGGTCCGGAAGCGCCCGCAGGCGCCGCCTTGCGGCCATCAGCCTGAGCGCGTTGGCCAGCAGGGGCGCTGTGCCGAGCCGTCCAGTGAGCTCCCGAAGCAGCCCATCCCGCTGTTTGTCGGCAATCACGGGGTTATTCAGCGCATGCCGAAGCTCGGCACTCGATGAGTACACCTCGGCTATCGCCTTCAGTTGCTGGGTGAACCGATCGAGCTGTCCGGTCTCGACCCCGAGCTCGAACAGAGCGCGCGCGTAGCGGTCAGCAATGGCTGCGTGGCTCACGGCTGTACTCCTCGTACCCCTGCCATCGCGTTCACGTCGTTCAGATACGCGTCCGCAAGGCGGCGCTGATCCTGCGCGGAGACTTCAGCAGCCAGCATGCGCTCCGCCCGGACGGCCGCCGCGCGAACCACGCGGCGCATGAGCTCGGCGCGCGCCGTCTCGAGCTCCTGGTCGACCAACCGGCGAGCCTCGTGTTCCATGCGTTCCCGCCGCTGCCCGGCCTCGCTCACGACCCGCTCGCGCTCGAGCTCACCGGCCCGACGCATCTCGTGCCGGGCTTTCTCGATGCGCTCCTCCATGCCGGCAAGTTGTGCCTCGTAGTCGGCGAACTGCCGGGTGGCCTCCTCTTTCATACGCGCGGCCTCCTGCATCCCGCGCATGATTTCTTCCTTGCGCTTGCGCAGGGCCTCACCGATGGGCTTGCGGCCGAAGTAGATCAAGATACCGAGGAGCACCACCGAATTGAGGACCGAGGCAAGCAGGGGCGGCGGCATGCCAACGGGGCGGAAAAGCAGGCCCGGCTCGACGTCCTCACGTTCGCCAACGAGGCCGTACGCCCAATTGATGTCGTCCACGGTCGGGGCACGATGGTCTTCCGATTCGGCCCCCTCACCGTGGCCTGCTGGGTTCGCCTCGGTTTGTGTCGAAGCAAAGGCCACACCGCCGAGCGATAGCGCCGCCGCGAGTCCAAGCGCACCGACCGGCAGCACCCTGAGTGCGAGAGTCCTGGCTGACTGCCCGATGCGCTTTCCGACGTTGCTCACGGAGCCTCCCGTCCGAGAACCCTGGAAGCCATGCTCCGGGCAAGCTCTTCGGTCCGAGCCACGAGCTCTGTCTCGATCGCCTGGATTTCCCGGTCGATTCTGCCGCGCCCCTCCTCGACGATCTTGTTCGAAGCCTCACGTGCTTCGTTCAGGATCTCCGCCTCGAGCTTGGAAGCCTCGCCGCGCAGCCGCTCGCGCTCCTCCGCCGCCGCCTGCCTCAGCCGTTCGAGCTCCTTCTCGTACTTCCGGAGCAGTTCGCCGGCCTTTTCCTGGAGCGCTCGAGCTTCGGAGCGCGCGCCCTCGGTCCGCTGCTCTCGCTGCTCGAAGACCCGGAGCACCGGGTCGAACAGCAGTGGCTTCAGAACGACGATCAGCACCATGAACAGGACCATCTGAACCAATAGGGTCTTGTCCAAGTCCAGGGTCACGCCGGCTCCCCCTGCAGCCGCTAGCGGGGCAATCAGTGTAGACGTGAGGGGCACCGTGGCCGTGAGGAGTCCTGCGGTGAGCATGATCGTAGCCCGGACGCGTCGCCTGGGTACCGGTCCGGGCTGCGCGAGACCTCAGACGATCGCCGTCGGGCCGGCTCGTACCATCTTGCCGAGGGCGTGTCTAGCAGGCCTCGCGCGATGCGAGGCGAGTCCCTGGCCCGCCAGTCTGCAGCGCCTGCGGCTCGACCGGCTCGAAAGCACCGACCTGAATGATACCCCCCTGATCGACGAGGGCGACCCGATCGGCGTAGTGCACTCCGTCGACCGGATCGGCCGCGTCCGGGGCAACCTCGACCAGCGGGATCATGGCGAACGCGCGCTCTGTCAGGCGGGGATGGGGCACGATCAGATCCGGACCGACCAGGAGAAGGCCCTGCACCCAGAGCAGGTCGAGGTCCAGGGTGCGAGGTCCCCAGCGCTCGCGACGCACACGTCCACGACTGGCCTCCACGGCGTGCAGGCCCTCGAGCAGGCCACGCGGACTGAGCGGGGAAATGAGCCGGACCGCCGCATTGACGAACCGGGGCTGGGGCGGTCCGCCGACAGGGACCGTCTCGTAGAGGCTCGACAGCGCTACCAGGCGCCCAAACCGGCAGAGCAACGCCGCTGCCGCGCACAGGTGTCCGCGCCGATCGCCCAAGTTGGACCCGAGGCCAATGACTGCGTCCAGGGAGGCGGTTGGGCTCGCTTCCAAGCAACGGGGACGCTATCACACGCTGTGGTAGACTGCCCGCCGAGTCCCTGGGCTCCTCGGCCCGGACCGATGCCCCCGCGGCAAACATGGTCAAGCTAGCTTCGGACAGCTGGGTTCTGTGGGGCGCCAACGCAGGAGAATGGTTCGTGGTGGTGTTCCTCACGGTCGTGGTGGTCTCCGTGCGCTGGTGGCCGCAGGCCGGCGAGGCCATCGCCCGGCGCATAGCCGGGGGCCCCCGACATAGCCGCCCTTCGAGGCCGTCGGACGCACCCGACGACGACTAGTGCCAGTCGACGCAGCTCCGGCCAGGAGTCGCGCCGACTGGCCAGAAGACGAGGGGGGCCGCGAGGCAGATCGATGCAAGGCCAGTGGTTGTGCTCCGCCCTCACCCAAGTAGGGCGGAGCACAACCACCGGCCCCACTTCGGCCGAGCGGCACCAATGCCGCCCAAGACGGGGCACTATGCGCAGTACTTCAAGGTCGCGTACACTGCGACAACGTGTCGCCAGAGCATCCCGGCGCCGAGCTGGGCGGTCCCAGTCAGGGCCTGGAGCCCGTTTTCGTCGTCGACGCCTCCGTGGAAGGCGCGAAGGCCGTGTCCGGCCTTCGCGCGCGCGGCTACGAGGTGTTCCACGTCCCTCTTCAGCGCCTGGTCAGCCGCATCGCGGTCCAAAGGCCGTCACTCGTCATCTGCAACGTCGACTTTCCTGGCGCTCTGGCGATCGCGCAACAGGTACGCGACGTACCAGGCACGCGAGAGGTCCGCGCCATCTACGTCGGCGAACCTGGCCGAACGCTAGACGGCGACACAGACGCGGGCTTCCACGAGGGGAACGCCTTTCTCCCCATCTCGCTGATGGGCGACGAGGCCTTGGTCGAGAAGGTCGTCGAGCTGATCGGCCCGGCGCCACGACAGCCGCTGCCGTCCGGTCATCCCGATGCCCGAAGCCATCCGCCGGTGGACAGCGCGCCGCCATCTCGCCATTCCTTGCGCCCCGCTCGCGCCTCTGTCCCTCCGGAAGCCGAACGGCCCAGTGCTGCCGCTGTCGTCTCCAGCTCACCAAAACCTCTGACGCCCCCTTCGGACGGAGCAGACCTGCGGCGCGGTCAGCCGTCCAGCACTGGTGAACCGGCCCGCGAGCACAACGTCACCCGCCGACTCGGTGTCGCCTCGATCAGCCCCGAGCTCGCCCAGCTGTTGCAGGAAGCCGAGGCACGTGTAAGCACCCGCCCGCTCTCCGGTCGACCCTCGAGCCCCGAACTCGTCAAGTTGACGCCGGACGAGGAGGTCGAGGCCGTCCTGCCCGAGGGCGTACTGGCAGCCCTCGAACAGCCACTGGGGTTCGATGACGACCTGGACGACTTCGAGGACGCGCCGGCGCACGCAACCAAGAACACCAAGTCACCCGCATCGACCGCGGCGTCCGTCGCGCCTGGAACCTCGACGGGCACCGGGAGCGACAGCGAGTACACGTCCGAGACCGTCGCGCACGCTTCGCGCCACCGTGCTCATCGGGCCCTGTACGACCGGACGCCTGCAGAACCGGCGCCGACCTCGGCGCCCGAGGCAGCGCCAGGCTCAAGCCGGGAGGCCGCGGCCGAGCCCCCCACGTTGCCGCCGTTGACGCGCCACCGCCTTCCGTCTCACCCGAACGACGACAGACCCGCCAGCTCTTCGCTGGCGAGCGCTGCGGACGCGCGTGTGGCCGAGCTCACGCACCGCATCGCGCCGGTGAGTCTATCGCCGCCGACGCAGCCCGGCTCGAGCGCGTGGACCGCTGCTCGGCCCTCGCATCCACCAGAAACCGTCACGACCAACTCCGTGCGGGCCGAGCGAGAGCGCGAGGTGTCAGAGGCTCCGTGGACGCCTCGCACTCCTCCCCTTCCCCACCCCAAACCACCGACGCGCGCGTCCACCCTACCGGTGCCCGCCGAGGCTTCGAGTCCCCCGTCGTCCGCAGATCCCGAATCCATTCGCCAAGGGACGGCTCGAGCAGGGACCCGCCCGCCCTCGTACGATCCGAACCCGAGAATGGCGACGCCTCGCATCCCGAGCAGCCTGGGCAAGGGCGACGTCGTTCGGGCGATCGCACAGGCCATTCGAGCACGATTCACCGGTGCACTGGCGCTGGAAGACAACGCGGGCATTCGTCGAATCGTCTTTCGGGAAGGCGATTTCGTCACCGTGGCCTCCGGTGCCGAACAGGAATCGCTGGTGGCGTTTCTGACCGAACGCGGCGACCTGCCGGCGGAGGCCGCTCGCCTCGAACGCAAGCTTCCGGCATTCGGCAAGCACGCAGGCGCGGCGCTCGTCGCTCATGGCCACCTGCGACAGGACGAACTGTGGCCGGTGCTGCGTGCCCACGCCGAGTGGCTCATGGCTCGGAGCCTGCTCGTCGATCGCTGCGCCGCGAGCCTGGAGAAGCAGATTCCGGCCCGGCTGCACGCCGAGCCGCTCGTGTTCGGCAGCGCGACCGGTGCGGAGGTTCTGGTCGAGGTCGCTCGCCGAGTCATCGCACCGGAGCAGGCCGTGCTCCGCCTTCGGGGCCCCGATGCACGTCTTCAGAAAGGCTCCGAATGGCATCTGCTCTCCGAGTGCAACCTGCCCGAGCGCGAGCACGAGGCCGTCTTGGAAGCACCGGGCTCCGCCGTGGCCGAATTGGTCGCCAAGGGCGGGGAAGCGGGCTTCGCGACGGCCCTGTACATCCTGGTGGAGCTCGGGATCCTCAAGAGCTCACGTGCGGCGGAAGCTCAACACGAACCGCCCCCCCAGAGCGCGGGGTACGATCCGCTCGACGACGTTGCGGTCCGAACCCGAATCGAGAGGCGCAAGGCGCTCGTCGAAGAGGGCGACTACTTCGCTCTGCTCGGTGTCGGCAGAAACGCAACGGGATACGAAGTCCGGCGCGCCTACCTCGCGCTCAAGCGCGAGTTCGCGCCGGAGACGCTGCTCAGCGCCGGGACCGCGGACCTCAGGGAGGATCTGGATCTGATCCTCGAAGTCCTCGAAGAGGCCTACGACATCCTGCACGACGACGCTCGCCGCGCGCGCTACCGCAGGGCGCTCGAGGCGTCGCAGGGGTAGACTTCACGATTTCGCCCAAGTTCTGGCCCCGCGGGCCCTGTCTTGGCGTTCACGGTGCGCGCACGGCGAGCACGGAGCAGTGTGCACGCCGCACGACCGTTTCGGCCACGCTCCCGAGAGCCAAACGCGCAAGCCCGGTGCGTCCTCGGTTCGCCAGGACGACCAGATCCGCGTTCTCCTCCCTGGCCACGCGCGCTATCTCGGATGCCGGATCCCCACCGACCGCTACTCGGACATCGCCGTCGGCGCCGAAGCGGCCGAGTTGTCCCTTCAGGATCTGCGTTACAGCCTGGCTGAACTGCTCGAGCGTCCGTTCGTCGGGTTCGGCCGGCAGCGGGCCCATGACTCCGAGGCCGTCCGGCACGGTCGACCAGGCTTCGATTCCGTGGAAGACCACGAGTCGGGCGTCGCGAGCTTGCGCTTCTCGGGCCGCCGCTTCGACCGCGGGCTGGGCCGGATCGGACAGATCCGAGGCGACCAAGACCACACCGCTGCCGGGAAGCGGCCGAGCGACGAGCACGGAGCAATGGGCATAGCGCACCACCTTCTCTGCGACGCTCCCCAGCGGCACTCGCTCGAGCTCGGTAGCGCCCGTGCTGCCGACGGCCAGCAGGCCCGCGCCGACCTCTTCTGCCCGTTTCACGATCACGGCGTACGGTTCGCCGAAGTCCACGTCGACGGCAAACCCGCCGTCGGGACGCTCGGTGAGCTCCATGACTCGATCGGACAGCTGTTCTGCCAACCGGCTCTCGAGCGTGACCAGATCCGTGAGATCGCCTTGGTTACGCTGAGGGAACAAGGGGTGCATCGGGAGGAACTGGAACGCGACGTGCATCACCGAAAGCTCGGCACCCCGCCGTTGCGCCCAGGCGTCGGCTTGACGAATCGCCTCGTCCGCCGGGGGGCTGAAGTCCGTCGCGACCAACACCGGGCAGGCGTTCTGTCCCTCGAGTGTGCTCATTCGAAGAGTCTAGTGCCTCGTTTCGATCGAAGCGATGGGATTCTCGTCGCCCCCGAGCGGTCCTGAGGCTTGCTCTTCTCCCGAACACGCCGCAGAACCAGACGGCGCAGGGGCTCGGGGCGCGGCGACGAGCTACGGCTGTGGGCCGGGAATGTGTAGGAGATCGATGGGACCGGCTCTCGACCAGCCGGAGGCAAGCAGGGGGGTTCGCGGCGGCACGGCGGCACTGCCGAGCGCTGTCAAAAAGAAGTACCTCTGGTCGGGAACGAACGCCGGCGCGTGGCGGGGTATCGACCATTTTCGGAACCACGGGGCCGAGGAGCAGGGATCGGTCCAGCGCGTTTGGTTGCGGCGGGCACAGCGGACGTGACGGCGCGCGTTGTTCAACACGTAGCGAAGCGTGTCTCGGGCGTCGCGCGACCCTGTCATGACCCTGGAGCAATAACGGTCCCGGAAGACGGTTCCGGAGCGGCAGAAGGTTCGATTGATCGAACGAGCCAGACGGATGGCGAGGCCCTGGACGCCTCGAGTCAGAGACTGAGTGCTCGGTGACTCGACGAGTAGATGAAAATGGGTCGTTTGTACCGAGTACTCGACGAGCCGGAAGTCGGGGCGCTCGTTGCCGCTGCAAAGCGCCCGGTGGATGGCACGGAACGTCTTGCAGCCACGCAGTGTGCGCAGGCCGGGGAGGATGCGCAGGGTGACGTGCAGGGCGGTCCAGCGGTCGAAGGACCGCGGGCGGAGACCGACGGAGCCGGCTCTCGTCGGTCGCCCAAGCGGGTCGCCGGCTATCTCGCCAAAGACCCCGTGAACGGACGGGCAGCCCGCACGCGTAGCAGCTCCGTCACCCTGACGAGCCCAGTCTCGGCGTAGTCGACGAGGTCATCGGCGTGTCCGGCCCACGGGGTCTCGTCTGCGTTGGTGCCGTCGCGAGCGGGTTCGTCGATCGACGCCCCGGACAAGGGAGCGGCTTGCGGTGGAGCGGCAGGCGCGCGTTCAGCGTGCTCCCGCGGCAGATCGCGGGTCTGCGGCTCACCTCTCTGGCCGACGACGAGCGTCACCGCGAACGCTTGTGCCCCAGACGCCAGAACCCAAGCGAGAACCGCAAACGCGCGCCGCTGGAAACTCGCGCCGAACAGCTGTGCCGTCAGGGTTTGGGTGAACTCGGGGCCTGCGGTGCTCATGAACGTGCTCCTGTGAGACCTGGTACGTTCCGACGCGTGGCTCGCCATCTCGCGCGCTGCATGCACGCGCTCGAGCTTTTCAAGCAAGCCGCGTGCCATCGCCGCCCGCAGGCGCGCCCCCTGGCGATCCCAGCCTTTTCCCACGATTCGGCCGCAAGCGCACTGCCGGACAACGGACAAGTGTCCGCTCGCGGTCGGAGAGCCTCACACCGGGTCCGGTAGCCCAGCGTAGGGACAGGGCACGAGGCGCTTGGGCCAAGAATTCATCGGACGTGGGGACTTGTGGATCGCCCTGTCGCGCGTACGTTATGTCCGACAGGAGATGCCAATGAGAGCTGCGACAGGGATCGTGCTGGCGTGGACCGTCGTGACCGTGGTTCGACCTTCCCTGGCCCGGGGCGTGGAAGCCGCCGACCCGACCGCGGCCACCGAGCCGGCGGCGGCACGGACGTTCGCTGTCATGGAGAGCGGGTTCGTCGCTCCGCTGGCTCACACGATCCAATTCGGCAAACAAGGGACCCGGTTCGATTACGTCAAGGACGGCGGACAAGACGTTCTGTTCCCCACGACTCGTTGGAGTGTGGAGGCACCATTCGGGCACGCACACACCCTGGTATTCCTCTACCAGCCGCTGAACCTCGAAACCCGCGAGACGCTGCGCGAGGACCTGACCGTCGATGACGCCACGTTCGACGCAGGTACGCCAATGGACCTTCGCTACGGGTTCGACTACTACCGGGTCAGCTATCTCTACGATCTTGTGCGCGACCGGTGCGGCAACCAACTCAGCGTCGGCGGCTCTCTGCAGCTTCGCGACGCTGTCATCGACTTCACTTCCGCCGACGGTTCCCTGCGGCGGACGAACCGGGATGTCGGTCCCGTGCCTCTGGTCAAGTTCCGGGGTCGCGCACAGATCGCCCGACCGTTCTGGCTCGCTCTGGAAGCAGACGGCATGTACGCTCCGGTCAAGTACGTCAACGGCGGGCGCAGCGACGTCGTCGGCGCCATCCTCGACGTGAGCGGCCAGGCCGGCTACCGCGTCGCGGAACCGCTCGATCTGTTCCTCGGCGTGCGCTACGTCGGCGGCGGCGCCAAAGGAACCAGCAAGTCGGACGCAGAACGTGGACCCGGCGACGGCTACACGTCGAACTGGATCCACCTCGTGACATCCACCGTTGGCGCCCGAGTGGGACTCGAACCGCTCTTCGATTGAAACCAGCGACGCAGGCCGGCGCTATCGCGTGCCGTCCACGCGGTATCGTGCGAGATCCACGTGGATGTGGTCGCGGTGGATCTCGTCGAAGAACCGGGTCACGACCACGGAGAAGACGGCGTCGTCGTACAGGCGTCGCGCCAACTGACGCAGGAATCGCCCCTCGGCGCTCGGCGGCTCCCGGTCGGGTTTGCCGAAGTGATCCACCACGGCGATCCTCCGTCCCTGGGTCGTACGAAACGCCCTCAGGTCGATCGCGTTGGCGTAGCTATGCTCGCTCACCATCCGGAAGCGCGCCATGGGCCGACAGCTGTACGTGCCCCCCTGTTCGACCGCGGAGATGCCGACCCCGAGCTCCCTCTGGGCTTCTTCGTCGAGCGCGGTTTCGAAGCGAGCCAAGGCCAAGGCGAGCCCGCAGCTCACGATCGGAACGGGCCGCCACTTGAGGCCACGCGGACCGCGCCGGTATTCGATGGCTTGCGGAGTTCCGCACTCGATCCCGCGCTCGCGATGGACCGGCAGGCGCGCACCCTTGAACTGTATGCCTGCGGCCTGCAGACGCGCCTCACAGTCCGCGATGGGCTCGGGAGGCCCGACCACGTCGTCGTCGTCTGGATCCTCGTTGGCCCGCCCGGGCTCGGGCGGCGTAGGCCGGTCGGATGCGTCGAGGGAGGGAGCTGCGATCACGGGGGCGCTCGGCGCGCGAGCTGGCTCTGTGCGCGGGCTGGTCCCCGGAGCTCGGCGGGAAGGCGGCCCGCAGAGCGCGCCCTGGGCTTGCCGCGCGGCCGGGAGTCGCTCGTCGGTCGACCAGCAGCCACAGACCAGGCCGAGCACGATGGCAACGAGCACGAGGCGGGGGACGAGCGGAGCAGATGGCACGAACGTATGACGTATGACGGTTCGGGAGTATCTACGCCACCTGTGCGATCCTCGATACCAGCGTGCCCCGGCCCGCCGGGTCGGGCGTGAGCAGTCGCTCGATCTCGCCGAGATCGAACGACGTCTGCACGGGCTGGTCGAGCCAGTGAGCGCAGCCCGACGACTCCAGCAGCACACATTGGGCGGGCAGGCCCGCGGCACGAACGCGCCAGCCGGCACCCACGAGCCCGGGCACGCACGCTACCCCCAGGACGCCTACGCCACCGTCGGCCAAGGCGGGTGACCTCAGAAGACGACCGAAATCGGATCCGTGGACCACCGCCAGCGCCTCGGCGCCCAGACGGCTGACGGCTCGTGATGCCTGCGACACAGGACAGCGCACGGCGCAGTGAGAGCACTTGAGCGCGTGCTCCTGCCCAAGCGCCCTGCAGTCGGTCTCATGACGGATCCGCGCGCAGCTCGGAAGCACGACCAGGTGGCGCGAGCAATCGAGGAAGTCGGCGCGCCAGGCTCGGTTCAGGATCTCGGCTCCCACCATGTTCCAATGGTACTCGGCTGGACGCCGCGAGCACTGCAGGGTGTCTTCACGCGCGCCGCGGCGCTCAAGCTCGCTCGAGAGAAAACGCTGGACGCGCGCGGTGTAGACGCCGAGCGTCCGCTCGCCCATGGCCTCGAACTCGGCGGCCCAATGCACGATGCCCGCCAGCACGTGCTCAGCGCTCGCGTGACTTGCCCCGAGGAACCAAATCAGCCCCTCGAGGCGCTTGAGTTCGTCGTCGTACTCGCCAGAAGCGAGCAGCCAGTCGAGCAGCTGTGCGATCTGTGCCAGCGACGGGTCGAGATGCCCGGGCCTGAAGCTCGATTCCGGTAGGAGCAGAGCGGCGGTCGCGCCATCTGCATGGCTCCGAACACCTCTACGCCGCTCGGAGACCAAACGGGCGACGAGCGCGGACCGGACCGGATCCGCCGCGGTGGCCTCGTGGCCACGTGTACGCCAGAGCACACCGAGCAGCAGCGCCTCCACGAGCAGCTCCGAACGGGTGCGCCGCGGTGCGTTGCCGAGCGCTTCGACGAAGTCGCCGTACGCTTCCAAGATCGGGCCGAGCGCCTCGCCCGTTCGGAGCACCTCGTCGGCGAGCCGGGAAACGGCCGACAGGTAGTCTTGAATCGGGGCCCCATCCGGGCGCAAGCTGTACGTCGGGAAGGTCACGAAAAGCCTCTTGTGAAGCGCCGACTGACGGTTCAGGCGACGACATCGCCGTGCCTCTGCACGTCCCGTGCCTGCGCCGCCCTCCGTCGTTTCGAGGGCCCGACCGTGGCGTCTGGCGGGGATCTCGGCAGGGCAGCGCTGGGTGCCCGGACACTTGTCCGCCGAGCCCGCGGACAGCTGTCACTCGGACGAAGTCTTCGGACGCCGTTCGAGCTCGATGCCCAATCGCTCCATGCGGCGGTAGAGCGCCTGTCGGCTGATGCCGAGCTGCGCGGCCGCGCGCGAGACCACACCACGCGCCTCGATCAGCGCCGCCCGGAGTTCGGAGAGCTCCGGATCGTTCGGCTGATCGGATCGGTCCGACCCGACCGTGACCTCGGGCCCGAATCGGGGCGCGTTGGACGCTCTGTTGCCGCCGCCCAAGCCCAGGTCCTCGCTGCGCAGGAGCGCGTCCTTGTGCACCAGAAGCGCCCTCTTGACTCGGTTTTCGAGCTCGCGCACGTTTCCCGGCCAATCGTGCCCGAGCAGTGCGTTCTGCGCCTCGTCCGAGATCCGGGGTACGGCGATGCCCTCGGCACGCGCGGCCTCGCCGAGGAAGTGATCCATCAGAGGCAGGATGTCATCCGGTCGGTCGCGCAGAGGCGGCACCGCGATCTCGATGACGTTCAGACGGAAATAGAGATCCTCGCGGAAGCTGCCCTCGTCGATCGCGCGCCGCAGGTCGACGTTGGTGGCGCTGATGAGCCGAAGATCGACCTTGCGTGTCACATTGCTGCCCAGGCGCTGGAACTCCCCCGTTTGAAGCACGCGCAGCAGCTTGGCCTGAGCCCCCTGAGAGAGGTTGCCGATCTCGTCGAGGAAAAGCGTGCCGCCGTCCGCCTCTTCGAACCGGCCCACGCGAGTCTTGACCGCCCCGGTGAAGGCGCCCGCTTCGGCACCGAACAGCTCGGCGT
The DNA here is from genome assembly GCA_016929495.1 of Polyangiaceae bacterium. Classification (GTDB taxonomy): domain Bacteria; phylum Myxococcota_A; class Polyangia; order Polyangiales; family Polyangiaceae; genus JAFGIS01. The sequence goes on along the minus strand of JAFGIS010000621.1, from coordinate 10,003 downwards.
CGATCAGATTCTCGTGCAGTCCTCCGGAATTGACCTTGACGAAGGCCTTGTCGCTGCGCCGGCTGTTCGCCTGCACGATCTCCGCGACTTTCTCCTTGCCCGAGCCGTTCGGACCGGTGACGAGCACGGGTACGTTCGCCGGAGCCACCTTGACGGCCAGAGTGACCACCTCGTGCATCTGCGCACTCTGGTAGATGAGGCCGCACAATCGATGGCGCACGGAAAGCTCGCGCCGTGCGCGCAGCCCCTGTGAGGTGAGCCTCAGGTTCTCCTGCCCGAGCTCGCGCATTCGCAGCAGGTTCCGAGCGGTCGCGATCAGCTTGTCGTCATCCCAGGGCTTGGCGATGTAGTCCGTCGCCCCCTCCTTGACCAGCTGCACGGCCATCTCGAGCGACGTGAAGGCGGTCATGAGCACGATGGGCAAGTCCGGATCCAGTCCGCGGATGGCGCGCATCAGCTCGACGCCTTCCGTACCGCTGGTCGCCTCGCGACGGAAGTTCATGTCCTGAATCACCAGACCGACGTCTTCGCGCGCCACGATGTCGAGCGCTTCTTCTGGCGTGCTCGCGACCATGACGGGTATGTCGTAGAGGTCGAACAGCACCTCGAGCGCGGTGCGTACCGAAGCCTGATCGTCGACCACCAACACCTTGAGCATGTCGCGCCTCACACAACGTCAACCAGCCCCGATATCGCCACGCGCTCGGGACAAACGCAAGCGCGACCCCCCTCGGGCTTGCGCGCCGGGCTCGTCTGGAATCAAATGGCCTCCAGCGTGCGCTCTCGAACGATTCTGCTGCTCTCGGCCGGTTTGTCGGCAGCGTGCCTGGCCACGATGGCCGTGGCGCGCAGCCTCGAGAGCTGGGTCACCTGGCCGCTCGCCCTGTGCGCCGGCCTGGCGGTGGGGGCCCTGTGCCTGGGGCCCACGGTGTGGCGCGGGCTCGGAACGCTCGATGCCGTGCAGCGCGGGCTCGAGCGCCTCTCGAAATCGGACTTGGCGCCGATGGTGGACGAGTCCTCCGCCGAGCCCATGGCCGATCTGGCGCGACGCTTCAATGCTCTGTGCGCCCTGCTCGGAGAGAAGCAGCGCTCCGCCGAGCAGAGCGAGCAGCTGTTGTACACGCTCATCGACGCGGCCCCGATGGCCATCCTGCTGCTCGAGGACGCTGGCGACATCGAGTACGCGAACGAGACGGCCCGTGCTCTGTTCTTTGAGGGCCAACCACTCGAGCGCGTGAACTTTCTGTCCTTGCTCGGCAACGCGCCGGCGCCGCTGCGCGAGGCCGTGCTCGGCGCCCAGGATCGGCTGTTCACGGTACAGAGCGAAGGCACGACCGAGACGTACTACCTGGCCAAGCGCCACTTCGACCTGCACACCAAGACGCACACGCTGCTCATGGTGAAGCATCTGACGCGTGAGCTGAGACGCCAAGAAGTGGACGTCTGGAAGAAGCTCATTCGCGTGGTGAGCCACGAGCTCAACAACTCGCTCGCTCCGATCAGCTCGCTCGCACATTCTGCGCGCCTGATGGTGGGCTCGGAGCAGCTCGACAAGCTCGACCGCGTGTTTGCGACTATCGAGGATCGCGCGCACCATCTGCTCCAGTTCGTCGAGGGCTATGCCCGATTCGCCCGCCTGCCCAACCCGGCGCGCCAGCCGGTGAAGGTCGCGGACTTCTGTAGGCACGCGCAACAGCTCGCTCCCTACGCGACCGTGACCTCGACAACCCCTGACGCAACGGCCCACTTCGACCGCACCCAATTGGAACAGGTCGCGTTGAATCTGCTGAAGAACGCCCGGGAGGCGGGCGGCCCCGAGGAGGCCATCACGCTCGAGCTCTGCGTCGCCGAGGACGGGAGCGCGACGCTGGTCGTGGCCGACCGTGGGCCCGGCATGAGCGCAGAGGTGCTGGAAAACGCGATGCTCCCCTTCTACTCGACCAAGGAGAGCGGCTCGGGGCTCGGGCTGGCGCTTTGCCGCGAGATCGTGGAGGCCCACGGCGGCAGCATTCGCATCGAGAACCTCCTCGGCGGCGGCCTGAGCGTCAGCTGCTCGCTCCCGGGCACCCAGCGCGCCGAGGTGTCGGCTCAGTCGAAACTCACGCTGTCGCGGCTGTAAGCTGCCCGCGACAGGCCCGGTTCACGAACGCCGTGCGCTGGCACGTCCAGCAGGCATGCCCGGCGCGATCCCGAGCGCTCGGCAGGTCCCGGCGAGTCCGCCCATGACGACGTTCCTGCGGATCTGAACCGGCTCGGTTCCCGCGTTGACCACGTACCCCTTGTTGATGCCCAGGTCCTGCATGCACGTCTCGAGTCCACGCACATCCGGCACGCCGAGTCCGAGCTTGATCTCGATGGGAACCAGTCGCCCCCGAAGCCTCAGCAGCAGATCCACCTCGTGACCCACGTGGGTTCGGTAGAAAAACGCCTCCATGCTCGGGTCCGTCAGGCGCGCGTGCATGATCAGCTGTTCGATGCAGAACGTTTCGAAGCTTGCCCCAGCCTTGGGATGCGCCAGCAGTGCGCGCCGTGTGTGCGTGATACCGAGCAGCGAGTGGAGGAGCCCTGTGTCGCGAATGTAGAGCTTGGGGCTCTTGACGAGTCGCTTGCGCACGTTGGCGTAGTACGGCGGAAGCCGGCGTATGAGAAACACCCCCTCGAGGACATCGAGCAGGTGGGAAACAGAGTGGTAGCTCAGGCCCAGGGATCCCGCGAATTCGCTCAGGTGCGAGACCGAGCCTTGAGCATGCGCCACCATGGTGAGCAGGTTCCGAAACCGCAAGCTCGACGTGAAGAAACCAAGCTGGGGGATGTCACGCTCGAGACAGGCTTGAACATAGGCGGGGTACCAGTTGCTGGGACTGGCTCGTGGGCGGCTCCAGTGCACGCGAGGGAACCCACCCTTCTCCCAGAGCATACGCAGGTCCTGCTCGGCATAGGAAAGGCCGCCGAGTTCGAAGAACCCGGCGCGGCCGGCCAGCGATTCCGAGATGTTGCGAACGAGTCCAGGGGCTGCCGAGCCCAAGAGCACGACACGAGCTCGAGGCTTCCGGTCGAGATGGCTGCGCAGGATGGGAAAGACCTCTGGCAGACGCTGGGCTTCGTCGAGAACGAGCCTTGGATTCTCTTCGAGCAGCAGCAGGGGCTCCGCCTGGACCCTCGCCAGGTCCAGTGGATTCTCCAAGTCCAGATGCGTGTACCCGGGAAACGCGAGCTGTGCGAGGCTGGACTTGCCAATCTGTCTCGGGCCGACCACCACGACCGCTGGAAACTGACGCGCGAGCGCCAGCAGTCTCTTCTGTGCGACCCGGGCATGCAGCATGTGTGAAAAATAGAACATGGCCTTCTATTTTTCAAGCTCCGACCCTCTCGGGCCCCGGGCACCCTTGGCGGCACGACCTCGCTCAGCGGACGGTTGGCCTCCTGGTTCGTTCCCGGGTCATCGAGAAACAGACGGGCCGCCGGGCGACTCCCCGGCTAGCGCCTAGCGAGGGATCCGGGCCTCGGGCGCTTCCAGCCCGCATCCGACAACGAATGCGACGGCACCTGCGCACCCCCGGAAGCCGATGCACCCTTGAGCGAACGGGCGTCCACGCGGGAAGCTCCGGCGTGCGGTCTCGCTATCGTGTCCACCCCCGGACGTCCAGAGGTGGACACCACCCCAAGGCATGGCGTCTCTGCGCTCCACTGGCGCAATGGAGCGCTGTTTTGCCTGGTACGGCCGTTGCTAGGCCCCTCGGCGAACCCGGCAGCGCCCGACCCGGTTCCGATTTCGGGCAGCCCGTGGAACAAGGAAAGGTCAGATCCCGTGCTTCATCGCAGCACTCTCTCCCAGTGGCGGCTCGACCACGCGCTTCTGCTCGCGGCGGCCCTCGGCAGCAGCCTGTTCGAATCGTCCGCCGCGCACGCACAGGCACCCGCTCCCGTACCTTCGGCGGTGGATGCTTCCACCGATGGACCCACCGTGCCGAGCACCGACGAGACGGCGGCGCCGGGCACGAACACCGAGCCCTCGACCGTCCCGAACCCGTCTACCGAAGGGGCTCCGGTGCTCTCCTCCTCCGGCGCTGCCACGGCCGACGCTGTCCCCGCCGAGCCGTCCGAACGCACGCCGCAGCTCGCCGCCGACGCGAGACCGGTCGAAGTGGCGCGGCCGGTCGTGAAGCCTCCTTCAGCAGCCGCGCCCACCCGGTTCCCATCGAGTGCGACCGAGAGCGATCCACGGCGAGATACCTCTGCTCGACGCGACCGGCGAAATGAGCTTCGCACGCTCGGTGCACAGCTAGATCTCGGGCTGCCGGACGGCCTGATGGCAGGAGTGTGCTATCGACCGCTCGAGTGGCTGCGCCTGCATGCGGGCGCAGGAACGAACGCCGTGAGCCCAGGCGTTCGCGCGGGCGCGCTCGTCGTGCCTCTTGGTGTGGGGCCGTCATTGGCCCTGGAAGCGGGTCACTACTTCGAGGGTGACGCCAACGCCGTTGCGGGCGCGTTCAGCGGACCGCAATACCAGGACAACAGCATGGCCGAAGAGGTGGGGTACGACTTCTTCAATGCACACCTCGGGCTCGAAGTCGGCGCCGAGCGCCTCACGTTCTTTCTACACGGAGGAGCAAGCTATGTTCGCGCCGAGCTACACCACGTCAACGACGTGCTCGGCGAATCTGAAGGCGACACCACCATCACGCTCCACGGCAACCCACGCATAACCGCGTGGCTCCCCTCGTTCAAACTCGGATTCGTTCTGCACATCGTATAGCCATGACCTCTCACTCGAACTCCCGTCGACCCAGCGCACCGCTGACTCGTCCCTTGCCGCGGCAGCGAGCCCTGCCCTGGATCGCGCTGACGCTCGCCACCTCGACCGCGGCCTGTGTCTCGGCACAAGCCGAAATCCCGTCGCTCGAACTAACCCGGGAGAACCTGACCTTTCCGGCTGCTGCTACCGAGCTCGCCGACGAGCTCGAAAGCATGCCAGAGGACGCTCGAACGAACCTTGCGCTCGCAGCGGCGCCCGATGACTACCACTTCCCCACGGTGAGCTTCTCCTATGACCGGATCCCCATGGCCCGACCCCCCGGTGTCAGCTCCGACGTGCAGGCCAAGGAAGTCACGGTCGCGGCCCACAAAGGAACCGACGACTTGTCGTTCGTGCGCCGGATCAGACTCACGGTCACCCGCCTCGGAGAAGATCGCGAAGAACCCGAGGTGTTGATCGACTACTCGAGCTCGAAAGCGTCGAGCAAGCCCATCGGGCGCTCACTGACCACGCCGGTCCTCGGCGCGCAACGCTCGATCGATCCCTGGCAGACGGAGTCCTCGGTCTACGAGCTCGACATCTGGGGCGATCTCGAAGAGCTGCCTGCTCGGCCGTGGACGGTTGACGTCAGCGTCGTCTTCGGCGGAAGCGTTTCGTTCGAGTACTGAAGGAAGGCCGTGCGACCCGAGTCGTGGTGTTGCGCGCCGAAGAGTCTCGTCGAACGGACAGGGCGCGGTTGGTTCATGGCCCGATGACGTGCCTGCTCCGGGCGCCTTGACGTTCATCACATGCGACTAGGACGGCCGCTGGGTGGCCCCGGGGCCGTTGCCGCCCCAGGGGGCTCCCCCAGACACGGGCGGGACCGGTCGAGGCATCCCGGTCACTCGAGACCTGGGTTCGCTCAACTACCCGAGAGCGCACGGGTTTCTCGGACCCTCGGCGCAACAGGTCGCCGACGTCGGGTTTGCTTGAATTCGGACGCGCTTCGGGCAAGAGTCCGCTTCGCTCGTGTGGTGTGCGCCGCCTTTTGCGAAGCGCGTCCGCCACCCAAGGAGGCTGACATGAATCGTCCGAGATCTCACCTGGCGCTCGTGGCACTGGGGATCGGGTTCTTCCTCGCCACCGGTTGCGGCGGCGAAGAAGAGAAGAAGCAGCTGTCCGACGGATGTGTCCAGAACAGCGACTGCGCGGGTAGCCTGGTGTGTAGCTTCGGCCATTGCCATGAGCAATGCGAAGCCACGAAGGATTGCCCGGAGGGCGCTCGCTGCGTCGAAGTCGCCGAAGCCGAGAACGTCTGCCAGCTCCCGGCCGAGGAGCAGTGCGAGTACAACTCCGACTGCCCGGCTCCCTTGATCTGCGCCGTGGACCGAGAGTGCCGAAACGAATGCCAGGAGAACCGCGACTGCATCATGGATCAGGTATGCACCAACTCGGGCGTCTGCGCCGAGCCTACCGAGGTCGACGACGAGAACGAGTTGGTCGTGGGCGAAGGCGGCGCGGGCGGTCAGCCTTCCGGCAACGGAGGCCGAACAACCGCTTCGGTGGCCGGCAACGGTGGACAGGGCACTCACCGCACGAACGGAGTCACGGCGGGGGGCACGGCGGGCGTCAGCGACGGCGCAGGGGACGCAGGAAGCGACACGACACCCACCGATGCGGCCGGTGGGGCTGAAGACCAGAGCGAGGGCGGGAGCGGGGGTACGGGGGGCAAGGGCAACGGCGAGAGCGAGCCTGCGGCGGGCGACGGGGGCGAGGCAGGCGCCACGGACGAGGAGACCGGCGGAGTCGCAACGGGCGGTGCTCCCACCGGCGGGACCAAACCAACAGGCGGGACCGAAACGGGCGGCGCTCCCACCGGCGGGACCGAAACCGGCGGTGTCCCAACAGGCGGGGTGGCAGCGGGCGGTACTCCCACCGGCGGAACCGAAACCGGCGGTGTCCCGACAGGCGGAGTCGCAACGGGCGGTACTCCCACCGGCGGAACCGAAACCGGCGGCGTCCCGACAGGCGGGGTCGCAACGGGCGGTACTCCCACCGGCGGGACCGAAACCGGCGGCGCCTCGACCGGCGGGACAGCAACGGGCGGTGCCTCCACCGGTGGCGGAGCGAGCGGCGGCTCTGCCGGGACCGGGGGTTCTGAAACGGACTGCACGGGCCACACGTTCGACGGCAGCTACACCGTTGCCACTGCGGCCGACGCCGCGGCGCTGGCCGGCACTCGGTGCATCACCGGGAGCCTCACCATTTCTGGCCCGACCCTTGCCAGCTTGGCAGGCCTCGAGGATCTCGTCTCGGTCAGCGACTACCTGATCATCACCGGCTGTCCGGCGCTCGGCAACATCGACGCGCTCGCCAACCTGCAGTACGTGGGCGGCTTTCTCCGCGTCTACGACAACCCCTCCCTGGGCAACCTGGACGGATTGTCCAGTCTGACCGAGATCGAGACGCTGTCGACCTCGCTCGGCAACGGCTACGTTGGCCTCTACATCCACAACAACTCGAGCCTCACCGACATCAGCGGACTCGACAGTCTCTCCAGCCTGGCAGACGGACTCGAGATCTCGAACAACCCGCTGCTCGGCAACCTGGACGGGCTAGGGAATCTCAAGACCCTGGATCCACAGGGCTACATGGCACCGGTCACCATCTCGCAGAACAACAACCTGACGAGTGTTGCCGGTCTGGGGCTGGTCTCGGTTCCCAATGACCTGGCCATCTCCTCGTGTTCGGCGCTGACCACTCTCGACGGGCTCGAAAGCCTGGTGCAGGTGGCGGGGACTCTGAGGATCACCGACAACCCGATCCTCGGCAGCATTGCCGGACTGAGCGGCCTCAAGACGACCGGAGGGATCAACGTCGCCAACAACTCGGTGTTGGCGGATCTGACCGGCCTGGGCGGTGTCACTTCCGGCGGAGCCGTCAGCATCAGCAGCAACCCGGTGCTGTCCAGCCTGACAGGGCTGGATGGCCTCACGTCCACGACCAGCCTGACCATCAGCAACAACGCCATACTTTCCTCCCTGACGAGTCTTGGCCTGCTGGTGCAGCCGGGCGATCTGGCCATATCCTCGAATCCCAGTCTGACCAGCCTGGCGGGCCTTTCGGCGATCACCACGGCCAGCTCCATCTCGATCTCCGACAGCGCCATGGCTGACTTGACCGGGCTCGGCAAGCTCTCGACAACGGCCGGCACGCTGACGATATCCGGCAACAACGACCTGACGAGCCTATCCGGCCTGTCGGCGCTCACCTCCGTCGGCGGTCTGGTCCTATCCTCGAACCCCTTGCTCACCGACCTGGCGGGCCTTTCCAAGGTCACCACGGCAGGCTTTGTGTCGATCTCCGGGAACGCCCTGGTCGACCTGACCGGGCTCGGCAAGCTGTCGAAAACCACCAGCACGCTGGAGATATCCAGCAACAGCGACCTGACGAGCTTGTCCGGCCTGTCGGTGCTCACCTCCGTCGGTGCTCTGACCATCTCCAGCAATCCCAAGCTCACGGATCTTGGCGCGCTCGGCACCCTCACGGACGCTGGCACCGGTTTGACCGTCTCTGGCAACGCTTCCCTGGTCAGCCTGGACGGGCTCGGCGGGCTCCGGAAGGTATCCAGCCTCACCATCCAGAACAACGCGCGCCTGGAGAACCTGAGCCCTCTGGGCGGCATTGCCTCGCTCGGTGCGTCGGGCGGTGGCTCGATCGATATCTCCGGCAACGACAGCCTCGACAGTATCAGCGACCTTGGGACGGTGCCGAGCTTCTCCGTGTACACGCTGGCCATCGCCAACAACGCCATCCTACCGAACCTGGACGGCCTCGAGCATCTGACCAGCGCCGCGTACTGGATCAGCATCTCGGGGAATGACGCGTTGTCCAGCCTGCACGCGCTCGGAGGCGTCACGAGCATAGGATGGAGTCTATCCATCGCCGACAACATCATTCTTCCCACCTGCGAGGCACAGTGGCTCGCTGACACGATCGGGGCAGACAACATACCCGGCGGCACCAACATCTCGGGCAACGATGACGCCGGTACGTGCGTCGGGTGAACGACGGGCGGAGTCTTGACGGCCCGCGCCAGAAGCTCCTGACCGGGCCCGCGGGCGTGACAGAGCCCCATGGGCCAGGTGTTCAGGGCTGGCATGACGCAGTCGAGGGGCAACAGGTTGCGTAGTCCGGCTTGGCTCGGATAGTGTCCCTCTGGTGACGACGATGGACTGGCCCGAGGTTGTTCACCGCATTGGCGCTGGTGAGGATGAGCACACGGAGTTCAAGCGGGACGTCGATCTCTGGAGCCTCGGCCCTGCCCTTGCCGCCTTCGCCAATTCCCGAGGGGGTCTCGTCGTCGTCGGCGTCAACGACAATCAGACCATCGTTGGCGTCAAGGACCGTTCCGAGACGGTCAGCGAGAGACTCACGGACTTCCTCCAGTCTGGACTGAGCGCTCCGCTCAACGCCCAGCTTGGACGCCACGAGGACGCGAACGGGTGGGTACACTGGATCGAGGTTCCGGCCCAACGAGGCTACGAGCCCATTCGCCACCATGGCCGGGTCTACGTTCGTCGAGGCCGAGCGAGTGTCGAGCCTTCGCCGTCGGAGCTGCAGGAGCTCTACAACCGCTTCGGCTACGTGCTGACGGAGGAGCAGACGGTGATGGGAACGAGCTCGGACGCGATAGACCGCGCGAGCTTCGAGCGCTACATGAACCGCGTCGGCATTGATCTGACGGATGAGCCGCGCATCGACCTGGAAGATGACCTCCGTACCAGGGGGGTGCTCGCGAGGAAAAACGGCGCTCTGCTGGCCACCCTCTACGGCTTGTTGGCGTTCGGGAAGGATCCGCAGGGTCATCCCCAGACCGGCAACTTCTGGATCAAGTGCGCGGCCTACGCGGGCGCGGATCGAGCGGACGAGGTCGTGCTCGTCGGGGAGGCGCGGGGGCGTCTGGATGAGCAGGTCGACCGGGCTCTGGGGTGGCTCAAGAGCCTCGGACGCCAGGAGAGGTACATGGCGGTTCGCCGCGAGGATCGGTCGCTCGTCCCCGACGTGGCCCTTCGCGAGGCCCTGGTGAACGCGGTGTGCCACCGGGACTACGCCATCATCGGTTCGCCCGTCCTGCTCGAGGTGTTCGATGACCGTGCCGTCGTGACCAGCCCTGGGGCTCTGCCGAATCACATGACCCCGCAAACCGCCATGGCCGGCGGACACCCCCGCTCTCGCAACGAGCTCTTGGCCACGTTCATGCAGACC
>JAFGIS010000057.1 GCA_016929495.1 Polyangiaceae bacterium | reverse complement strand
TAGGCCGGGTGGCATTTCGTCGACGAAGAACACCACGCCGTCGTCGCGGATCTCCTGGCGATAGTGGGTCACCGGCCCCACCAGGCCCCGATGATACCAGGCGCGTTCGTTCCACACATCGCCGGCCTGTTCGCGCACGACCGCGGGGTACACAGCCAGGCAATGGCCCTCGGGGCACATGCTGATCCGTATCCGCCGGCGTGCGTCTTCGTCCATGTCGAGCCAGTCGGACGCGGTCTGGAGCAGCGCTCTGGGGCTGGTCGTCAGCACCGGGTCGATGGGTTCGAAGCCTGCCGGAAGCGCGACGTCGATGACGACCTGGTTGCGGCGGACCGGCGTGATGACCAGGACCTCGCCGAGCAGAGGCGTACGCACGTCGAAGGCGGGCACGGCTCCGAACGGCTGCATCCCGCTCGGAAGCTCGGAGGGATCGGTCATGGGCGCGATCCAGTGCTCGAGTGAGAAGCCGTGACCCACGGGTACTCGCGGCAGCTCGCGCGGAGCGTAGGTCAACCGAGCCGTGTAGTAGAGGGTCCCTTGCCCCTTCTTCTCGAACACGAGATCGGTGTTCGAGACCAGGGAGGAACCGGGGACCTGAAGCAGACGCAGACTGTTGGCATCGGGCGAGAACGAGGCCTCGAGCAGCCTCTTCGGCCCGAGCCAGGCATGGGCCACGAACTGTGCGGACGCGTTGTCCACGGCCCGCCGGTAGTCCTCCAGCGCGACCAGGGCCTGAGCCGTCGCCTGGGTCGAGGACCAGCCCGAGCCGCGCCGCATGCCGAGAAGCCCTCGAGCCAGGGCAGAGAGCAGAGGATGAGACGCGTCATGCGCGAGCAGCGCGCGAAGCACCAGGGCCGTCGTGCGATCCGCCGCAGCGCTGAGGCGGGGATAGCGATGGTCGGCCTCGGCGTAGGCCTGGTTGCCGCTCAGACGCAAGGCGCTTTCGATGCGCTTGACCAGCGGCGGTGTTCGCGGATCGCTGGGCGAGTACGGCTTGAAGACCGCGGGCGCTGCGTGCAGTAGGTGCGCCTGAGCGAACAGGGGGAGGCTGTCCACGGCTTCGCACTTGGCCCATTGCTCCGGGGTCACCGGGCGCTTGCCGGTCGAGCTCAGGACATCGAGCACGAAGGCGACCACGTCGGGCGCGATGGGGGAGTCTCTGTCGGCGAGGGCTCTGTCGAGGAACCGTTCTGCGCCGCGCGCCATGTCCTCGGGGACTCGTTTCCCGGCCCGCTCGAGCTCCTGGAAACCCCAGAGCACGTAGGCCGTGAGCCAGACCGAGGGCTGTTCGTGCGGATCATCCCAGAACTTGAATCCCCCATACTCACGGCGCCTCGAGAGGATCCCGAGGATCTGCTCGTAGTCCCGTTCGCGGTACGGAGGGAACGAGCCTTGGGCTAGCTTTCGAAGCTCCGACAGCCCACCCAGAGCCAGCAGCCGCCCCACGAGCTGTTCGCTGCATTCGTAGGGATAGCCCATCAAGTCTTCGAAGCTGCCGCCGAGTCCCCCGAGAGCCGTGTCTGCCAGGCCGAGCTCGAGCCGACTGCGCCCAGGGTCGAGTCCGGACAGATCACCGAGACGCTCGGACCGCGCCGTTTGGGTCTGTCCGTACAGAGCCGTGGTCTGCTGGCCGATGGCATGGGTGATCCGAATGCGTTCTTCGACCGTGTCCGTTGCCTCGGAGGACCGAACATCGAAGCGCAGCCGCGCTTGTCCCTCCTGGGTCGCTCGCCAGCGGAACGAGACGTTCTCGGCGCGGTGGCCCCTGAGAGTCAGCTTGCGCGTCGGGGGTTCGGCGAGCTCGAGTCCCCGAGCCTCTGCGTGCACGGTGACCTCCGTTGGCTCGGTCAGCTCCCCCGACACGACCACGCCGGCCTCCGCCTCGTCTCCGACCCGCAGAAAGCGGGGTAGGGCTGGCCGGGCCCACAGCGGCAATCGCGCGCGAACCGAAGACTCTCCTGTACCGAACTGGCCTTCGAGCGTGTGCGCCACGGCCATTACACGGTAGCGACTGAGCTGCCCTTGCAGGCGCAGGTCGGCGCGCGCTTTGCCCTGCGGATCCGTCCTGAGGTGAGGGAGGAACAAGGGGGTAGGGTCACCGCGCGAGCGGGCGCTCCTTCCGGCAAAGCCGGCTGGATCGAGCACGGGGATCCCGCCCGCCGTGCCCGTACCATGGCCCAACGCCAGAGCGGACTGCTCGGGAACCGGGGGCAGAAGGATCCATCCGAGCGCAGCGCGAGTCTCGAAGCCCGTGGTCTCGTCCGCGCGCAATTGGGTGAACTGCGGCAGCCAGTCGGGCGTCTGGTAGTCCCTGAGCAGGAGGACTCCCTCATCGACGGCCCAGAGCGTTACCTCGGCCGGGCGCGGACGACCGCGGCGGTCGGTGACCATGACCTCGATCGGAACGCTCTCACCAGGGCGCGCCGAGTCGCGTTCGGGCCGGACTTCCAAGGCCAGGCGCCAATCGTCGGGATCGACCTCCAGTCTCACGTTGCCCCAGGCCGCAATGGGCTCCACCGCCCTGTTGCTCGGGCAGGTGGCTTGGGCGCGGCCGGGCTCACGAAGCAGCACGACCTCGACGGAAGCGTTGCGGCCCATCGCCGGCAAGACCGGGATCTCGACCACGCTCTTGGGACCCACCACGCGCTCGGTTCGCCAGTAGATCTTGGAGCGCTGGAGCGTGATCAGAGCTCGTGCCTTGCGGTACGGAGAAGCAATCGCGAGCTTGGCCTTGTCCCCCACGTGATACAGGGCCCGGTCCAGGCGAAGGTCCGCCCCCTCGAGCCCGCGCCGGTCCCACGGGTACCACCGCGCTGCAGGCGCTGCCAAAGGACGGGCGAAGACGAACTGGCTGTCTGCCGCCTGGACCAGGCGGCCCCCGGTATCGGTGGCGCGCGCGTGCAGGAAATAGAGCGCCTGTCGGTGAGCGACCAAGCGACACGACGCAGGTCGGCCGCCGGTCGTCAGGACACATCGGTCCTCCTCGTCGAGCTTGGCCTCGCGTCCCCGGCCGTCCTGTCGCAGCAGCGACACCTCGACCTTCGTTCCTGTGACGCGAGCTCCGCCGGGCGATAGGCTCCGTACCCCGAAGGGCACAGCCTCCCCCACCGTGGCTCGACCTTGCCACTCGAGCGCCAGATAGAACTCTCCCGGATGGATCACCGTCTTGGCGCGCGTGGCCACGGTTTGACGAGCCGCATCGAACACGGTGGCTTCGAGCTCGAGCTCGATCGGCCCGAGCAGGTTCGCCCTGCGCACCCACTCGAGCTCCGCTCGGCCTTGGGCATCGAGACGGATATCGCCCGGTGGGGTGACCAGCTTGGGGACTTCGTAGCCCGGGTACCGATCGAGCTGGTAGGCATGGGTCACCGCTCGACCTGCTCCGGGCGGCACGAAGCTCGAATGCTCGACGTCGAACACCGAGGTGGCTGTCGCCCCGGCGAGCGGCTCGCCCGAGAGGTATTCACCCTTCAATCGGAAGGTGGTCGGCTTGCCCATGACCATGCTATCCGGACCGGTGAGGCTGGCCGAGAACTCGGTGGGGCGATAGTCGGTCACGTAGAACGATGCCTGTGCGGACTCATCTCCCGCGGGGCCCGAGGCAGAGACCGTCCACCTACCCCGCGGACCGTCGGCTGGGAGCTTCAGCGAGGCGGAGAATCCGCCCCAGTCGTTGGTGCACAGGATCTGGTTGCCCGTGCTTGCGTACCCAGGTCCAGAAAGCCGAACACGGACCGGCTCGTTGGCAAGGACCCGGTGGGTAGAGCTCGTCTCCTGCCGTAGCACGCCTTTGATGTGCACGATGTCACCGGGGCGGTACGGGTCCCGATCCGTCAGCACGGCGACGAGCTCCTTCGGGGGCTCTACGGAGCGAATGAAGCTCCCACCGAGCTGTTGCGAATCAAGCAGACCGTTGGACTTCAGTGGCTGAACGGTCCAATCGCTGCCGTGGCGGACGTACAACCCGAGGCCGGCATCCTCGGCGATTTCGCTCAGAGCAGCGGCCGCGGCCGCAGTCTCTGCGGGTGCGTGCTTCGAGCAGGGGGGTGTGGGGCTCTGTTCGACGGGACCCACCAGGCGGGGAGCCCGAACGCGTCTCATCGCCAGGGTACTCCACACGCGGGCCACCTCCGGTCCGAGCACCAAGACGCCGCTCGAGTCCGTTTCGCCCAGAGGCACCGCTCGCCCCTCGGACACCAGCGACACCGAGGCCCTGGCCACGGGCGCCGTGTCGGACAGGCGCGTGACCCAGACCAACCCGCCCTCGGGGGAGAGCTTGCTCGTCACGCCGAGATCGGTCACCTGGATCAGACGCTCTTGGTCGGGCTGATCCGCCTGCTCGGTGGACACGCCCACGAGCACGGCGCCGTATTCCTGGTCCGGACCCAGAACGGCACGCAGATCCCTCTGCTCGAGGTAGGTTCCCTCCGGGTCGAGCGTCACCCGTCGATACGCGTAGCGTCCATCGAGAGGGCTCGGGAGCTCTTCCGACGCAAACGCGAGCCCGAAGAGCTCCGCGGGCTCGAGCGAGCGTGCTGCCCAACCGAAGTTCGTGGCGTGCTCGATGCCCACCGTGACGGGTCCGAGCAGCTTCGGTTCGATAGAGCCGCTCTCGAGGTCCATGCGCAGGGCGGGCACAGGGTCACCGGTCTCGAAGTCGAATTGCTGGGCCTTGCTGGCGCCTCCGTACTTGCCCGCAAGCCCGCCGCCCAGCTCGACGTGATAGCGGGTGCGGGCCTTCAAGCCCTCGAACCGCACGCTGTAGTCCAAAGCAGCGATCCTGGTGCGCGGCAAGATCTGAACCGCGTGTGCCAGCGCCTCGGTGTCCACTGGGTTCTCGGAGACGATACGGACGGACTCCTGCATGCTGCAGCGCGTGCCGCGCAGCTCGCACTGGAGCTCGAACCGGGGCGCTCCGTGGATCGCGCGGCGGCAAGCGACTTCCCGTCCCGCTGGCAGGGGTCCCTCGATGCCGCCAAGGGATCCGTCGACGATGACCCACACCAAGCCACCGAGCGGCCAGGCCGGGGCCGGATGGATCTGGAAGTCACGGTGGTTCGCAGCCTCAGTCTCCTTCAGCTCGAAAGCCGGCTGCCCGCCCGGACCGCGGATCCTGAGCGCCTTTCTCAGGGCCTCGAGCGCGACCGGCACGTCGAACCGGATCCGGACCGGTTCGTCGATGCCGAGCTTCTTCTTCGGACGCGAGGGATCGCGCCATCCCTCGTCCTCGCCGTCTTCGCCCAGAAATCTCGCGATGGGCCGCCGGGTTTCGAAGCGGAAGCTGACCGGCTTGTCGAGGGTCGTCCTGTCCAGGGCCGTCAGGCCCGCTGGGACCGTGACCCGGAAGCTCGTCCCCTGGGGGAAGAAGCGCGACGCCGGCGTGAAGACCAGAGCCTGGGTGCCCACCCAGTCCCATTTGCCAGCCACCTGGGGCTCGAGCTGGATCGCGGGCACAGCAGACTCTCCTGCCACCAAGGGACGCAAGGACCTGTCGAAGACGACCGCGATCTGCTGTTCGTTGCCCACCGGGCCCTTGGGCGCCGTGTGCACAACGCGCAGCCGTCCACTCGGCGGCGCCGCGCGACCTGGCGCACCCGGTTCGAGCGTGCGCGGTGCTTGCCTTTCGACGGGGGGCGCCTTGGACTTGGGAACACACGCTGTCCCGAGACCGAGCAGCAGGAGCGTGCTGCCGACGAGCAGCGAAAGACCAGGGGACTCGAGTACCGACACGCGCGCAGCCTACACCCGCTTGAACCCGGAACGAATGCTCGGCTTGGGCCGGGTGCTGGCGGGCCAAACGGTGTCCCTGCGCTGATCAGTAGGGCGAGCCGTCCTTCCGAGTGATCCGCCACGCTCCGTCCACCTGGAGTAGCTTCAAATCATCCTCGGGGTAGTCGACGGAGTCCCCCGATCCTACGCTCTGGGCGCGAATGCCGTCCGTAACTCGTTTGCGACCTCCTCAACGTCTGACTCCCTGCCCGGGGCGCGGCCGCTCAGATCGTGAACGTCGTGTGCTTGATCATCAAGCCGACCTCGTGGATGAGCTCGAGCCCGTCGGGCACGAAGAAGTTCAGACGGTAGTACGGCTCCAAGAAGGCGTGCCCGTCACCGAAGGGGAAGCCCGTGAATAGGTGGAAGACCGGGCCGTGCTCGGTGCCGAGCAGGTAGCCCGCCCCGCCGCCCCAGTTGGCGATGAACCACATGCTGAGCTCGGCCTGCGCCCCATACAGTGTGTAACCGGGTTCGTGAAGGAACTTCAGGTTGAGCGAGCCTGCCGCGTTGACGTCGCAGTAGGCGGTATCGAAATTGACCGCCCAGCCACTGCGCGGGCCATGAACATAGCTGGCGGCTGGCCCCAACGCCCAGTCGCGGTCGGGAGAGTCGAATTTGTAGGTGGCGCCGTGTGCGCGTGCCGGGTCGGAAGCCAGCGACAGCCCGGCCAACGTTGCCCATCCCCAGAATCGTGGGTGCGACATTGCGTCGAAGTCTCTCACACGATGTGCGCCACGCCACACTCAAGGTGAGAGCTGCGGTTGCTGGTGGGGGCGTTTCTCCCCCGCGACGGAAAGCCCTGCTCATGGCCGGATCCGCTAGCGGTCCAGCGACGCGGTAGCGGTCACGCGTTGCCGGGCATGCGGCCGGGGTGCCGTCGGCCCGAGCAGCACACTCAAGACCTCCGCCCGCGGTAGGCGGGAGCGCTTGCCCGGTGACCCTCGCCTCAATCCAGCGACGCCTGTTCCCCCGTGCGAATCACTTCGAGCACCTCTTCGGCCGACGTGGCGGTGAGCAGGCGCTCTTTGACGTACTCGCTCTCGTGGAGCAACCCGGCAATGATCGAAAGCAATCGTTGGTGAACGCGGGGCAGCCCAGCAGGAGTCAGCAGCACGAACAGCAGCCGCGCCTTTTCGGTCGTGCCGTCGCAACCGACGCCCTCGTTGGAGCGCAGAATCAGCGTGAACGGCTTGGCCAGTCCCGCGATGCGCGCGTGGGGCAGCCCGATGCCCTGTCCCAGGTACGTGCCGACGAGACGTTCCCGCGCCACGATCGTCTGGAGGATCCGATCCGGCGGCAGCGGAAGCGCCTCGGGGGGGATCCGGGTGAGCGCCACACGAACGGCAGCGACGGCCGAGTCGGCTTCGATATCGAACTGAATACGCTCGAGCGCAAGCGTGTCGGCGAGCCGTACCGGGTCTTCATCCTCGAACTCGTCACGGATCGTGCCGACGAGTTCCTCGATCACGTCTTCCAGTGTGATGAAGCCAGTCCAGGCTCCTTGGTCGTTTGCCGCGAGCGCGACGTGAATGCGTCGGCGTTGCATCTCGTCGAAGAGTGCTTCCAGAGGCGTCGTTTCGGTCGTCGCGAGCAGAGGCCGAGCCAGCGCCACGAGATCCGGAGGATGGCTCTGTGCACGAATCACCAGATCCTTCAGGTGCACGAACCCGGCGGGGTGTTCGGGATCGGAGGTGATCAACGGGTAGCGGCTGAAGTGCGAGGCTCTGATGATCTCCAGGTTGTCGGCCCATGGCAGGCGGGCGTCGAGCGCTCGCACTTGAGCCCGCTGCCTCATGGCGTCGCGCACGACGAGCTCGCCGAGATCGAAGACGTTTTCCATGAAGAGCAGACGACGAAATGAGAGCACTCCTCGCTCCTGAGACTGGTCCAGGATGATGCGAAGCTCTTGCTCGC
Source organism: Polyangiaceae bacterium (assembly GCA_016929495.1). GTDB lineage: Bacteria > Myxococcota_A > Polyangia > Polyangiales > Polyangiaceae > JAFGIS01. The sequence continues at coordinate 20,828 of JAFGIS010000057.1, read as the reverse complement.
TGTGATCATCCCCGTGCGCCGCTGACTCGAAACCCAAGACGCGAAGAACGGCGTTCGCCAGCGCCGTGAGCAGCCACAGGGCAGGGAAGAACAGCAGGTGGAACACGCGCAACGGCACGGCGCTCCAGAGCGCGGCGCGGTCCGCGACGCGAATGGCCACCGACTTGGGCACGAGCTCCCCGAGGAGAATGTGCGATCCGGAGATCAGCAGATACGAAACCGCGATCGCAAGAACGTATCGCAGCGTGTCGCCGCTCTCGTCACCCATGATGATGTCGGCGGTCTTCTTGCCGACCATGCCCAGGGCTACGCTGGCCAGCGTGATGCCGACCTGACAGACGCTCAGGTACTCGTCCAGGTCTTCTTGTATCTTGGCCACGAGCGTCGCGCGTTGATTGCCATCCGCTGCAAGCTGCGCCACTCGCGAAGGACGAACCTTGACGATGGCGAACTCCGCGAGCACGAAGAACGCGTTCAGCGCAAGCAGCAGCACCAACGCCGCTCCGAGGATGAGAAGGCTCAATGCATCTGTCATGTGTCGGTCGTACCGGTGGAGCGCCGAGAGGGCGCGAACCGCCCGCCGCGTGCGCGCTTCGAGTGCGGTGCGCGGCGGAGCTTGGCAGCCACGATGGTGCTCGGAGCCTGCTCGCGCAACGTGGGAGCTTGGCACGAACGTTGCGCCCGATACGAACGATGGCCAGCGGGCGTGGACCTCATCCTGAACCGCGAGATTTGGACGAGCTGCCAGAGGCGCATGGTTTTGCCCGTGTTTAGCAGGTGCCAGCATCGTCCGCTTGCAGGTCGCGGGTAGTCAGGGCGAAGACGTTCGTGCCAAGGCCGTCGAGCGCTGTCCGGACCTGGTCGACGTACGGGGCTGAACACCGGGATCCGCCGGGGCGTGTTCTGATTCCGCACACAACTCAGGGATCTTGAGCCGCAAGGGGGCGGCGACCCTCTCCTTGCCCAGGAATCCACTGAGATTGCAACCTGCGCTCAGCGGAGATGCACAAAGACGAGCCAGAGGCCCGCCAGGGCGGAGACGGTGTTTGCGATCGCAGGACGCACGAGCGCAGTAGCCACCACCCCTGCTTTGGCGGTAACATTCCAGAACCGGCTCAACCTAACGACCGACTCGCGGGGCTCCCATGCGTATCTCCAACCGTCTACCGTCCGTGCTCGTCACCTGCCTCCTGGTGCTGGGCTGTGGCTCCAAACCTGTGGTATCGAGAGGCTTCGAGACTGGCGGCGAAGGTGGAAGCGCCGGCGCGACCTACGTGACGACCGGCGGCAAGAACACGCTTCCGGGAACCGGAGGGAGCAAACTCGACCGGGACTCCGGAACGGACGAGACAGGGGGCATCGAGCAGCACTCCGTTTGCGGCAACAGCGAGCTCGAGCCCGGCGAGCTCTGCGACGACGGAAACACGGACGGCGGGGACGGCTGCTCCGCGGACTGCACGGAGCCGGAGACCAACTACATCTGCCTTACCCCCGGTGAGCCCTGCAAGAAGGTCAAGGTGTGTGGCAACGGCATCCTGGAGGGTGACGAAGCCTGCGACGACGAAAACGAGACTGGCGGGGACGGCTGCTCTGCAGACTGCACCGCGGTGGAAGCGGGGTGGAACTGTCCGCGGCCGGGCCGCCCCTGCGTTATGCTTCCTGTCTGCGGCAACCAGGTGATCGAGCGCGGCGAAGCGTGCGACGACGGCAACGCCGTCTCGAGCGACGGTTGCTCGGGGAGCGAAGATCCCAGCGTGCCTGCGTGCCAAAAGGAGGATGGCTTCTGGTGTCCCGTGGTCGGTGAGGCGTGCGCGCCGCTCATCTGCGGTGACGGGGCACGATCGCCGGATGAGCAATGCGACGACGGCAACGGCTACGATCTGGACGGCTGCAGCAGCGCCTGCACGGTGGAGGAAGGCTGGACCTGCACCGAAGCGGGCCAGCCGTGCCGGCCCATCTGCGGCGATGGCTGGAAGCTGGGCGACGAGCAGTGCGATGACTACAACCGGGAGAACGACGACGGCTGCAACATGGGCTGCCGCATCGAACCGGGATATGCGTGTCCGGTCGAGGGCGCAGAGTGTGTGGGCGTCGTCTGCGGAAACGGGGAGCAGGAACCCGGCGAAGGCTGTGACGACGGAAACATCAACGCCGGTGACGGGTGCAGTCCGAGCTGCCAGGGCGAGCCAACGGTCACGGTCGGTCCAAGCCCGCTGGTCAACGTCTTCTGCGGCGACGGGATGGTGACCGGCGAGGAGGCGTGCGACGACGGCAACAGCGACGATGGGGATGGCTGCTCCGCGACCTGCACGGAGGAGGTGGGCTTCAGCTGCAACGACCGCCTCCACCTGCCCCCTTCCGTCGAGTTTCCCGTCACCTATCGTGATCTCATGCGCCGAGCGGATGACGGCGGACACCCGGATTTCGAGTACCGGACCGGGCAGGTCGTCAATGGCATGGCAGGACCGATCTGCACGGCCACCGAGAACCAACCCTGCGTCGAGGGATCGGGAACGCCCTGTGCTGCAGGCAGCTGTGGCGTCCTCGACATCGACGGCAAGCCTGTGTTTCACCTCACCGGCACTGAGCAGGAAGACGCATTCGTTACCAGTGCGGAAACCTATGCCCTTTGGTATCGCAACGCCGGCGACGCCGAAAACACGCCTGCCGACAACGCGGCCGGCACCGAGGGCCTGAACGGCGTCATCCAGATTTGCCACGTCCACGACTCGCTGACGCTCGCCCAGCTGGCAGACGCCCCTGACGTCTACCAGTTCGACAGCACGGCATACTACCCGCTCGGCGATAGCTCCGTGGATCCGGCCATCGAGCCTCGCTGCTTCGGGATCACGACTGGCCAGGATCAGAACTACCATTTCACCACCGAGCTCCGGTACTTCTTCCAGTACCAGGGCGGTGAGATGCTCAGCTTCCGGGGCGACGACGACGTCTGGGTCTTCATCAACGGCCGCCTTGCGGTGGACATTGGCGGAGTCCACGCGCCTCGCTGGGGGCGTGTGGTGCTGGGCGACGACGGCGACGACGGCGGCACGGACAGCGATTGTTCCTTGAACGGAATCGAGAGCGACACCGAGGGCGAGGCGGCCTGCGCTCTCGAGGATGGGGAAGTCGCCAGCGAGGACGACAAGCGCTTTGGCCTGGTCCGTGGTGGCGTGTACGAGATCGTGCTGTTCCACGCAGAGCGCCACACGATCTGGTCGAACTTCCGGCTCACGATCGCCGGTTTCCTGCCTCCACGCTCCGATTGCGCGCCCATCTGTGGCGACGGCATCGTTGCGGGCTGGGAAGTCTGCGACGACGGGACCGACCCGAACACGGGCGAGTCCTTGAACACGGGCGAGTACGGCATGTGCAGTCCCACCTGCGATGGGCGCACGTACTGCGGAGACGCCATCCGTCAGGGGCCGGACGACACGCCGCCGGGGCCCGAAGAGTGCGACAGCGGGTACAATGACGCCCTGTACGCCTTGACGGCTGACTCGTGCGCAGCCGAGTGCAAGTTGCCACCGGACTGCGGCGATGGCGTGGTGAGTCCCGCCTTCGAGCTTTGCGACGATGGCGACAAGAACGACGACGCTGCCTACAACGGCTGTACCACGGAGTGCAAGTGGGGGCCCTACTGCGGGGACGGCCACATCGACGAGCCACACGAGACTTGCGACGACGGCCTCGACAACACCCTGTACTCGAAGACGGGCGCGGGCTGCGGACCCGACTGCGAACCCGCTCCCTACTGCGGGGACGGGATCCGCAACGGCCCCGAGCAGTGCGACGACGGCACGGAGAAGAACACCGGCGAGTACGGCGGCTGCAATCCGGACTGTACCCTCGCGCCCTACTGCGGCGACCACCACGTCGACCATGGTGAGGACTGCGATGACGGCCCCCAGGGGAGCCTGAACTGCACGCCGGACTGCAAGAAACGGGCGATATTGTAGCGGGCTGTCCCGAGGATCGCGTCCGGAAAGCGGACGGGCCCGTCCGAGGCACGCAGGATGCCCCAAAGGCGGTCCTGCCGTGGCCTGGTCACGCTTTCCTGGCGGGAGCAGCTGCGGGAGGCTAACCTTGAGCAGGCCGAGGAGGCTGGCATGAGGACATTGCTTGTCGCGGTTGTGGGGGTCACCGGGGTGGTCGTGGCAGGGTGCGGCGGCAAGGCCGATTTCACGCCGCTATGGTCCCTGAGCGCTGCGGGTGCGTCGGGTTCGGACGCGCCCACAGGGGGCGCCGACGGCTGGGACGGCGGCAGCTCGGTCGGCGCGACGGGACAGGGCGCCGCGTCCGGGGGCAGGATGCCGTCGGGCGGCGCAAGCTCGACCAGCCCGAGAGATACCGGTTCGACGTCTCCTCCTGCGCAGGGCGGGCGGCCCCCGCTGGTTGGCACGGGAGGCGCCATCGGGGTCGCCGGAGGCGCGAACGTTGGCGGCCATGCGGCCGCGGGTGGCAGCGTGGCCGTCGGCGGTAGGGTCAGCACCGGCGGCAGCAGACCTGTGGGTGGCACCGTGGCCGTCGGGGGCACCGGCGGCAGCAGCAGGACATCAGCGGGTGGCACGGTAGCCGTCGGTGGCAGCGTGGCCTTCGGCGGCAGGGGAGCGGTCGGTGGCAGGGAAGCGGTCGGCGGCACGGTAGCCGTCGGTGGCGCCAGCCCCGTGGGCGGCACCGCAGGCGTCGGCGGTCCGGTGCTGGCCGACGGAGGCGGCCCCATCGCCGGGACTGGCGGCACGGTCACCATCGATCCTCCGCCGATTCCAGCGGGCTGCAGAGTGATAGGGGATACCGTCTCGGACTACAGCTACTGCCAGCTGAATCTCGTTTGCGACAATGACTACGTCAGTACCTACTGCAGCGCCGACTATCAGGGCGGTTGGTACTGCGACTGCTACAGCAGCAAGCAGTACCTGAACTACTCCGTCAAGGGTGCGGATGCGGCCGAGGCGTGTGCGGCGGTTTCGCAGCTCTGCAGCGCGGAAGACCCGCTTGCGCTCATGGGGCCAGAGACGTGCGTCGCGGATGACCCCAGTCCGCAGAGCTACGACTGCCAACTGCAATGCAAGCGCACCGCAGAGCTGCGCGGTGGCGTCAGCGTCGCCCTGAGCACGTCGACGTATGCGTACTGCTTCGAGCAGAACGGGCGGCAACGCTGCGAATGCTACAATGACATGTCGTCTCGCACCTTCGATATCTCCGGTGTGGACGGCGACAGCAGCTGCAGATTGGCGCTCGATCTGTGTGACCCCGACCCATCGATCGTATTCGACGGACCGACAGAATGCGAGACGGGCTACGCATACAGCTACAGCGGGTACTGCGAATTGCAGCAGGATTGCTGGCAGTCGGCTGCTGTTCGGGAGAACGTCACTGCGCTTCAGTACGACTCCCGATACTCCAGCTGCTATGACGACAACCCTAGCGGTACCACCTGCAGCTGCTATGGCAATCAGTGGTCGATGGCTTTCCAGCTCCCAGGCCGTCAGGCCAATGACGGTGCGTGCAGCGATGCGCAAGCGATATGCGCGCAACCCGAAGGCATCGTGCTTTCTGGCGATCCCGAATGTGAACGCGTGGCTCAGTCGGTGGATCCGAACTACTGCGACGCGCAGATCGTCTGTACACAGTCGGCGCGCTGGGGCGACACGGACCTGACCATGAACCCCTGGCTCTGGCTGACCTGCCAGCCCGAGACTTCTGGCGCCTGGCTCTGCATGTGTTCCGCGGGGATGCAGACCGTCAACTTCGAGGTCGGTGCCGCCCAGGGCTGGGACGTTTGCACGGAGGCCGCTGAACGCTGTCCGGACCTGATCGACGTTACGAGCCTGACCAGCGGCACCGGTTGGATCGGGCCGGCCTGACTGGGACGCCGCGCACTTCGCGCGGCCACGGCCGGCGCGCCAAGCCTGGGGGATCTCGGTACCGAGAGCAACTCGCCCCAGGGCGGAAACCGACACCGCCCACGGGAAACAGCTCCGTCGCGTCCGCCGTGGTAACGTCGCCCGCATGTCCCGTTCTGTCCGTGCTCTCGGTATCGCCGGCAGCCTTCGGCGCAACGGCAACTCGACCACGCTGCTCAGAGCCGCCTTGGCGGGGGCGCAGCAGGCGGGCGCCACGACGACGTTGATCCGGCTCGACGAGCTCATCCTTCGCGGCTGCCGCGGTTGTGACTCGTGCCCGGACGACGGGTGTCGGCAGCGCGATGGCTTCGGGGCGGTTCATGCGGCCCTCGCGCTCGCGGATGTGTGGCTCTTTGCGGCGCCGGTGTACTTCGACGGGGTGAGTGGGACCTTCAAGACCTTCTACGATCGACTGTACTGGTTTCGGCGGCAGGGCACCGAGGTCAGGCCGCGGCTCGGCGGGCCGCGGCGAGGAGCGATGATCGTCACGTACGAGGACCCACAGAACGCGTTCTACGAACAGATGGCGCAGAGGCTCGTCAACTACCTGCCGGGGTTCGGCGGGTTCGCGCCGGGGCGAGTGCTGGCGTGCTCGGGGCTCGGGCCGGTGGGTGCGGCCCGCAGTCGGCCGGACTATGCCGAAGCGGCGCGCGCGCTGGGCGCTCAGCTGACGCACGAGATATCGTCCGATGCACCGTGAGGCACGGGGCGTGGACCAGGGGCGCCTCGAGCGACAGCTCGAGTTCTTGCGCGAAGCGGACAAGCTCAAGAGCATCCTGCGGCGTAGCCGTGTCTCCTTCGCGGACCGGCGCGAGAACGATGCCGAGCACTCCTGGCACCTTGCGCTCATGGTGATGACGCTTGTCGAGTACGCGGAGCCGGGGATCGACTTGCTGCGCACGCTTCAGATGGCGCTGGTCCACGATATCGTCGAAATCGACGCGGGCGACACCATCGCCTACGCGAGCGCTGCGGAGCAGGCAGCACAGGCCGAGCGCGAACAGGCAGCGGCCGAGCGCTTGTTTGGCTTGTTGCCGCCGGACCAGGGAGCGCGGATCCGCGCTCTATTCGACGAATTCGAGGCACGTCGTACGCCCGAGGCGCGTTTCGCGCGCGCGTTGGATCGGGCGCAGGCCATCCTGCAGAACCTTCACACAGCAGGGGCCGCGTGGCAGCAGAGCGGCGTCACCGTGACCATGGTGCGCGAGCTGAATCAGCCGACCATCTTGGCTGCTTCGGCGGCGCTCTGGGAGCACATCGACGGGCGTCTGGCAGAGGCCGAGGCGCGTGGGTGGTTTGCGAAGGGGTAGTGCCCTGTCTCGTGCGCGACTACTTCCGTTCCCTCAGCTCTGCCAGCTCGTGACGCAGCTCGGCGACCTCCCGCTCCAGCGCCTCACGGCGACGCTGTTCCTGTTCACGCTGGCGCTGTTCCTCGAGTAGCTGTGCTTCGATCTGCTCGGCGCGCTGCACGGCCTCGGTCACCAGGCCCTCGAGGCGTCTCACCAGCTCGTCGGAATCGGGGAGAATGGCGTCGCCGAGGGCGAACTTGAGCCGCGCGCCGTCCATGAACAGCTCCAGACCGAGCACGGCCGAGCTGAGCCGGCCTGCCTGCGCTACGAGCCGCTGATACCCCACTGACCGGGACTCGGGCGGAAGCCGGTAGCCGAGCAGCGTGTGCATGCGCCAGTCGAGGATGAAGTACTCGCTGATGCCGAGCCGCGCGTAGCGTTTGACGTTGTCCTGAAAATCCTTGCGGCGCCTGCTTGCGACCACCACCTCGAGACAGAGGTCCAGACCGCGCCCCTCGTGCACCACGATCCAGCTGTCACGGTTGTGATCCGGGACGTCCAGGACGGCGAACAGATCCGGCGAGAACATGCGCTCATCCGGGTAGTAGATGGCCATGTTGCCCCCCACGTACATGCGCCGTCCGCCCCGCTTGGACCAGCGCCGGAGCGTCTGACGCGGAAGCGTCCACGCGTCGATGTGCGGGTCACCTTCCGGAGGCGGATGCGCTTCGCTCGGAGGAAACTCGCTTGGCAGCGTTGCGACGACCCGGGCGCGCTGCTCTGGCGACATGCGGTCCCATTGCTCCTGGGAGGGAGCGCGCGGATCGTCCGGATCCAACGTCCAGCCGCAGGTCAGGTCCGACGGAGGCTGCATGGGTCACGAGCTTAGCGCAACGGGCCTGAGCGCGCCCGGGGGGGAACCCCCGGGCCCATTCAGACGCTCAGCCTCGCGCCTTGAACCGCAACAGAGCGCGACAGATGCCCAGGCCGAGCCACAACGCCAAGCGCCGATCGCTGATGGCGCGGCACATGTTGAGTTCGAAGGAACCGTCTGGCTTCTGCCGCTGCCGGAACCAGTCGACAGCAGGGGCGAGCTCCGGGTCGTCCGCGGAGAAACCGAGCTTGCCAAGGGCATCGAGGGACGTGAGCAGATCGGTGAACTGGAAGGGGTAGGTGAACTTGGTCCAGTACTCCTTGCCCTTGCGATCCGAATACCTGTCCGGCTTGAACAGGCGCGATTTGAAGAGCTCGGCGGCGTGCAGCGCCGCGCGCGAGCCGCGGTAGCGGGGGTGGGCAGCGAAGGCGCGCAGAACGATGCCGGTGACCATGTGGGAGAACGGCTTGGTCGGATCGGCCTCGATGACCGGGCCCGATGAGATCTCGTCCCACTCTTTGACGAGCTTCAGTTCGCGAGTGCGAGCCGCAATGGCCCAGCCGCCGTCCTCTTGACGCGTGGCGAGCAGCCAGCGAAAGGCGCGTTGGATCGAGGGGTGCTGGGCGTAGCCGGCCTCGATCAAGACTTCCATCAGGGCCGGGGTGTAGGTGTGCGCAGGTTGGGTGCCGTAGATACCGCGGTAGTCGCCCTCGGCGGTTTGGCAGGAGAAGACGTACTCGGCAGCGCGCTGGATGGCCTTGTGGCTGCGGTCCATGCCGTACTTGCCGACGAGCTCACCGAGGGTGGTGAACGTCTCGTACAGGTCGTAGTTCTGCGGCGGGGGTTTCCTGACGGGGTAGAGCCAGGAGCCGTTCGGCTGCTGACGGCGCAACAGACGTGCCGCTTCCTTGGTGTGCTGAAGGGGGCGGAGGTCGACCTTCTCGTGCAACAGATCGCGCCGAACCAGCGTGGTGACCGCCAGGTCCTGGCCAGAGAGCAGCCAGGGCACAGGGTCGTAGCGGAGAAGGCCCGAGAGCAGGTGGCTGCGCCGGCTGCTCGCGTGCTTCGTGATCGCCTTTGGCGCCCTGCGCCGAACGCTCATGGCGTCACCTCCCCGCGCCCGATCGCATCCAGCGTCGCCTGCAGGCCCTCTCGGAAGCTCGGATAGCGCGGCGCCCAGCCGAGCACGCGCTTGAGTTTGGCGTTGCTGACCCTACAGTTCATGGTCGCGGACTCGAAGAGCCGCTTGCCGATGATGACCTTGACGATGAAGCTCGGCGGAGGCCTGGGTTTGGGAACGTGGAGCAGCACGGCGAGCTCTTCTGCGAACTGCCTCGAGGTGCAGGCCACATCGTCGGCCACGATGAAGCGCTCGCCGGTTGCGAGCGTATCGACGTGCTCCAGGGCCGCAACGAAGGCGGCTGCGCAATCGTCGACGTGGATGCGTGGCAAGCAGTTGTTTCCGTCGCCGAGGATCGGCGCGCGCCCCTTCCTGGCCATCCTGTACATCGTCATGAACATGCCGCCCGGTCCGTAGATCTGGCCGGCCAGCATCCACACGAGCTTCGGGCTCTTGGCAGTAACGGCCTTCTCGACGAGCTCGTCGATGCCTTCGCCAATGCTCGTGGCGCCGAAGCGGTCGATGGGCCAGGTTTCGTCGGCCACTTGATCGCCGACCGTTCGGAAGGACGTGCCGCCGGCGATGATGATCGGACAACCGCGCGTGTTGGCGAGTTCGAGCGCGCTCGAGTAGATGGTCGTGAGCTCGGTCCTGAGCTGCGCGAACCGCCGGTTGCCGAGCCGTTTGCCGAACAGGCGTGGCGCAGCGAGCAGGATCATGGCGTCGATGTCGCCCATCTCGAGGCCGAGCACCGAGGGCGACAACAGATCACCCTGGAGTATTCCGACTCCTTGCCCGACCAGGCGCACAGGTAGCTCGCTCTTGCGGGTCAGAACGACAGCGCTGTGCCCATGATGACGCAGCATCGGCACGAGGGCGTGGCCAACGAAGCCGGTCCCACCGCAGACGAGGACTCTCATTCGCCAAGCCGATGAGACCAGGGTTTGGCGTGGTATGACAACGCCTTGTAGGCGTCTCGCCTTCGAGTCGATGGTCGCTTCAGGTCGCGCATGGGATCGAGGCGATGCACAGAGCCGTGACGGCCCGCGGGCTGGGTGGTTGGACCAGGGGTGATCCGGCCGCGTGACTGTGCAGAACGACGCGCCGCACTGCGATGAGGGCTGTGCGCACTGGTTCAACCAGCGCGAACCGGCGTCCAGAAATCAGCTACTTGGGCAACACGTGCCTGGTTTGACCAGCGCCGAGGCTGGGGCCTGCAATCGCTCACACCTGGCTGCTCACCTCTCACGCGTCGGGCTGAGCAGGGTGGTTTGACCGGCCTGGAACGTCTGCAACACGGGCTCGAGCCGTGGGCCCGGGTCGGAAGGCCGAGGCTCGGGCTCGGTCCCGGTTCACGGCGCGTAGGCACCATAGGCCCCGACTGCCGCGTTCTGGGTGTGAAAGTCCCCGGTCGCCGCAGCGACGAAGCGCGGATCCTGTTCGACCGAGTCGGAAATGCAGCTGCCTGCCTCGCCCGTTGGGAGGGTACCCTGTACGACGTTGTCGGTCAGAACGTAGTCGCGCGGCCCGGCATCGTAGCAGTCGTTCAGGACTCGGTGGGCGGCGACGATGATGTTGCGCGTGATGCTGGTTCGTGCGCCGGAGCCAACGTCGTCGAGGTTGAGCTCGGAACGGCCCGAGCCCGAGGAGTCCGCGCCGTTCTCGTAGAAAGTGTTGTTGCCGATGACGATGGAATCGAAAGCGTCGCCCACCACGCGGACTCCGGAGTAGTAGTTGGTGTAGATCAGGTTCCGCTGGATCACGACGTTCGAGATGGTTCCCGTGTCCGTCGCATTCATGGCGATCCCGTCTTCGTAGTCGCTGTGGCCGTTGTCGTGGATGCGGTTACGCTCGATGGTGACGTCGTCGAGCGTGCCGTACTCTCCGCCCTGGGTGTTGAACAAGATCCCGCGCGAAGCGTTGCCACGAATATCGTTGTTGCGGATCGTGATGTCACTGCCGTTGGCCAGGTAGATGCCGTGATCCTGATGACCGTTCGGCCCGCAGCGACCGAAGTTCTCGACGACGCACGCCTCGACCACGACGTCGGTGCTGCCGTTCACTTCGATGTGGCCGCCATTGGCACCGGTCTGGCAGTCGCCCGTGAAGGTCACGTGATCGATGCGGACATCGGAGCTGCCTTCGCTCAGATCGAGCGTATTGAACGAGCCGTCCTGGGAGTAGCCGGTCAAGTCGAAGGTGAGGTTGCTGATCTGCACGTGGCTGGCGCCGCGATCGACGGCAGCGCGCCCGTTGATGACCACGCCCGAGCGCGATTGCCCGACGAAGATGCGTCGGTGCGTTGCGTCGCTGCCGCCCGTCGTGACGTACATAGGGAGGGTGCTCCCGGACTGCTCGTAGGTGCCGTCGTGAATGAGGTAGCAGACGCTGGGCAGGTCGCCTTCGTGGCGTCCCTCGCCGCGCGTGGCGTCTTCGAGATCCGATACGCTCGTGATGTCGATTTGGTCCGTGCCGGCGGGGCACGTGCCGGGCGCGTCCGTCCAAGTGCCGATGTTGTCTGTCGAGCTGGTGCCGCCGGTATTGGAGCTGGTGCCACCAGTGTGGGAGTTGGTGCCGCCGGTGTTCGAGCTGGCGCCGCCGGTGTTCGAGCTGCGGCCGCCGGTGTTCGAGCTGCGGCCGCCCGTCGACGGCGCGCCACCCGAGTCTTCGCTGCCGCCCTCTCCGGGATGCCCGGCATTGGCCGACGAAGCACCGCCCAAGTCGCTCTGGCCGCCTTCGGCGATGGTGCCGCCATGCCCGCGCCCCCCGTATGGCGTCGTTGGGCCATCGGCAGTCCCACCGGCGCCCGCCGCCTCCGGCGACCCCGCCTCCACGGATGTGCCGGCAGCCGAGCTATTGGCTCCGCTCGTGTCGTGGTTCGACGAACAACCGGTGACCAGCAGCGCGGCCAGGCCGCGTACGATGATGTTGGACCTCATTTCGCGGATAATAGTCCCGCGCTGGCAGGGTGTGGCGTTCTTTCTGAGTCTCGGCCTGCCACTCCGGGCGCGTGCTACAACTCGCCTCATGAACGCAATGATTTGGCTTCTTGGCTTGAATAGGCGCGGATCGCGCGGCCATGCTGGCCTGCCGTTGTCCGCTCTGCTTCTGGGCAGTTGCCTGTTCGCTTGTAGCCCCGACGATGGCAAGGACAACTCACACGCTGCGGGGGGAACCGGCGCGGACTCGACGGGTGGAGCGAGCGGCACGGGCGGGGGCGGCTCGAGCGGGGGCGGCTCGAGCGGCGGGGGCACGGGTGGCTCCGGAGCGATCGTCGACGGCCCGAACTTCACACTCGGCCAGCCCGAGACTCTTGCAGCCGGTCAGCCCGTGCCCGTTCGTCTGGTGCTCATGGGAGACAATGTCTACTTCGCCAATCGCGGGCTCAATGACGAGGCCACCGGCGCGATCATGAGCGTTCCCAAGAACGGGGGCAGCGTGAGCGCGGTCGCGAGTGAGCTTCCGTTCGTGGCGGGGCTGACCTGCAACGGCACAGACGTGCTCTTCTACTCGACGTTCGGCCTGACGGATGCGAGCCCGAGAGAGGGATCGCTCGTGACACAATCGCCTGGCGCAGTGCCCCAGGTCGCTTCGCCGGTCCAGTATCCGTACGAGCTTTGGTGCAGTGACGACGCTCTCTACTTCTTCAGCTCGGCCAACCTGATCCGCGCGCCGTTCGGGGCAGGCTCCAGCACTCTCGTGTCGGATCTGAACGGTCCCCACCGGCGCTGGCACGAGGGCGGACGCATCTACATCACCGAAGGTGGAAGCACCGATCCGACCACTGGACGGCTGCGCGTCTGGTCCGAAAGCCATCCGGACACTCCGGCGCTGGTCGACCCATTGGCGCGTCCGGAGGGCATCGTCATGGCAAACGGTCGGCTGTATGTGACCTGCCCCGGTGACGGCACCGTCGTCAGTATCGATCCGACGAGCGGAGATAAGGAGACGGTCGCCTCCGGATACACGACCCCATGGGGCATCGCTGCCGACTCGGCGAATGTCTACTTCGCCGATCGCTCGGTCCTCGACGAGGATTGCGTGGCCGGCGAGAACAGAGGCGTCATCGTGCGCCTGCCGCTCGACGGTGGCCAGGCGCAAACCATCGCGTCTGGACTGCCGTGCCCGTCCACGCTCGCGGTCGATGCGACCGGGATCTACTGGGTGGACAACGGGAGCACGGCTGAGGCGGCCGACGGTTCGGTGATGAAGATCGCCAAGATCCGCTGAGCCGGCCTATTGTTCTTCGAGCGGTGGCGGGCTGCCGCCGCATCGCCACAGGAACGAGGATGCTCCATGATTCGGCCCCGACCTGCGCGAGTGGTGTTGGACCCCCATATGGCACAATGTACGCCCGAAACTGAGCCGAGTGTGCCACGTGCCGGTCTCGGCCGGCTCAAAGGGCCAAACGGGTCACCCACTGGGCAGGCAGGTCGTGGCGCATCTTGGTTCGGATGAGTCCCGCGTACGGCGCGGACGTCGAGAGCACGAGCTCGAGCTTCGTCTGCTGGATTCGTACGGCCGGGGCGTCCCAATTGTGCCCGCAGTCTCCCAGCGCCCTCATGAGACTGACACATGACTCGAGGACGGCCCTGTATCGACGCTCGATCAGGGCACAGATCTGCTTGCCCCACTCATTCTCGACGGAGTGAATGGCATTGAGCTCCTTTGCCGTGTTCGCGGCAGCAGAGTCCTCACATCCGGTTGGGAAGAACCGTGCAGCAACTCCGCCCACGTCCGTCGAGAGGACTTGCTGCAGTCGGACCTCGATATCGTCCTGCGCGCAGTCGAGCATCCCGCCTTTCGGCCATCGCTTGCACCCTGGCTCATGCTCGTCTGCGCTCCAGCGCTTCCGGCGGCCGTTGCATCGGCTGCACGCTGGAAAGAGATTGTGCCAATCGAACTCACGGTCCGGAAAATCGATGACGGGCCTGAGATGTTCGACATCGAAGTTGCCCCTGGCGCTCCCTTCGCACAAGTAGCACTTGCCGGAGAAATCCTCATCCAACGCTGCCTGAACGTCCTCTTTGAAGGGAAGGGCTCTTTCGGCCAGCGACGCAGGCGGCTCGGTTCGGCGCCGGACCCGGATCATTACTCACCGGCTGCCTTGAGCCTCGCTTGCTCGAGCTGCGTCCAGACCTCGAGCGCCAGCGCGCCAGAGGTCTTGCGTAGCCGATCAGCGAGTCGCTCGAACTCTGTCTGCTCGGTGGGAGAGCGGCTGGGCAGGTCCCGAAGCTCCTTGAGCCGCTTGAGTTGCCTCGTCGACTCCAGGTCGATGTCCGTCTCGATGCCGAAGTGGATCTTCATCAGGTCGCCGTATGGTGTCCCACGAAACTCGTCGCTCAGAACCCCATGCATCGAACGCAGGTCCCACACCAGCGCGTCGTCCACACTACAGATCACCACGGGAGAGTGGGTGGCCACGATGAACTGCGTCGCAGGAAACGCCTTTGCCAGGAAGGGCAAGACCCGTTCCTGAAGTGAGGGGTGGAGGTGGGTCTCCACTTCGTCGATGATCACCACCCCAGGCATCGTGGCCAGGGCTCCATCCGCGGTGGTGAGCGCGCTGTCGGGAACGCGAAGCAGGATCTCCGCCAGGATGTTGAGAACCGAAGCATGACCCGCGGCCAGTTGGTTGAAGTCGTACTCCGCTCCGGATGGCTCGACAAAGCGGATGTCATAGTCCGTGCGCACGAACCGCATACGGAGCCCCGGGATCTCGAACAGGTCGCCAAGCGCCCGCTCGATCGCCTCGAGCCACTCGCTCAGCGCCCCGGCCGCCGCTGGGTCTTCTTCCTTCGCGAGGCGTGATTGGACCTCCAGATTGACGAGGTGCTTCAGGAAACTCCTTGCCACAGGCTGGTTGGGAGCCGTCCGACCCAGATCGACTTTCTCGATCGCATGCGGCTTGTCGACTTCCAGGGTACGGTGTGCGGCCAGGAATGCGGCGAAGACGGCGCCCTGCTTGGGCAGGTCGGGACCCCAGGACGGTTCGACCGAAAACTGCGACAGATACTCCTTGAGCTGAAGAGCAGCTGCTTCGAAGCTGCGTCGCTGGGGCGACCCTAGCTCGGACGAGGAGACCACGACCTGGAGATCCTTGAGCTGCGCTTCGGCATCCCGCTTTCGAAATGCGCCTTGACCGACAAGATCGGACGTCACCGCCTGAGCGAGCTGAGTCAGAATCGTCGTCTTTCCTGATCCGTTCGGTCCGGTCAGAATCAGATGCCGAAACGGCCGCCCTCCCGGAGGTGGCTGGAAGTCGACAGCGAAGTCCTTCAGCTTGTAGTGGTTGCGGACTTCGATGCGCTCAAGGTAGCTCATGGCGCGCCTGCTACTGATAGCCTGCCTGGCCGGCGGGGTCGAGGGGCCCCGCGGCAACGTGCGTTCGCTACGGTCGCCGTGGACTGCCGCACCGTTTCGAGCCGTCGGCCGGACGGTGAGCTGACGCCGAGAGCAGGCGCTTCCCTTGGCACGGAAGTCGTCCTCCCGGTGGGCAACTCCAGTACCGCGGGCACGACGGGTCGGTCTTGGTCCTCCTTGTGCACGAAGACGCCGCAGCTCATCGAGCTGACGCGTGCCGGTGTTGGTGCGTGCGCGTGGACTGAATGCGCGCGCGTTTGGCGCGTCGAGCCGCGCGCGCACACCTGTCCCTGTCGAGGTGCCAAGGGTCGCCGTGTCGGGCTGGATTGTCGGCTTCAGCGCACCCTGGCCTTTCTCGCCGCACCCGCAGCTCGGCGTATGCGCCGGACCATCGGCGTTGCGCGATTCCTACGAATCGAACTCGAAGCCATCGGTCTCTCGCCGACGCGCGCAGCGGCACGGACACGACGACAACGGAAGACCAGCCCACTGCTTGCGGCAACGCTCCCACCATGCGACCATCCGCCCCGTGCGGCCCTCCCTGAAGCGACTCGTGGAACAGCTCGACGGAGCCGACCTGCTCGAAGAGCCGGCGTTCTGTCCAGAGATTGCGCGCGCGTTCAAGGAGCTCTCCGAGTCGCCGACCGCGGATCCTTTTTGGGACGAAGGGGAGGAGATCGCGATCGCGTACAACGTGGTGCGCCTCGTGGCGCCGCTCGGGACGCTGGAGGTGGGGCTCGGCCGAGGGGGCGTCACGATGGCCATCTTGGCCGCTCTCACGCAAAACTCGACCTGGAGAGCATCGACCGAGATGCACCGCGCCGTCGCCTCCATGCCCATCGGTCCAGCCCGCCCCGAAAGTGTTCATCGAGTGGCCAGCGCCGGACTGGGAGGACGCTGGCGGGTGGTACAAGAGGCGCCGTGCCTCGCTCTGCCGCGGATGGTTGCAGCCGGCGCCCGGCTCGACTTCTGCTTCCTCCACGGTCTTTCGCCATTCGACGTCACGCTCGTCGAATGGTTCTATTGCGACCAGATGCTCGCGCCCGGCAGAGTCATCGTGCTTCACCACGTCCTGTTGGATTCCATGCGCGCCCTTGCACAGTTCGTGCAGAATAACCTTCCCTATCACCTCGTACGCCCCTCGGCGAACACCTGGGTCGCCATCAAGACCGGCACCGACCAGCGTCACTGGTCGGATCACTGGTTTTTCGACACTTCATCGAGCGAGCGCGGACAGGCTCTGGCCATGCAGGCGCGGGTCGCTTCCGGGCGCCCCTTGTGATAGGAGCACCGAGTACCGGAGTGGAGCAAGAGCGTGACACAGACCGTCTGCCTCAACATGATCGTCAAGAACGAGGCCTATGTCATTCGTCGCTGCCTCGATTCCGCGTTGCCCCACATCTCGAGCTGGGTGATCGTGGACACCGGGTCCACGGACGACACACGTGAGCTCGTGTGCCAACATCTCGCTTCGGTTCCGGGCGAGCTGCATGAGCGTCCCTGGCGTCATTTCGGGCACAATCGCACCGAAGCGCTGGACCTGGCGCGTGGAAAGGCAGACTACATCCTGGTACTGGATGCTGACGAGGTTCTCGAGGTTCCGAGCGGTTTCGCCTGGCCTGTTCTGACGGCCGACGCCTATCTGGCACAGCACCGCGACGATCGCGACAACAGCTACTGGCGCGTCCATCTGGTGAGGGACGGCCTGCCCTGGCGTTTCGTCGGCCCCGTGCACGAGGTGGTCCAATGCCTTGCTCCGTGCTCCGTGGAGCGCATGGCCGCGGTCACCGTGCGCGGCTTGTTCGACGGAGCCCGGAACGCCGATCGCCTTCGCAAATTCGAGCGCGACATCGAGCTCTTGAAAACGGCGCTCAACGAGGAACCGGACAACCCGAGGTATCTGTTCTACCTGGCGCAGAGCTACCGGGACTGCAACCAATTCCTGGAAGCCATCGACACCTACGAGCGGCGGTTCCGCATGGGGGGATGGGAGGAGGAAGCGTGGTGTGCGCTCTACCAGGCGGCCAGAGTGCGCGAGACCTTGGGTGGCGACTTCGCCGAGGCGCTGCAGGCGTACCTCCGTGCCTACCAGTACCGTACGACCCGAGCCGAGCCCCTGTACCATCTGGCACGCCACTATCGAGAGGCCGGCGACTACGCGCTGGCGCACCTGTTTGCGGCAAAGGCCGTCGAGATCCCGCCTCCCAACGACATTCTGTTCGTGGAACAGTCCGTCTATCTCTGGAAGGCGCGCGACGAGCTGGCCGTCGCCTCGTTCTTCCTGGGGCAGGTGCAGCAGGCTGCAGCGCTTCTGGACGACCTGTTGGCGAGCGACGCGCTGCCTGCGGACGAGCGGCCGCGGCTCGAGAAGAACCGCCGCCTGTGCGAGCGTTCGCTTCGGAGCCAGAACGAACGCCCCGCTGTCGACGACTAGTCGGGGAGGCACAGCGCAATGACAGGCAAGCCCAGAGTCGCCGTCATTACTCCCTACTACCAGGAGGCGCTCGAAGTGCTGAGCCGCTGCCACCAGAGCGTCCTCGGCCAGACCCTCGAAGGGCGGCATTTCATGGTGGCAGACGGCCATCCTCGCGCGGAAGTTGCGACTTGGGACTGCGAGCACATCGTGCTTTCACGATCGCATCGGAACAACGGCAACACGCCCCGTGCGATCGGAGGGCTCTCTGCCCTCGGACAGGGCTACTCGTACATTACGTACCTGGACGCGGACAACTGGTACCAGCCGGATCATCTACAGAAGCTCGTCGCCGTGCTCGAGCGAACGGGTGCGGAGGTGGTCTCCAGCCGTCGTTCGGTCCACGACGAGGAGGGCAGCGTCTTGCTGCCCGAAGGCGAGGATTCGGACGCCACCGTGTTCTGCGATACGAGCTCCATGATGTTCTCGGTTGCAGCATTCGACCTCGTGCCCGCGTGGGGGCTCATGCCCAATCCTCTGAGCCCCATCGGAGACCGACTCATCACCGGCATGATGAACCGCCTACGATTTCGACGCGCCCTCTTGCCCGAGCCGACCGTCCATTTCACCAGCCGCTACGCCGTGCACTATCTGGAGGCAGGCAGAGCGGTGCCCGACTCGGCCCAGACCATGGGCGACGTCAAGCGTGCCGAGGCCTACTTCGAGAAGCTGCCCCCGGTCGCCGTGGAGCGGCTGCTTCAAGCACGCTCGGTCCCGGTGGGCGACCGGCGGCCCCATTTCCGCGACGTGGAAGTGCTGCTTGCGGCCGAGCAGCCGTTGCCGGCGTCCACGCGGGCCATGCTGGAGCTCATCAGAGAGTATCATCATCCGCGGGTTAAGGGCCGAACGGTGATGCTGGCCGACGCTCGTGCCGTGGGCATGCGTGTGCTGGAGGCGTTCGACAACACCGATCCGGACGAAGCCGAGAAGTACCTGTGCTTCATGAATGCTTTTGCGCCGGACATGGCGTCGCAGATCGCAAAGCGGATCCTGAACACCACGGGCCATTCGGTGATGCGTCCCCGTCTCATCGTGATGCAACCCGAGCTGCCGACCGGGAAGGAGCTCACCAGCGAGCGCGTGAACGACGTGCTTTCCACACAGCTCTGGCGAGTGATACTGCCCGAGCGAAGCGACATGGCCGCCTACCGGCGGCTTCACCGGTATGGAGACAGCCACTGCCTGTGTGCCGAGGACGGCGAGGCGGCCGTGGCGGCGCTGGTGCAGGCCGTTCTGGAGGATCCTCGGCCGTGACAGCTGCGGAGCAAAGCGCAGAGGCAGCTCGGGAGGCGCAGGGCTTTCGACTTCGCTCCTGGATGAAGTGGGCGTCTGCCGGAGTGGCCGCGCTGCTTGGGCTCAGCGTCGGCTGGAATCTGCTCGGGTCGAGGTGGCAACGCCCGGGTCCTTGCCGAGCTCTGTGTGCTGCCCTGGACAAGCAGCCGAACGACCGCGCTCGACGTGCCCGCGACACCTGTCACAACCCGGACTCGTCACAGTGTCGCAGCGTTCTCGTTCCCCTGGCGCTCGACCTTGGACTGTATGACGCAGCCCTCGAGGCTCTCGACTCCGCGGCTGGGCCCTGCAGCGAATGTGACGGTATGCGGGCCGAAGCCCTGGCCGGGGCCGGGCAGATCGAACCGGCACGGCAGTCCGCGAGGCGCGCCCGTGCAGCTCGCGTCGATGACCGCTACGCCGCGCTAGCTCTGGCCATGGCGGAGCGTCCAGGCAACCGTCGTGCTGCCCTCGAACAGGCGAAGCGGGCGCTGCTGTTCGGGCGCGGAGCCCCTGCGCAGGTTCTGCTCGCGGAGCTGCACCTAGAGCTCGGGCAGCTGGAGGCCGCGGAGCAGGAGCTCGGCGCAGTGATCGAGGCCGACGCTCAGAATGCCCGTGCGCGGCTCATTGTGGCCCGAATTGCCGACACGAGAGACCACTACCGCGATGCGCGTGAAGGCTACTTCAGGGCGTTGGAGCTCCGGCCGGACTTCGTGGAGGCTCGCTACCGCCTGGCCAAGCTCGTCTATCGCGCGGGCGCTCGCGACGAGGCACGACACCACTTGGAGAAGCTCAGGGGCGTGGCGCCGCCGGGCGACCCACGCCTGCTCGAGCTCGAGCAGGCGCTCTCCCGCCCTCGGCGCTAGCCACTGTTCTGGCAAGTGTGACCGGATCCGGTCACCATTCATCGTAGCTTCGTCCTGGCGGCGATGGCCGTCAGGATGAACTGAAGCATGAAAGTCGATTCACTGGATGAGTTGAAGTCCGCGTTCGAAGAGTGGCGGAGGAGGAAGAGGCACGTGCGGGAGTCGATGCCTCGGGGGCGCATCGGGCCACGAAAGAGCACGGGGTGAAGGCCGTAGTCCGTGTGACGGGGGTCGAGCGGGCCCGACTGTTTCGGAGCCGGCCGGCGGGCATGAAGGCGTCGGGGGCGCGGAGCACGAAGCCGAAGGGCGTGCCCGCGTCAGTGCCCGCGTTCTCGCGGCTGGAAGTGAGGGCACCCTCGGCGCCGGAGCCCCGGCCCGTCGCCGAGATCGAGACGTCGGGCGTGACGCTCCGGGTGTTTGCGCAGACGCCCGAGATGATGACCTTGCTGTCGGCGGTGTGCGGCTTCGGAGGTGTGCGATGATTCAGGTCCCTGCGCAGGCGAGCGTGTTCGTAATGCACGAGTCGGTGAATTTCCGCAAAGGTATCGACGACGTGAAGTCGGACCAGACGCATAGGATCGACGTCATACACTTTCCCTCCGCAGTCCAGAGGGCACGGGTCCCCGTGGTTGAGCGAGGGATGGGGCACGTCCCGTTGCGTGGCC
>JAFGIS010000620.1 GCA_016929495.1 Polyangiaceae bacterium | reverse complement strand
ATGCCGCCTCGTCGATCCGCTGTGCCAAATGAGCGATCCCTCCGACTTCCAGAGGTGCAGCTGCCTCGAGATCTGGAGCTGCGGCGAGGACCGGGACGTCTGCCCGCCGTGAGCGGTTACGCGATCTCAATCGCGCCGGTGTCGAGCGAGCAGGCCAGCAGCCAGAGCGTCTCCAGCCGCGAAAGCGGCGACAGGTCCAGGGCGTCGTCGAGCGTACTTCGGTCCTCCAGGCGAGTCAGCAGATACACCTGGTTGTGCGTGACCACCTCATCGCGGGGGCCGGGGACATGCCTGAGCAGGATGAGCCCCTTGGGCCCGCGAACCCTGCGTTCGAACACCGCCTCCAGCACCTCGGCGGAACCTCGCACCAACTGCTTGGCGCTGGCTGTCCCCTGCGTGAAGGCGAGACGCATGGCCTCGTCCGCAGCTTCATAGGCCTCGCTCGACTCGCTGAAGGCCATCGAGCGACGAACGCGGTCGAGCTCTCGATGCACGGCTTCGAGCGGGTCTTCTTCGCTCGGACTCTCCTCCTCGCGCCCGGGCGTCACACTGTAGATCTGCCCGGTGGGCTTGGCGATGGTCAGCTGCAGGGCCGCGTCGGAACGCACCGTCGCCCCAGCGCGCGCAGAAGCAACCGAGCCGGTGCTCACCTCGACGACGACCCGTTCGGCGTCGGCCGGACGCTGCGTCGGTGCCGCCGACCTGGAGCGCGCGGACACCAGCGGCGCCTTGCTGAAAGGAGGCAGTGACAACGGGGCTCCCGCCGCCTCCGCCAGAGCAACGGCGAACTCCGCAATCGTCTCGTAGCGCCGCTCCGGGTCCTTGGACAGAGCGCGAAGCACCACCGGCGTCATCGCCGGCCGCACCAGCGGAGCCACCTCGGTGAGCGGCGGAGGATCTTCGTTGACCACGGCTCTGAGCAGACTCGCGACCGAATCGCCCTGAAACGGAGGGCATCCCGAGATCATCTCGTACGCCATCGCGGCCAGGGCGAACTGGTCCGCCCGGTGATCGACGACGGCGGTCCGTCCGCGCGCCTGCTCGGGCGCCATGTAGTCCGGGGTGCCCAGCACGTCGAATTCACGCGTCACACGCGTGGAACCGGTCGCTGCCTTGCTGATGCCGAAGTCGAGCAGCTTCGCGAAGTAGCTGTTGTCCGGCATGGTGAGCAGAAATACGTTGGCTGGCTTCAGGTCGCGGTGAACCACGCCCGTCGTGTGGGCCAGCTGTAGTCCGGAGGCGATCTGAGACACGATCCGCACGACGGCGTCGACCGGCAGGATACGGCCGCGAGCGAGCCGGTCCGCGAGCGACTCGCCGTACAGGAACTCCATCACGATGTACGGCTCACCCTCGGCCGTCGCGTCGAAATCCAGGATATGGACGATGTGCGGGTGGTGCAGCTGGCTGATGATCTCTGCCTCGCGCTGGAAGCGAGCGAGCGCGTTGTGGTCTCCCGCGAGATGGCGCGCCAAGAACTTCACGGCGACGCGCCGGTGCAGCCGCACGTGCTCGGCAGCGAACACCTTGCCCATCCCGCCTTCGTCGAGCGGAGCCACGATGCGGTACGTGTCGCGCAGCAGCCGACCGATCGAACCGCTGATTCGGCCCTGGGCCGAAGCCGGCGCTGCGCCGAGAGCAACGTTGGCCGAAGTGACCGCACCGTCGGCCACGGTGGCCGGCGCGTCCCTCTCGTGTCCCGGGGGTGGTCTGTGCGAGTCAGACGGCATTTCGATCGCTGGGCACCCCAACGACCTATGCCACGCGCACGCTCACGCCAGCAAGCTCCGAGGGCAGGGGTCTCTTGCCCCCAATCATGAACCAAACCAGGCGGCGGCGCCCAGTACTTCGGCGCTCGGGCAAATCCAACGCCGTGTCACGAGCACGCACGCACCACCGGGTCGCGAGCGCGTGCCCCGGTTCTCGTCGGCCCGGCGCGAACGTGCTTCGTGGCTCGTACTTGCAGCGCATCGAACGCCGAAGCTTCCGGCCACGCCACACGACCCTTCTGCCGCAAGATCAGCGAGCGCGCGCGCTGTTCGTGGGCCGAACAGTCGACAAACCCGCGTTCCGTCACTACCTTGTGCCGAGCCGATGCCGACGTCCTTGCGTTCTCCCCCCTCCTTCCGGCCCTCTTCTGGATCATCCGGCGGCGCGCAAACACCGAACACTCCTTCATGGAAGGGCTGGGTCATCCTGGCGGTTCTGCTCGCGGGTTTCGCGGTCCTCCGAAACACGGCTTTGCAGGAAGACGAGTACCCGGAGGTAAGCTACTCGCAGTTCTACGGCCTGCTGGAGAAACACAAGGTCCATTCCGCCGTTCTCAAGGGGCAGAAGCTCATCGGGAGGCTCAACAGCGACCAGAGCGTCGACGGCAAGACGATTCACCGATTTCGCACGATGGTGCCAGAGCAAGGCGACCAGGACCTGATTCCGCTCATGCGCAAGCAGGGCGTGGACCTCACGGTCTCCAGCGAAGAGCAGCCGCTGTTGGTTCAACTGCTCATGGCGGTGCTGCCCTGGGCGTTGATCATTGGCCTATGGGTTTGGATCTCCCGGCGAGCACAGCGCATGATGGGTCCGGGCGGAGCGCTCGGGGGGGTACTCAAGGGGCGGACGCGGCGCTTCGAGAAAGAGTCCGAAGTCGCGGTGCGCTTCGACGACGTCGCGGGTCTGGGGGCTGCCAAGAAGGACTTGACCGAGATCGTGGAGTTCCTCAAGGAGCCGGCGCGCTTCCGGAGGCTCGGCGGGAAGGTGCCCCGCGGTGTGCTTCTGGTCGGCCCTCCCGGCACCGGCAAGACGCTGCTGGCCCGCGCGGTGGCCGGCGAGTCCGGCGTGCCGTTCTTCTCGATCAATGGCTCGGAGTTCATCGAGCTGTTCGTGGGGGTCGGCGCCTCGCGCGTGCGGGAGCTGTTCGAAGAGGCCAAAAAGGTGGCGCCGGCGATCGTATTCATCGACGAGATCGACGCCGTCGGCCGTTCGCGGGGCGCCGGGCTGGGAGGCGGCCACGATGAACGTGAGCAG
Source organism: Polyangiaceae bacterium (assembly GCA_016929495.1). Lineage (GTDB taxonomy): Bacteria > Myxococcota_A > Polyangia > Polyangiales > Polyangiaceae > JAFGIS01. Next base: position 2,743 of record JAFGIS010000620.1, on the reverse strand, counting down.
ACGCTCAACCAGCTTTTGAGCGAGATGGACGGCTTCAGTCGCAACGACCTGACCATCGTGCTCGCCGCGACCAATCGCCCCGACGTTCTGGATGCGGCCTTGCTGCGGCCGGGTCGGTTCGACCGCCGCGTGGTGATCGACCGTCCCGAACTGCCGGCGCGGCAAGCCATTCTCGAGGTGCACACGAAAGAGATACCGCTCGGCACGGACGTGGGGCTGCGTCGGATCGCCGGCAACACGCCCGGATTCTCCGGCGCGGATCTGGCGAATCTGGTGAACGAGGCCGCACTGAACGCGACGCGGCGTGGAGCGGACGCCGTGGAATCACAGGACTTCACTGCGGCGTACGACAAGATCGTCCTGGGAGACCCGCGCGAGACCAAGCTCGACCCGATGGAAAAGAACCGCGTGGCCATCCACGAGGCGGGGCATGCCATCGCGTCGCACTTCACGCCGGATGCGGAGCCCCTGCAGCGCGTCACGATCCTTCCGCGCGGCATGGCGCTCGGTGTGACCCAGTTCACGCCCGCGGGGGACCGGCACATCATGACCAAGGCAGAGCTCGAGGCGAAGCTGCAGGTGTTGCTGGGCGGCTATGCCGCCGAGCGTCTGGTGTTCGGCGACACCGCGTCGGGCGCCGAGAACGACCTGCAGCGCGCGACGGAGATCGCGTTCAAGATGGTGGCCCACTTCGGGATGAGCGATGCCCTTGGGCCCGTGTTCCACGAGCACAAGACGGAACATCCGTTCCTCGGCCAGCGGTTGGCCGTGGAGGGCGCTACGAGCGACGCGACCGTGCACGCTATCGAGCAGGAGACGCGCGTGATACTGACCGAGGCGGCCGCGGCAGCCGGTCGGACTCTCGAGAGGCATCGCGCCGAGCTCGACCGTCTGGTGGAGGCCCTCATGGCCGAAGAGACCATCGAACAGGAGGCTCTGGACAAGCTGCTCGGCCCGCGACCTGCTGGTGGCCGCAGGGCTTCCCTGCTCCCCCCGGCTCAGCCCGGGATCAACTAGCAGACTCCGTCGGGAACAGCCTGCCGGGTCCAGTGTCGGAACCACCAAGCATGGCGCCGTCAGGCTGCAGATCGCGTGGTTGGTGGGCGCTGGGAGCATCGATTGTCCTACACCTGACCCTGACCCAAGCGGCAGGATCGGCGGCTCGGGAACACGCAGCGCCGCAGGCCGGGCCGGTGTCGCGGGACGCTTGGACCGGAACGACCTTCGACGTCGATGCGGTCCTGGAGGCGCCGCCGCCGGCTCAGGGCGCACAGTCGCCCGCGCCAGCCGTCCAGCCGAAGACCCCAGTGCGAGCAACACCGAAAAACACGAAACCTGCCGAGGCTGCCATCCGCCTCGAGCGACCGCCAAAACCAATGACCTCGGCGTCCGCTGTCGCTGGATCGGACACCGAACCGGACCGGGCGCGCTCCGAGCCGCCTGACGGGGCGCGCGTGGATCATGAGCCACGCGGGCCGCGCGTCGTTCACTCGAGCGCGCCCACCGGCAACACGGCCGCCGTCGAAACGCAGCGTCCTGCCCAGACCGCCAGCGACGCGGGAGGGGCGCTCAGCCCTGATGGCGCTGCGCACGCTCCGAGCTACGGGGCCGCGGGTGACGCGTCGGGCGAGCGAAACTTGGCCAAAGCGTTCACACGGGTGCTTCCGCGAGCCACGAATTCGGACAGGATCTGGGACAGATTGCCCATCGGATACTCGGCGCACGTGTACGCGCGCCTGGAAACGAACGCCGAGGGTCATGTCGTGGACGCCAGAGCGTGGCTCGACGGCGACGCGGCAGCCACGCCACCTGAACTCGAGCGCTTGGTCAAGCGCGGGGCCGGCCTTCTCGGCACCGGCCAGTTCGCTCTCCCGAGCGGCGTGGGGGCAGGGGCCCAAACGCTGCGCATCGATGTTCTTCTCGAGCAGAACAGCCGGTCGGATGATCTTCTCGCGGAGGCACAGGACACGGTCGAGCTCGGCTTCGATCCACCGAGCGCAGGTCATCCCGGGCGAGCGTTCTTCCGCAAAGCCTCCGGCAGGACGCTCGAGATGCGGGTTACGATAGTATCCAGCTAGTCGCGACGGCTTCGGCGACGGCCGGCGTGCTAGCTTCATGGGTCGATGAACCGAGCGAGACCCGGCACGCTTGCCGCGCGCGGGTTGGTCACGCTCGTGGCCGTGGGCGCACTGGCGGCGGCGAGCGTCGAGCTCGCTTCGTCCGGGGCGCAGACGGGCACAGCAGGCCCCCACGCGCCGCGGAGCACCGACGGCGCGAGCGGGCACGGCTCCCAGGCCCAGGGCGAAACTACCACCGTCGTCGCGCAGAGCGAGCTGGGAGTGCCCGTGCACCCCGCACCTCGCAGTCCCAAGGTCCACGCGCGGCTACCGGACGGTGCCCGAGTCGAGGTGCTCGAGCAACGTTTCGACGGTCAGTGGCTGCGTGTTCGCACAACGTCGGGGGTACGAGGCTGGATCGTGCGACGCTACGCGGCCAGTGAGGTTGGAGGCACCCTGGCCGTCCGGACTTCCGTCCAGGCGGACCAGGCTTTCCTCTCGCCGGAGCAATGTCGCTCGGCGCTGCACACCATCCGCGCCAGCCCACGCCTCCGCCAGACCGCTCGCGTGGGCAGCTACAACCTGCGCTGGTTTCCTGACGGGAGGCCCGGGCACGGCGGCGGCAAAGCAAACAAGGACCTCGATTGGCTCGCCTGTGCCATCGCTTCGCTCGACGTAGATGTGCT
>JAFGIS010000008.1 GCA_016929495.1 Polyangiaceae bacterium | reverse complement strand
GTAGGCCGGATCCGTCGTGAGCACGAGCTTGTCGACCTCGAGACCGTCCTCGCGCATCCAGACGTTGACGACGTGCAGCCCGGCAGAAGCAACGGCCAGCGACGCGCGCTCACCCCCGTCGAGGTGGCCGACCCAACTGAGGCTGGTCGTAAACCCGGCGAGGTTCGTGCCCGTGCCGAGTTCGGCTCCGTCGAGACCGACGTGGCAGGAATCGTCGCCGCTGCTGGCTCCGCTGCCGCGAACCCAGACGTAGTAGGTGCCGGCAAGCGTGAAATGGACCTCGAAGTCGAGCCGTGGACTCCTGGCCGCATAGAGTCTGAGGTACTCGGTGCCGTTGTTGGGGCTGGCGAGCAGCGTCTGTCCGCCGGACGCCGCGCTGTTCGCGAACAGCGTCCAGTCGTGGTCTCCCATCGCTGTCTTGGCGTTGAAGTGCTCCGCCTCGAACGCGACGAGCCCCCCGCTCTCGGCGAATGCCTGGCGGGTCGTTGTCACCCGCTCTGCGCCACGGGTGTCCGTGCACCCGGCGAGAACGGTCAGCGAGCAGCCCAAGAGACAGCCAACCCACGCTGCCCACCTGACAGCACCGGAACCCCAGATCTCCAAACGACAGCGCATCCCGTCCGCACAACGCCCTGCCAACATGGCCCTGCCTCGCATTCTCGCCCCAGTGCGATCGATGCAGTGCGATCGATGCAGTGCGATCAATGCAGTGCGATCAATGCAGTGCGATCAATGCAGTGCGATCAATGCAGTGCGATCAATGCAGTGCGATCAATGCACCAGAGCTGCAAGATTTTCCGCCGCTCCGCCGATGATGAAGTTCACCGGCGAGCCCGATTGGACAGCACCTTAACCGCAGGCGCGCTCGGCAATCAAGTCCATTCTGCAACCGGCATCGACAAAATCGCGGCCCAGACAAGCGTGTCTCTGCAGCCTAATCAACGCCGACGATTGCCGGAGAATCAACACGACAGAGCCGCGGATGGCTCGCAAGCACGCAGTTGACCCAACAAGGCTGTCATTGCTTATGCTGCAGAGGACCGCCACACCTCGGCCTCTCGATCCGCGAGCGCGGCTCTGCCCGCAAGGCCATCGGTGCTCGGTGCCGCTCCACCACTGCCGGCGTCGACTAGACTCGCTGGGTGTTACCCCCCCCCAGTCAGCCCCAGCGCTCGCTCTGCCAGCGAGGCACGGGCACGATCAGCGCCCACGGGATCCCCCCGGGATCTCCCCTACCGGATATACGCCTCCAAATCCGCCGCTTTGCGCGGATACAGCGGCGAGCTCACCAGCACGTTGAGCATCTCGAGCACCTGCCGCGGATGCGCGTCCGCGACGCTGACGTCGTCCGGGTCCGTCGTACGCAGGTCATACAGCTCCGGCACCGCCGACTCGAAAGGCAGCACGAGCTTCCAGGGCCCCACCGGGTCCACCAGTCCGATGCGTGCCATCGTCAGTTTCGAACACGCCGACATGAGCAAGGGAAAGCGTCGAGGTGGACGCCGCGGCAGCAGGTAGCCGAGCAGGTCCTCGCCGTGATAGTCGGACATGTCCGGGTCAGCGAGCATGTAGCGAGCCAGCGTGGGTGCGACGTCGACCAGCGAAACCTTGTCGTTCACCACGGCCGGCTTCAGCCCGGGCACTCGCATCGCGAGCATGACGCGCACCAGCGGCTCCCACAGGAACACCGAGTGGACCCAGAAATCATGCCGGCCGAGGCCCTCGCCGTGGTCGGACACCGCCATCACCAGCGTGCTGCGGTCGAGGTTGCGCGCTTCGAGCCCTTCGAGCAACCGACCGAACTGCGCGTCGACGTCCCGTGCCACCACGCGGTATCTTTGCGGGAATTTCCCCTCCTTGGGCTCGTGGAAACGTTCGGCAGCGGCCTGGATGTAGGATTCGTCGAGCTCGCGCCACGCGTGCAGGTCGAAGTTGAACACCCAGAGCAGAAAGCGTCGACCGGCGTTCTTGTCCAGCCACTCGAACGCGGCGTCGACGAGCCGCTCGGCCGTGGGTGCGTCGGCGCCATAGCCCCAGACCTTCTTCGCGCGATCGTAGTCGCGCAGGTGCAGTGTTTCATCGAAGCGAAAACTCGGGCGAAGTCTGTCCAGGAACTCGAACGCGGATTGAGAAATCACCAGGGTTGGCGTCATGTGGGCTCGCCGCGCGACGGACAGCATGTCGGTCGGCTTGGTGGCCGCGAAATCGTAGCTGCCCCCTGTCAGCCCCGGCAGGGCGCGCAACGTGTCCGAGCCCGTCGAGTACGCGTGGGTGAAGTCGATCGCGGAACGTGCGAACGCGACGGTATGGGGCATGAGGGCGGGGTCTGCGCTCACATCGTGCCGGAGCGTGTCGACGTAGTAGATGATGACGTTCAGGTCTCGGCGCTGGCCGCGCAACGCCCCAACGGCCTGGACGAGCTTCGGTGACTCCGGGGCCGGGTCGTCCCAGGCGGGGCTGCGCGCCGTGCTGGCAATGTCGTATTTGCGTGCGAATTGGGCGAGCCGCTGCAGCTCCGGCCCTCTCCAAGCGCCCAGGCTCGAAACGTAGGCCACGGCGTCCCCGGCTCGCCTCAGCATCCGCCCGACGTACGCGTCCTCGAGCCAGACGTGTTTGAGCGAGTCCTCGATCCGGTGGCGCACCCAGGGCAGCGTCGCATACGTGACCGTCCAGCCGAGCAGCGCCAGCGTCGCGCCATGCGAAAGCCACTTCGGCGTCGACCATGATCGAGCCAGCAGTCCTGCCACGAGCGACCAGAACACCAGGAGCAGGATCCACGTCGCGGCCTCGAGAGCCGCGTGCAAACGCGCATACAGGGCCACGAAGACGGTCAGGTCCACTCGTGCCGTCAGAACGCAGCCGAACGCACACGCTGCAGCGACGAAAACGGACCGGCCCGGGCGACCCTTGCTCCTCCCCCTCACGGCCCAGTCCACGAGCAGGGTCAGTCCCGCCACCGCGAAGCCCACGGCGAGCATGCACGCGTAGGGCCCCCAGATCGCGAGCAGCGTTCGCTTGGCCTTCGCGCCGGAGAACGCCCAGAACGCCACCGAGGTGCTTGCGGCCATGGCGACCGAAGCCAACAGAAGCGATGCAGCGGCAGCTGCGAGCCGCGGGTGCTGGGGTTCGAGCCGTGCGCGGAGCCACCGTGCCGCGCCGATGAGCAGCGCAGCGCTGACGCTCACTGCCCCTGCCGCCGCTGAGTACAGCGCCAACGACGCGCCCCAGTGTTCGAGACGAGAACGCGCTGGTACGTTGTGGCGCACGCCAGCATCGACCACGACAAAGCACCACGCCGTGAGCGCGGCAGCGAAAGCCGGCCGTGTCGGCAGCACGAGTCGAGACCAGACGCTCAGAACGATCGCGCGTGCTCGCAAGAAGGTGCTCCGTGACAAGGTCCCGATACGTCCGACAGGCGGCTCACAGGCCCGATGGGCCGCCGCGCAGTGTTGCATGTTGGCGCGAGGGATGCCCCCAAGCCGCGTAACCAGAGGGGAACCGTCGGGAACGGTTGGCCTACTGGCCTATGGTGACTCTCAGCTCGGTGGCTCCCGGGAGGTCTCGGCCGTTTGGGCCGCCCGGACCGTGACGAGCTGGGTGAGCATCCTGGCCACGCGCTGGGCGAACGGAGCGGGCTCCTCCAGCGGGCTACCCTCGGCGATGAGCGCTTGCTCGTGGAGCAGTCGGATCCACTCCTCGACGTCGGCTCGGGCCGAGTCGACCGCGCAGAGCTCGGCCAGGGATTTCACCAGGGGATGGTCGAGATTCACCTCGAGAATGCGCGGGTTCGGCGGCACCTCCAACTGCCGCAGACGAAGCATCTGAGCAACGTGGGGCGCAAGACCGCCCTCCGGAGTCACCAGGCACGCTGGGGATTCGGTGAGACGGGTCGAACGGCGCACCTCGCTCACCCGGTCACCCAGGACTTCCTTGATGCGGGTGAACAGTGTCGGAGCCTCGGGCGCTGGAGTCTCGGACGTCTCGTCCAAGGGCAGATTGGCGTCCATCACGTTGACAAGCTGCTTGTCACCGACTTTGCCGAGCGTCGCGACCGCGAACGGGTCCACCGGATCGGTCATCAACAGCACTTCGTAGCCGCGGCGCTTCAATGCTTCGAGATGAGGCCCAGTTTCCACCAGCTGCTTGGAGAAACCGGCGGCGTAGTACAGTGCCTTCTGGTCCGGCTTCATCCGGTCGACGGCAGCGTCGAGCGACACGAGACCCGCGACAGCCGTCGACTCATAGCGCACGAGCTTGACGAGCCGGTCTCTGTGTTCTGGCGCGAAGTGTAGACCCTCCTTCAATACCGCCCCGAATGCCTTCCAGAACGTCTCGTAGTCCTCTGGACGAGACGCGGCGATTTCGTCCAGGAGATCCAACGTCTGCTGTACCAGCTGCTTGCGGATCACCGCGATGGCCTTGCTATCCTGAAGCAGTTCGCGAGAGACATTCAGTGGGAGATCCTCCGAATCGACGACGCCGCGCACGAAACGCAACCAACGTGGCAGCAAGTCCTCGCAGTCGTCCATGACGAATACCCGCCGCACGTGCAGCCGCAGGCCGTGCTTCGGCTCGGGATCCATGAGGTCCATCCCCCGTCGTTTGGGAATGAACAGGATGCCCGCGAACATCTGCGTGCCCTCGATGTGGAAGTGCTTCCACCCGAGGGGGGCCTCCCAGTCGTGGCTCAGGTGCTTGTAGAACTCCACGTACTGGTCGGGCTGAACCTCCTTCTGGGCGCGCTGCCAGAGGGCACTGGCGCGGTTGACCTGTTCGTAGGTCTTCTCCTGCGCGCCATCCTTGGTCTTCGTGCACAGCAGTTCGATGGGGTGGCCGACGAAGTCGGAGAAGCGTGCGACCAGGTCGCGGATGCGCCACTCGTCCAAATACTGCTTCTGATCCGCCTTGAGGAACAGAACGACGCTCGTGCCGCGCTCGTGCCGCTCGCTGGGCTCGATGGTGAAGCCGCCCTTGCCTTCGGAGGACCAACGGAAGGCTTGCTCCTGCCCGGCCGCGCGTGAGGTGACCTGGACGCGGTCGGCGACCAGAAAGGCGCTGTAGAAGCCCACGCCGAACTGGCCGATGAGCTGAAGTTGTTCGTTGGGGTCCTTTGCCTTTTCGAGCCCTTCGACGAAGGCTCGGGAGCCCGACCACGCGATGGTTCCGAGATCCTTGGCGAGGTCGGACTCGGTCATGCCCGTGCCGTTGTCGGAGATGCTCAGAGTCCCGAGCTCCGGGTCGGCCTCCACGCGGACGCGCAGCTGCTCCCCCTCGGTCAGCAGGTCCGGCTCCCGGATGGCGCGGAACCTGAGGCGGTCGAGCGCATCGGAAGCGTTGGATATCAGCTCTCTCAGGAAGATCTCCTTGTGGCTGTAGAGCGAGTTGATGACCAGACTGAGGACTTGAGTGACCTCGGCCTGGAATTCGTAGGTCTGCGTGGCGTTCATGGCTTTCGCCACCCCGTTAACTCCGCCCTTGGTCGCTGTCGACCCCCGACGCCTTGGATCGGGTGGGAGTAGCCAGGGCCGAGTGTCGTCAGCGGGCCGGCCGACCCCGGCACCTGTTCGGCCTGCCAAGCCCGGGATTGCCGTCAGGATAGCTGGTTCGTTGCGGCGATCCCCTCGAACTGCGTAACTGCCGGCGCTATGTTTGTGCACCGTTCCCCTGGGCCAACTCGTCTGACCTGCCAGCACTGGGTTGGCGTGACCTGGGCAGCACGTGCCCATCCCACGCTTCGAAAAGGAGTCGCCCCGTGACCATCAGACTCATGACCGGCCGATCTCCCATATCGCTTGGCGCTCGAGGCGCTCTGGTAGCGCTGGCCTTCGCAGCGCCGTCAGTCGCCGCAGAGCCGGCATCAGCGCCGGACGCGGACGCACCCGCTTCACCGCCCGCTTCCGCAGAGCCGGCAGCGTCGTCGGCTTCCGCCGGATCCCCAACGGCACCGGCTGCCGCCGAACCGGCGGCAACGGCGGAGGTCATGCCCGCCGCGCAGCCCAGGATCCAGATCCCAGTCGCCGAGTTGCCACCGCCGGTGGCGCGAACCCTCCGCGTGCACGACGGCCTCTATCTCCGCCTCAACGGAGGGATCGGCTTCGTGAAGGCCAGAACCTCGGGCGGAAGCGATGGGTCCGGGGATCTGCAGTTGCGTGGCAGCGATATGGCCCTCGACCTTCTGGTCGGCGGGTCCCCCAGCCCCGGCGTAACCCTGGGCGGGGGCATGTTCATGAACCTTCTGTTGGCTGCCGACGCGGAGCCGGATGACCGTCGGGGCACCCGGGACGTCGGCATACTGGTCATAGGCCCGTTCATCGACGGTTTCCCCAGACCCAAGAAGGGTTGGCACCTCGGCGGCTCGCTGGGATTGGCTGTCGCTAGCATCGAGGACATCGGGCCCTCCGGCGACACGCGTCGCACCGGTGGATTCGGAGCTCTCGCGTGGGGCGGCTACGACGCATGGATCGGCGACGATTGGTGCGTCGGCGGGCTGATGCGTTTGGGCATGACGCGCACGAGCGACCGCGACCACGACGCCAAGCTCACGGCAACCTCGCGGTCTCTGACCCTGATGTTCACGGCCCTCTACCAGTGAAGGTCCATGGCCCCCACGGGCGCCCGGTCAAGCTCGTGGCACGAATGCGTCGCGGCGCATTCTTGACAATTCCGGCAAGAAATCCCATATCCGAACGGTGAAACTTTCGAACAAGGCCCGGTACGCAGTCCGAGCGCTGTTCGACATGGCGTTCTACCACCCCTCGAAGCCTGCTCAGGTCAAGGAGATCGCCGAACGCCAGGCGATCCCGCCTCGGTTCCTAGAGCAGATCTTCCAGGATCTGAAGCGGGCCAGAATCGTGGAGTCGAAGCGTGGCCCACAAGGCGGATATCGGCTCGCGCGCGACGCGTCGGACGTCAGTTTGGGCGACATTGTCAGGGCCGTCGAGGGTCCCGTCATTCTCGGCGACCTGGAGGAAATGGCGCCCCAGCGTCGATCCGGGCAGGACACGCGGCGCGTTACGGAGTCGATCTTCAAGGATCTGTCTGTGCGTGTGGAGGCCTGTCTTGACGAGCTCAGCATCGCCGAGCTGTGTGAGCGCGGCGAGCGACTGGGACTACAGCGACCCGGTGCCCAGCGCTACGTCTATGTCATCTGATCCGCACGGCACGCGCGACGCCAGAGTACGCTAGTCCGATGCAAGTGACCGTTCGTGTTCCGGGGCCCCTTCGCTCGTTGACCTGCGGAGAGCGCGAGCTCATCGTCTGTGCTGACACGGTGCGCGGTGCAATCGATGCGATGGAGCAGCTCCACCCGGGGATCCGCGACCAGCTGCTCGACGCGCGGGGCGTTCGACGCTTCATCAACATCTTCCTCGACGGGGAGGATATCCGGTCTCTAGACGGACTCGAGACGCGGCTCGAGGACGGCGACCAGCTCGATCTCGTACCGGCCCTGGCCGGCGGCTGAACTGGAGCGTTGGAGCCTTGGGGCAAGCTCAGGGATTCGGCAGCGGGATTATGTCGCGCGCTCGTGCGGGGAGCTCGTGCCCCGCGGCGTCCGTGATCGTCAGCGCATCGTCCGTCCCCGCCAGAACACGGACCGGCCTCCAGGGCTTTGCCGGACTCGCGGGGCGTGCCAGTGCATAGCTGCCACGGGCAATGGCGCCACGTGGCGCAGGCTGCGGCACCACATCCTCACGCGCTACTTCCGTGATCTGGCCGTCCACCGCCCATCTGACGTAGAGCCCATCGTCCGTGATCTCGTGGATCTTCGCCGTGAACCATTCGCTGCCCAAACGCGCCACGACCTTCTCGTCGAGCGAAGGTCGCCAACCGGCTGGCGGCATCGGACGCCCCGCGCGACGAAAAGCCAGCTCGAAATCGGCTTGTTGCCTGACGAGGTCGAAGCGGTGTTCCAGATTGAGCAACGTTACAGCCGTCGGGAGCAGCACCTGATTGCGAGCGAGCTCCATGTGCCGTCCCGACGCGTCAGAGACGGCGACGGTTCGTTCGGAGACTGACTCGACTCGACATCCTGTCCACTGTCGGGGCTCTGTCCGACAGATCGCCAACAGCCCCGGCCGCAGGCCTGCAGCGGGCCCTGGCAGGCGGTACACATCGCCCATCTGAGCCGAAACCAACTCGCCGTCGTGGGTCTGCAGGCGCAATGACTCCCCTTTCGCCTCGAGCACACGCGCCTCGAAGAACGTTGCGGCCGTTTGTTCGACCACCACGCGATCACCGCGAGCCGGTTGCGCACCGGCCGTCTGGCGCTGCGGACCAGGGTTGGGGCAGCCCACGAGCACGAGACCGAATACCAACGAGAACCAACGCGTCCTGCCGGCGGGCGCCAAGCCGTCAATCCGCGAGCAACACCATCCGCGCGAGCGGATCATTG
>JAFGIS010000619.1 GCA_016929495.1 Polyangiaceae bacterium | reverse complement strand
TGCCACCGGTCTCGGCAGTGCCACCGGTCTCGGCAGTGCCACCGGTCTCGGCAGTGCCACCGGTCTCGGCAGTGCCACCGGTCTCGGTAGTGCCACCGGTCTCGGCAGTGCCACCGGCCTCGGCAGTGCCACCAGTCTCGGCAAGGCCACCGGTCCCGGCAAGGCCGCCGGCCTCAGGAGCGCCGGCGGTTCCGGCTGCGGCTGCGCCGGCACCTCCGGCTGCGGCTGCTACTGCGCCCGCGCCCGCCTTCGGGTCCACGTTCCCATTCGAACCGCCCGTCGCTCCCTGAGTCCCTCCTGCACTGTTGGGCTCCCCGGCTTGGGCCGCGCCGCCTGCCCCGCCGCCACCCGACGCGAGCACGGGAGCGCCCGCCGAGTGTCCAGCGGATGGAACGGGATCTGGCCGTCCGCCAGTTCCCGCTCGAAGCCCGGAAGAACCTCCGGATCCATGGGGGATGTCAGACAGGCTGCCAGCTTGGCCCTCCTCGGTACCGGCTTCGCTGCCGCGACCGGATGTGCTCGGGTCCAAGGCTCCGGCTGTGGCGCCGCCACACAGATCCTTGTCTGTGTGCAGCCCAGGTGGACGGTCGTCGAAGCCCGAGACGACCTCACAGGCCACGAGCAAGGCACTGACGCTCAGCACCCCAGCCGACGTTCGCGGGCTACGGCCCATGGGTACCGTCGATGCTAGCGCACGCGCCGATCGGTTGCGACCCATTTCAGTCCCGAATGATCGGTGCGTCTTCGCTGTGCGTGTGCCCCGGCCAAGAAGAGGGTCCGGTGTCTTGCACGGCGGGCGGGAAGACGCGCGTTGACGGATTGGGCGCCGCGTCGAGGTTCGGGGTCGTGCCGCCCCCGTCTCGCGTCGTGGTATGGGGAGCCGACGCTGCCGCCGCGGGGCCAGAGGGCAGGGACGCGCGATGGTTCGACGGGACAGATCCAGTGGCCGGTCGTCCCGTCGTCGAAGCGAGAGTACGGTCCAAAGCGGCAGTGCTGTGCCGCGAAGGTGGGCGTTCCGACTGGCGCGGGTCAGGCCCGGTGCTCGCCGATGCGGGCGTGAGCGGTTGCGCCGTCGCCGCAGACGGGGTGCGCTGCGGTGCGGGCACCGCCGGACTCTGCGCGGCTTCTGCGTCGGCGTCGAGGGCGTCCTCCGGCGAAACCCGTGTGGGCGGGTGACGAGCCACGAGCGGCGCCAAGACCGCCGCTGCGACGCCAGCGACGCCGAGCGCAGCTTTCGTGCGGGTACGCAATGGACGCCGATGGTGCTTTCTCTCCAGTTCATGGAGCAGCGCGTCCATGGAAGGGATACGTGCTTGCGGGTCCGGATGCAACCCCGCCACGAGGATCCGCCTGAGCCAGGACGGGACATCGCTTCTCAAGGGGGGGCGACGAATGCTGCCGAGCTCGACATGCTTGAGCACCTCGCGTGGGGTGCGCCCTGGAAATGGTAGCTCGCAGTAGAGCGCCTCGTACAGCGCGGCGCAGTAGCTCCAGATGTCCGCCCGATGGTCCGTGACCTCGCCTCGGATCTGTTCGGGCGCCATGTACGCGAGCGTGCCCATCACGGTTCCGACGCGCGTCAGAGGTGTTCGCAGAACATCCGGAGCGTCGAGCCTTGACTCGACGGCTTCGCTTCGGGTGATGTGGTCACCGTCCTCCGCAGCAAGGGCACGGGCCAGTCCGAAATCGGCAACCCGCGCCTCTCCGGAGGCGGTCAGCAGCACGTTTTCCGCCTTGAAATCGCGGTGAGCAATGCCCGCGGAGTGGGCGGCAGCCAGGCCGCGCCCGGCCTGCAGGAACTTGTCGAGGACTTCGGGCCACGGGTGCTCGCATTCGAGCAGGTAGCGTGCCAGAGTCCCTCCTTCAAGGTGCTCCATCGCCACGAAGACGTGCTGCTGCCAGAGGCCCACGTCGTAGACCGCAACGACATTGCGGTGCGACAGCCGCGCCATGACCTGCGCTTCGCGAAGCAGGCGCAAGACGTTCGCCAGTGAGACGTCGTGCTGGGTCACCTTGAGTGCCACGTTCCGGTTGAGCTGCGTGTCACGCGCAAGATACACAACGCCCATGCCGCCTGCCCCGAGCACCTGCAATGGGCGATAGCGGCCGACTGCCGCAGGTTGCATGAGCGACGCCTGCCACTGTGATGGACTGCTACTGGGAGGAACGCCGGCATCGGTCGCGCTCTCTCCACTCTGGCTCAAGGAGGCCACCTGGTGGGGCAGCCCCGCGAGCGTGGCCGTGCACGCTGTACAACCGCTCGCGTGCTCGTAGAACCGGATGAGCTCGGTGCCAGTGAGCCGACCATCCAGAAACTCGGCCAGAGTGTTTTCCGACGGACACGAAGACATCGCCGGGGCCCGCGAAGAGACGTCGAGGATAGGGGAGGGGGGGCCAAACAGCAAAAGAAACCAGCGACCGAAGGCGTCGGCTCGGGATCTGCGCGGGCCAGAGAATGTTCGCCTTGCCATTTGCGTGACGGTCGAGATAAGGGGGATCCGATGCGTGGTATCCGCCTTGGGCCGAGCGCGTCGGTGGCGTGGGCGCTTGGCATGGCGCTCGCCCTGGACTGCTACGGTGCGCGGGCTCAGAGCGGTCCTGTCGACGGCCTCGTGTCCGAGGGCGTACAGATGCGCATTCAGGGCCGCAACAGCGAGGCCGTCGAACGGTTTCGCAGCGCGGTGGAGCTGGCACCGGACTCGCTTCGGGCGCGCGGCCAGCTGGCGCTGGCGCTCCATGCTGTCGGGCAATGGCTCGAATCCGAGCAGATCATGGAACGCGTCTTGGCCGAGTCAGATGAATGGGTCGACCGGCACCGGGCCGAGCTCGAACAATCACTGCGAAGTGTTCGGTCCCATCTGGCTTGGCTCCAGGTAGACGCACAGGGCCCTGGAACAGTATGGCTCGACGGCCACCGAGTCAGTTCGTTGCCCGTGCGCGCGCCGCTTCGGGTGGTTGCTCGCCGCTATCTGCTCGAAATTCACTTGAGCGGCCACGCTCCGCTTCGCAAGGAGGTCGACATTGCTCCGGGACAGCGTGTCCTCGTTGACATCGCCACCCCGCCTCCTCCTCCGGCCCGCGAGCAGCCTGAACCGGCGCCGACCCAGCTTCCTTCTCGAGCGAACTCGGAACGGCAAAACCGGGAGTCCCGAGCGAGAACCTACGGCTTGGTTCTGCTCGGAGCAGGAGCTGCAGGCCTCGCCACCGGAGCAGCTTTCGGCGCGTATGCCATCATCGCACGAAGGCAACGGGACAGGGAGTGCGACGCCGACGGGTGCAGCATCCGAGGGCTGCAGACCGACGCTCGCGGCCGGCAAGCCGCTACGTTCTCCACCCTTCTCTTCGCGACGGGCATTTCCAGCCTCGTGGGCGGTGGCGTGCTGCTCTGGCAGGACCAGCGAGGAAGAACGCGGGTCGTTCTCGCGCCCGAATCCACAAGGGGCGCTGGGGGCGTTCGTTTGGGTGTGGGCTGGTAGACCCGGGCCTCCCGCGACGGCGGACGATCCGAGGACTTCAGTCGTCTGTTTCCCGCAGCCCGGATAGATTGGTGTCCATCTCGGACCGCAACAGCCGGACGATGCTTCTGAATTCGGCTGACGACAGTCGCAATGACTGTCGCACGTGCGCCTGCGTGGTCCTGAACAGCTCGCGGCGGATCTCTGCCATCCAGCGGACCACTGTGGCCCGTCTGACACCGAACACGGCAGCGATATCGCGGCCTCGTGCCCCCTGGACCGTGTGCATCTTCAAGACGAGGGTGCTGCGCGGGTCCAGCGCGCGAAGCGCCTGGCGAAAGGCCTCCTTGAATTCGCGGGCATAGCGCTGCCGCACGCAGTCGAGCTCCGGATCGCGGCCGAGCGGAACGACGAACCGTTCCAAGAGCTCCTCGGCATCTCGAACCGATTCGCTCGGTGACTTGCGCATCATGTTCAGCTGCACGCGTCTGGCGACAACGCGAAGCCAATTGCGCAGCGACGCGCGGCCGGCGTAGTCCGCAAGACGAGCCTGCCTTGGCGCCTGGGCCGAAAGCAACCGCTCGAGAACCGCCTGCCGCAGGTCGTCCCGGTTCGTTTCACGAACCGACGGCGGCAGCAGACGGTCTAGGTAGTCGTTTTCAAGGACTCTGATCGCCACAGAGATGCCGTGCAGGCAACAGCAGGCCAGATACAAGTCGTCGGCGTGAGGACAGTCCGCGTCTGCCGTGAACGCAGCAGACCGCTCGGCCAAGTACTCGCCAAAGGCGCCCAGCGGGAGCTGCAGCTCTGGCCAACGCCTCTGTGCACGATGATGCAGCGCCCCGACGACCGTCGGGTCGAGCTGCGCTCCCTTCCACGACGAACCGGACGCTGCCACCAAGACCGGTGGTACCTCTAGCAGAAACCTGCGTTGACGACTCCTCGTTGTCGGTTCTGTTCGCGCGAGCATCGCGAGCCGATGTGAAGGGAGGCCGGGCGCGCTGACGCTGTGGCTACAGTATTCTTGTCTTGCTGCGTACTGAGAAACGCTCCGCCTCGCGCTGCTTGATGGCCGGCCGGTCGTTCCGATACGGTGACTCAAGGGGGTAAGCCCCGTGCGCGCCTAGCCCATGGCGAACTGGTGCATCGTTTCGATTGAAGCGATGCCCAAAAAGCGAGGGGTGCCGCGGGTCAGACGAGTGTGGGTTTGGGGCCGGAAGCGCCGCCTTCGCCCAGCTGGGGGCAGCGCTTCCGGCCCCTCGACTCAATCGAAACGCGGCACTAGTGCCAGTCGGCGCAACCCCGGTCAGGAGCTGCGCCGACTGGCCAGAAGACGAAGGGCGCCACGCAGATCGATGCAAGACCAGTGGTTGTGCTCCGCCGTCACCCACGCAGGGCGGAGCACAACCACTGGCCAGACTCGCTCAAGTCTTGGCGTAGTAGCAGCGAGAGCGACGCACGGCCGTCACGGGCACCAGGTCAGGCTCCTGCGTGACGCAACGCTCATGACCGGACGGCCGTTGCTGGAACAACGTACAACGGTTCGCGAAGCGACATCCCGGGGCCATCTCGACCAGGTCCGGCACGACGCCTTCTATGGTTCGCAGCCTTCGCGCGGCCCCGTCGCGTGTGCGGTCCGAGACCGGCGGCAAGCTCGCCAGAAGTCCGCGCGTGTAGGGGTGGCGAGGATCCGCCAAGAGCTCGGCAACCGGGCCCGTCTCGACGATGCGTCCGGCGTACATCACGATCATGTCGCGCGCGAACTCGGCGACAACGCCGAGATCATGTGTGATGAATAGAACGCTCATGCCGAGCGTACGCTGAAGGTCTTTCAGAAGCTCCAGGATCTGCGCTTGGATCGTGACGTCGAGGGCCGTCGTGGGCTCGTCGGCGATGAGGAGCGACGGTTTGCAGCTCAGTGCCATGGCGATCATCACCCGTTGGCGCATCCCACCCGACAGTTGGTGCGGATAGGCGTCGATGCGTTCAGCGGGCGACGGCATCCCGACAAGCTGGAGCATCTCCAACGACCGCTTTCTGGCTGCCTCGCGTGTTGCACCGGTGTGGATGCGCACGGCCTCGGCGACCTGAGAGCCCACCGTGAAGACGGGGTTCAAGGAGGTCATGGGCTCCTGAAAGACCATCGAAATGCGGTTGCCGCGGAGCTGTCGCATGCGGCGTTCGTCGAGGCCGAGGAGGTTCGTCCCTTCGAACATCACCGAGCCGGAAACCACGCGTCCGGGCGGCGAAGCTACCAGCCTCATGAGCGACAGAGCCGTGACGCTTTTGCCGCAACCGCTCTCACCGACCACGGCGAGCGTGGAGCCGGCCTCGATGGAAAACGAGACGTCGTCTACGGCGCGAAGGTTTCCGCGGTCGGTCTCGAAGACGGTCGTGAGATGCTCGACCTCGAGCAACGGTTCGGGCATGGCCCCGACCGTAGCACTACATCGGGGCCCAGCGCGGGAGCTGCAGTCCCGGGCCGCTACTCGGGGCGAAAGTACACCTCGAGCACCGGCATCCTGCCCGTGGTCGAGCCCGTCGCGAACGCGGCTCCGCGCTGCGCATGACCGTCCGCTTTGAGTACCATGCCGTGATCATCCAGCGGATGGTCTCGAAGATACCGAACGAGCTCCGTGACGTCGATCCGCAGCGACTGGGGCGGATCCGTCCGTGCCAAGCCGCCGCTGCCCGGGGAGCGCGCAGGGGGCTGAGACAGCCACTCCAAGTCCGAAGAAGTCCAGGGTCTCCCCACGCGCCAGACCCGGACGGGTACCCGCTCGGTGCTCGGTGCCACACCGGGCATCGGTTCCAGGCGCAGGAAAGCGCGTTCGAGATGCGCTATCCTCGCGGCGGGGAGAACGAAGCGGAGATAGAGGGAGACACCACCCGTACTCCGGCCGCCAACAACGAGCGCTGCCGGCAGCGAAGCACGGTGCTGCGAGGCACTGACCAAGGCGACGTCGACGGGAGCGAGCTGCGCGCGGCGCAGGCCTTCCGGTACGGCCAGCCCGCCCTTGACCGCACAGCAGTTGGCGAGGCACTCGGTGCCGACGCTGCAGTCGTCTGGCGAAATGCATGGCCGCGGCGCACCGGAGCACGCCACGAAAGCCAGCAGCAGAGCCGGCAGGCCCGGGATCGCAGGACCGGGAGCGCTGTGCATCGAGAGCGAGCGTAGCACCAGCAGGACGCCAGAGAACACCGATAGGAACGGCGCTCTGCTCACTGCGGCTCTAGCAGCGCGCTCGACAGCTCGGCGTACGTTTCGGTGCGCCGGAATTGCGGGAACTCACGGCTGACCGAGTCGGGACAGCGGAAGAGCACTCCGCGATCCGCCTCGCGCAGCATGGTCGTGTCGTTGTAGCTGTCGCCTGCCGCAAGCACGCGGAAGCCGAGGTCCTTCAGCGCCAGGACGGCACGGCGTTTGCCGTCGCGGACCCTCAGACGGTAGTCGACTACGCGGCCTTCCTCGCCGATGACGAGCTCGTTGCAGAAGAGTGTCGGTTGCCCGAGCTGCCGCGTGAGCGGCGCCGCAAACTGGTAGAACGTGTCGCTCAGGATGATGACCTGCTGATCGGCGCGCAGCTGATCCAGGAACTGTTTGGCGCCCGGCAGTGGGCGCATCTGACCAATGACACGCTGGATGTCCGCCAGGCCGAGCCCGTGCTCGGCCAGGACGCCGATGCGCATCCGCATGAGCTTGTCGTAGTCCGGCTCGTCTCGGGTCGTGCGGCGGAGCTCGGGGATACCGGTGGCCTCGGAGAAGGCAATCCAGATTTCTGGCGTCAGAACGCCTTCCATGTCTAGGCATACGATCTGTGGCACGGAGACTCCTTGGGCCGGCCGCTAGGGGGTTCGATGCGAAGGGGCACCATTGCTGGGCCGCGCGGAGCCTAGTCCCTCGCGTCTGTTGAGGCGAGGGGTCTTTCGACGCCCGCGACCTGGCGTTGGGGGCGCCGCGGAGCCGGGCGTGAATTCATCCGCGGAGGCTGGCCGAGAGCGATGGATGTGCGGCAACGCGTCCGCGGGCGCCCGACCGGTCGCTCGGGGACATGGCGCCGTTCATGCGGGACCCGATCCGGCGCGGGCGAGCGATGGCGCGGGGGTGGGGCGGTGTTAGCCTCGTTGGCCTGGAGGCGCGATGACCTCGGACAAAATCACGGCCCCAGCCGTGCGGGCACGCAAGAAGACAGGCCCCAAGCTGGCGGTACTGACCGCCTACGACGCGACGATGGCGGCTCTGCTCGACGAGGGTGGGGCCGACGTGCTGCTCGTCGGGGACTCACTCGGGACGGTCATAGCGGGTCAGCCGAACACCCTCTCTGTCACGATCGAGCAGATCTGTTACCACGGACGCGCCGTGCTTGCTGCGACGCGTCGGGCGCATGTCGTCGGCGACATGCCTTTCATGAGCTACCAGGTCTGTGCGGACAAGGCCGTCGAAGCCGCTGGCGCCATGCTGAGGGAGGGGGGGTTCGAAGCGGTCAAGCTCGAGGGCGGGGAGGTCGTCGCCGAACAAATCCGGCGCATCGTGTCCGTCGGGATACCGGTCATGGGGCACATAGGTCTCACGCCCCAATCGGTGCACGCCATGGGCGGGTATCGTGTGCAGGGGCGAACGCCCGACGCCAGGGCCCAGCTCGTGCGCGACGCGCGTGCGGTCGAGCAGTCCGGCGCGTACAGCGTGGTCTTGGAGGGGATCCCCGCGGACTTGGCACGCGAGATCACCGCAAGCATCGACATTCCGACCATTGGCATCGGCGCCGGTCCTCATTGCGATGGCCAGGTTCTGGTCTGCTACGACTTCCTCGGTATGACGCGAGGTCCCGAGCCACGTTTTGTCAAGCATTTCGCCGAACTCGGCGAGGCGGTGCTCGCGGCGACTCGGGCGTATGTCTCCGAGGTTCGCGATGGCTCATTCCCGACGCCGCGCCACAGCTACTCCAGCGCGCAGACCGTGTCCCCGCCTGCCGACCCGGAAGCCCCCCACGGAGCGCCGTCGTGAGTCTCGAGCTCTGTTCGACCGTCTCCGATTTCCGTGACGCGTGCGACGCGATCCGCGCTTCGGGTCGCTCGCTCGGGTTGGTGCCCACGATGGGCGCGCTGCACTCAGGGCACATGGCGCTGGTGGACTACGCCCGGCAACAAGCCTCGAGCGTGGCCGTCAGCCTATTCGTCAATCCCACGCAGTTCGGGCCGAACGAGGACCTGTCGCGCTACCCCAGGGACCTCGCAGGGGACCTCGAGAAATGCGAGGCGCACGGGGTGAGCCTCATCTTCGCTCCGCCCGCCTCCGAGATGTACGCGTCGGACGAGAGCACACGCGTCGTCGTCAGGGGTTTGACCGACGGTCTGTGCGGTGCGGCGCGTCCGGGCCACTTCGACGGCGTGGCGACGATCGTCACGAAGCTGTTTGCCGTCGTGGGACCGAGCATCGCCGTGTTCGGGCGCAAGGACTACCAACAGCTGAAAGTCGTGCAGCGGCTTGTCAGAGACTTGCTGCTACCGGTTCGGATCTTCGCGCATCCGACGGTCCGGGAGGCCGATGGCCTGGCCTTGAGCTCGCGTAACGCGTATCTCACGCAGGAGCAGCGGCAGCGGGCTCGGGCCATTCCACGGGGACTGCTCCGTGCGATGCACAGCTTCGCTCGCGGCGAGCGTCGGGCTGTCGTCCTGCGCGACAGCGTACGGGACGAGCTCGGCCACGCCCATCTCGAGGCGGAGTACGTGACGCTCGCCGATCCCGAGTCGCTCGCGCCCGTCGAACTTGGGGGAGCCGTTGGGTCGACGGCTTTGCTGGCGCTGGCCGCGCGCATTGGGTCGACCAGGCTGATCGACAACGTCGTTCTCGGAGAGGAAACGGCACTGAGCGTCTCCGAAGAGGGCAGCAAAGCCGAGGGGTCCGAGCATGCCTGACCGGCGGGGGGCCTTCATTGCTCTCGAAGGCATCGACGGGAGCGGAACCACGACTCACGCGCATCGGCTCGTCGACGCGTTGCGGCAGAGCGGACTCGGAGTCGAGCTCACGTGCGAGCCGAGCCGAGGGCCAGTCGGGCTGCTGCTGCGCCAGCTGTTGGGCGCAGTCGACGATGAGCCTAGGGCAGGCTGGTCGACACTGGCTTTGCTGTTCGCTGCCGATCGAGCCCACCATGTCGAGGCGACCATCCTGCCGGCGCTCGGGAGCGGCTGCTGGGTGGTGAGCGATCGGTACGTTCTGTCGAGTCTGGTGTATCAGTCGACCGACGCGGCGGGTGACGAGACGGCGCTGTCGTGGATCGCCGCGCTCAACTCGCGCGTGCCGCGGCCCGATCTGACGCTGGTGCTCGACGTGTCCCCTGAGCTCGCGGAGCGGCGCCGTCGCCTTCGGACCACGGTCCGTGAGATCTTCGACGACGGCGAGACGCAGCAGCGTTTGGCGCGAGCCTATGCTGCCGCCGAAGAGCTCGTGCCCGGGGACCGGCTGGTCCACATCGATGCCGAAGGCGCTGTGGAGGAGGTTGCTGAGCGCATTCTGAGCGCAGTGTGGGATGCCGGGCTGGCCGGCTCGTTGGGCTGGGAGTGACTGGGGCCGCGATGTTTTCGTCAATCGTGCGTCAGGAGGCTATAGTCCGCGGCGTGCGACGGCTTGCCGCTCTGCTTCTGTTGACGACGTGCTGCGGTGCGAGCCCGGAGCGGGCTGCGCCGGTCCAGACTGCCGCTGCCTCGCACCGACACGCCCCGGCGCCACGCCCGCCGGCGGGCTGTCTGTGGCGGGACGAGCTACTGGCGACCATCCAAGCCGGACTCGGTTCGTTCCTGCAGCACGTTGAGCTGGAGCCTCACCTCGTCGGCGGGAGGTTTTCTGGGTTCAGCATCGTCGCGCTCCGCCCGGCTGCGTACTGGGACGGTGTCGACCTGAGGCCGGGGGACATTGTCACCGGCGTCAACGGCATGCCCATCGAGCACCCCACGGAGGCGCATGCGGCCTTCGTCGCGCTTGGCAGTGCGCGCGAGCTGCGCGTGAGCTTGATCCGCGACGGTGTTGCTCGTCAGCTCGTGTACCGGATCGTGAAGCGCTCCTCGATACCGCCGGGCAGCGCGCGTAAGCCCGCGGAGGCCCCGCCAGCGAAGACCCAGCCGAAGAAGCCCTGAGCCGGGCCCTCGGACTTGCCTACGAGCGCGAGACGAGATCCACGTTTGCCGTCAGCTCGAAATCGAACCGCAGGACGCCGCGATCCAGGCCCTGAGCCGTGAAATCGGTGATGCGCGTCCGGTGCACCGACAGGTGGCCGCTGCCCGTGCCGGCGAAAGCCGAAGCGGGTACGGTGCCGACGCCGGCCTCGTCGCGGAACGCGCACACAGAGCTCTCGTCGTTCGGCGTGCTGAGCTCGAGCCACACGACATCGCCGGGTTGGCCGACGTTCCACGTCAGATCGATGGGCTCGCCCGGCAGGATCGTCTTGACCTCGGCCAACGGAACACCACGTATCGTCACGCCCGCGAGCGCATCGGGTGCGCGCGCGTGAACGGCGAGCGGTGGGATCTCGAACGCGCCTGACGCACGGATCGTGTACGGGGCAGCCGGCGGCAGTGGTTCGGCCGCACGCTCGCGCGTCGTGTACATGACGCCGGAGATGAAGTCAGTGACCGTGGGGAATGCGCGAGGGGCCAAATCGGTGGAGGAGTCGGCCGCGTAGACGCTGACCGAACCTGCCTCGAGGAACTCCACGTGTCCCATCCCAGCCAGAGATGAGCTGGCGCCCCTGTCGCTGGACGCCCGACAGGTATCGACCGGCGGCAGGTCGAGTTCCAGCCCGATCAGCTGAGTGGCCAGTCGGGGATCCACTTCAGAGGGAACCCGAACGAACCCTGCGAGTGCACCGGCCGATGCCGTCGCTGGAGCCGTGGCTGAGCTCGTGCGTTCAACAGTGATCAGCGCGTGGGTGCTGCCGACAGACGCGTCGGTCTGGTAGTCATCGACTTGGGCGGAACAAGCGCCCACGGCCAGCGCGGTCACCAGAAGTCCGAAGGATGCACACCACGAACCCATCGCTGGCGTTAGCCTACGGCGCCGCTCGTCATCTCGCAAGCTCGTCTGTTGGTAGGCGTTGCGACGGACAGCGATGTCATGGCCAAGCGCGCCACGTTGCGTAGTGGCCACCGAACGGGCATTCGGCCTGTTGATCACTCGAGCTCTGAATGGACCAGAGTGACAGCGCGGCGGCGCGTGTGCCGTCGGTCAGAACCGTCCGACGAACGCTGCCGAAGGCACCAGAGCGCAGCCTGTGCTCGCGAATCGGAGGCGATTCGAGTCCAGGAGCGGACTCGGCGTCCCGCTGGAATCGTCGGTAGGTGCGGGCCTGGTCTGGCGCAGATCGCCTCGAATGGATTGGTAGGCCGCTGCGAGCTCGAATGCGATCCAGACGGGCTCGACTCCTACGGCGAGCCCCACGACCGGACCGATGTACCAGCGGCGCGCCGTGGCATCCAGCGACGAAGATGCCGAGTCACGGCCGTCCGGCGAATAGTGCAGATCCTCCCCGAGCCTCTCGTGTCCCCCCCGGAGACCGGTCCACGCCTGTACAACGTCAGGGCTGCTCCGCCAGCCGACGAGCACGGGGATGTCGAGTCCGAAGCCAGTCTGAGTGCTCGTGTGGATGCTTCTGGCGGCCTCGCCGTCGTCGCCCGCTTGG
The DNA here is from genome assembly GCA_016929495.1 of Polyangiaceae bacterium. Lineage (GTDB taxonomy): Bacteria > Myxococcota_A > Polyangia > Polyangiales > Polyangiaceae > JAFGIS01. The sequence continues at coordinate 2,607 of JAFGIS010000619.1, read as the reverse complement.
CGCTGGCGCCACAAGACCGCTCCGAGCCCTGCGCCGGCGCTCACGGCCCACGCGCCGAAGGTCCACGCTCTTCGCGCGTCCAGACGGACTTCTCGCCCCGTGTAGGTCAGACCGGCGTCGCTGCTGCTCCCGATTCCGATGCGCGATCCGACCCAAGGCGCCAGCGTTGGCTCTTGCGCGGCGCACAGCACTGCAGCCACCGCTGCGTGCGCTGGCGCGGCTTCACCGTCGTCCTTGTCTTCGGCACGCATGCTCGTCGCCAGCGGACCCCTGACCATGTGACCGCTGATGCCCGCGCCCACGGAGACCTCGCCGGGATCGAGTGGATGCACTCCATGCAGCAGAGGGACCCCTGCGCCGCAGCCGGCCGCGAGCAACACCGCCGGTCCCAACATTCGGATCATGCGGAACGTACTAGTCACGGGCGCCGCTACTTGGGAAACCTCGAAACGAGGGTGTTGTTCTGGATCGCCTGCCGGAGGGCTTCCGGGTCGGGATGGAGCCCCAGCGCGCGCTCAAGCAGCAGCGTTTCGGTCTCCGGACGTTGCGGATCACGCACACAGCATTCCACCGGGCATACGGCCTGGCAGGCCTCTTCCGGATAGTACCCCACACACTCGGAGCAAAGACCGGGATCGATGACGTACCCGTCGCTGTCCTCCCGGATCGCCCCATTCGGGCATTCCGGCTCACAGGCGCCGCAAGCGATGCAGTCGGCAGTAATGAACGTCGCCACGGTATCGGGTCAGCGCTGACGCGCTGGTCTTAGCACACCCGGAGTAGCGTGTTCCCCGCCGAAGTGCAGACCCCCGAGGCTCACCGTCCCATGCGGCGGCTGGCGGACCAAGCGGGGTGGGCTGTCCGGGTACTGCCCGCCAGATCGCTGGGAAGCGGCCGGCGCTGCGGCGTCCATGCCCGGTCAGGGGCGTCCAAATACCCGTCGCGCCCATGGACCCGCGGTACTACAGTGCCCTCGGACCATGAGTGAAGTCCTCTCAACCCTAGGGAAGCTCTGCTTGTGTGTTGCGATCGCTGCCGGATGCCAGCCGGAGATTGGCGACTCGTGCCACATCTCCGACGACTGCTCCCAGCAGGGCGACAGGCTGTGCGACACGACCCAGCCAGGTGGCTATTGCACCAAGTTCAATTGCGAGCCCGACGCCTGTCCAGAGGAAGCGACCTGCGTGGCATTCACACGGGCCTCCCTGCAGAGCTCCGCGTGCGACAACAGCCCGACTGCGCTGGCCGGCAGGCGGACCTTCTGCATGCGACGCTGCAAGAAGGATAGCGATTGCCGGTCAGGGTACGAGTGCGGCGATGTCGGCGAGCCGAGCAACGACTGGGGTGCCAGCGTCGTCGACCAGGAGCGTGCTGGCCGTCGTGTCTGCATCGTTCCGGTACAGACGGTTGCTGTGAAGGGTGGCGAAGACGCGGTCTGTTTCGGCACGGTGGAGCGAGTGACAGGGGGCGCAGGAGCGGGTGGCGCTGACGCCCTGCCCGCCGCGGCTGGCTCCGCCTCGGATGCCGGCGGGAGGGGCGGAAACGGCGGCGGAGCCGGTGCGTTCGCCTCCGGCACCGCTGGCAGGAATTGACGGGGCGGGAACGATAGAGCCAGCTCGGTCGAATCGCCGGATGTCCGTGCTAGCCTGAGCGGCGATGCTCAGGTTGGTTCCACTCCCGCGCACGCTGGATGCCGCGCTGCGTGACTCGGAGCATCCGAAGCAGCCAGTCCGCGTGTCGGCGGCTCGGGATTTGGGCAGACTGGCTCGAGGGGAGGCGCGCCCCGAGTGCATAGCGGCGCTGGTCCGCCTTCTGCAAAACGACGCCGAGGCCGCGGTTCGTGCCGAGGCGGCCGTTGCGCTGGCCGATGCGGAGGCCTCCGAATGCGTGCCCGCGTTGCTGTGGGCCTCCGAGGACGAGAGCGTGCGCGTACGAGAGATGGCGCTGCTTGCCCTGGCGGAAGTGGGCTCGGGAGCCGAACCGCAGATAGAGCACACGATTCGGCGCGCGCTCGGTGAGAGCTCGCCTGCGCTCAGGTTCCAGGGGCTCATTGCCGGTCATCGGCTGCTCAGAGAGCAGGTTCTGCCCGAACTACTCACGGCAACGCGCGACGCCGACCATCACATCCGCTACATTGCCTGGAGACTTCTCGAGGAGACCCTTGAGGCGCGCTACGACGGCCACCGTGCCAATGACATCGTTGTTCGTGCCCGGACAGCGCTGGGCGATCCGGTGCTTTCCGTCCGCCTCGTGGCGGCTGTCGTACTCGGTCGCTTGGGCAACCTGGAGGGGGGCAGAGTGATCGCCGAGGCACTGAATGGTCATGAGGCCCTCCAGCCCGACGACGAGCAAGAAGCCATCGATTGCGCCGGCGAGTTCGGTATCACCCTCGCACGGCCGGGCCTGGAGCGGCGCGCGAGAGGGGGTTGGCTCCTGGGACAGCCTTTCGCTTGGCAGGCGCGTGTGGCGTTGGCCCGTTTGGGCGACAACGGCGCTCGTCGTGCTATCGTGCGCGCCCTTCAGGCCTGGAGCCGCGACATGCGTACACTCGCGGTGGCGGCCGTGGGCAAGGCGCGTATGGCGGAAGCACGGCCGTTGTTGGAGGCC
>JAFGIS010000618.1 GCA_016929495.1 Polyangiaceae bacterium | reverse complement strand
ATCTTGGTCCTGCGATGCTTCAAAACCTGCAGAGCACTTCCCATGGCGGTACCTCGTTACACTCCTCGCGCATGGGACACCATGGATTCCGGCTCGGCTCGGCGGGCTGGCCCCGCTCCTCCGGGCTGGCTCGTCGACCGGTACGGTTAAGTCGCTGATGTGAGCAGCCGTACGGGCTTGCGGACCGAGTAGCCATGCCCCCGACCGCGCCCGACTCACAACGCTCTGTTCCTCCTCTGGAGCGGATCCTCGCCGAGGCCAAGCGCCTGCCGACGATGCCCGCTGCCGTCCTGCGCCTCTTCGCCCTGGCGCGCGACGAACGGGCGGGAGCGGCGGACGTGGAAGCCGCGATTCGACCCGACGTGACCTTGTCGGCGAGCGTGCTGCGATTGGCCAATTCACCGGTGTATGGCATGGTGCGCAAGGTCACTGACCTGCGAATGGCCGTGAGTCTGCTCGGGAGTCGCAGGCTCTGCGACGTCGCGGCCAGCGCGCATCTACTGCGGATCGCCACCGACCGGCTGCACGGATACGAAGTCGCCGCCAAGGCCTTCTGGACGCACTGTTCGGCAGTCGCCCTGCTCGCAGAAGCTCTGGCGCGGCGCATCGGCGCGGCGCAGGGCCAACAGGTCTTCATGTGCGGCCTGTTGCACGACATTGGCAAGATCGCCGTGAGCCTGGCTTGGCTCGAGCAGCCCTTCGAGCTCGGCGCCCCGCTCGAGGGTTCCCGCGCCGATCTGCTCGCGGCAGAACGTGTCGAACTGGGCACGGATCACGCGGAGGTCGGCGGTGCCTTGCTCGAAACTTGGAGGCTGCCCGCCGCGGTGTGCCACACGGCCCGGTGGCATCACACGCCGGAACTGTGCCCGGAAGAGGCGCAGGAAATCGCCATGGTCGTGCACTTGGCCAACGGCCTGGCGCATGAAATGGGCCATGGCGCGAGCCGAAGCGAAGTCTCGGGCCTCTTCGATCCGAAGATCATGGGGATCCTCGGGCTCAATCCGCATCAGCTCGAGCGGGCGTCGATCGAGGCGGCGGACGTCATCCAGGCGGCAGCCAACCTGCACAGCGGACGATAGCCGCCGGTACGCTATCGGGCGGCAGAATTGCGCCGTTTGTGGCCCCTATGGACCGAGGCGAGCGCGGCGCCAGACTGCTGGCCGGCACGGGCACGCTGCCATGCGTCGATCCGGTCATCGAATCGGTGCGCACCGAGCCCGTTGCCGAGCCTCCGAGCGCTCGTCCCGACTCGGGCGGACGGGTTCGGCTCAACTCCCTTCAGGCACCGCCCGCGCCGCAGCCACACCACGAGCTGACCCGGGAGCACGCCGGGCGATACGCACTCGAGCCCGGGGAGGCGACGGAACTCGGCCGAGGTGCGATCGGGCGCGTGCTTCTGGCGTTCGACCGACACCTCGGACGCGAAGTCGCCGTCAAGGAGTTGCTGCCCGGCGGGGACCCGGGGTCGGCGACAGGGACGCAGAGTGTACCCGGTCCGGACGCTCGTGAGCGGTTTCTGACCGAAGCGCGTGTCACCGGACAACTCGAGCACCCCGCCATCGTGCCGGTGTACGAGCTCGGCGAGCGCGCTGACGGCACGCTCTACTACACGATGCGCGCGGTGCGGGGCCGGACGCTCTCCTCGGCCATCGCCGCGGCGAAGACCCGCCGGCAGAGGCTTGAGCTCGTTGCGCGCTTCGCGGATCTGTGCCAGGCGATAGCGTACGCGCACAGCCGCGGTGTGATCCACCGCGACATCAAGCCGGACAACGTCATGATCGGTGAGTTCGGCGAGACCGTCGTGCTCGACTGGGGGCTCGCCAAGATCCGCGGCGCCCGAGATCTGCGCCGACAGGACGCAGCAGGCGCGCGGCGCATACGCGATTCGGCACGGACCCACGAAACCGCCTACGGCGACATCTGCGGAACCCCTGCCTACATGAGCCCGGAGCAGGCGCTCGGGCATCTGGACGATATCGATGAACGCTCCGACGTCTGGTCGCTGGGAGCCGTGCTCTACACCCTTCTGGCCGGGCGGCCCCCGTTCATGGGCACCAGCGTCCTCAATGTGCTGAGTGAAGTCGTCGCAGGCCGTGCAGCGCCTCTCGCCGAGCTCGATCCGACATTGCCGCCCGAGCTCGTGGCCATAGCAGAACGAGCGATGGCCCCAGAACGGCAGGACCGCTACCCCTCGGCACGCGAGCTCGTTCGAGATGTGGAGGCGTTCCAATCCGGCGCTCGAGTCGCGGCGTACGAGTATTCGTCGTGGGAACTCGTCGCTCGATTCGTGGAGCGAAACCGGGCAGCCGTGATTGTCGGCCTGATCGGTCTGACGCTCGCAACGGGGCTCGGCGCCACGTCGTATCATCGGGTTCTCGCAGCGAGAGATCGCGCCCTTGCGGCCGAACGGCGTGCGCTGCACAACGCCGAGCAGGCCCGTCACAGCCTGGCCGAAGCCGTGGTCGAGAAGGCGCAGACGGCCCTGTTCGAGGGGGATGCCGTGGCTGCAGAGCTCCTGGCTGCCAGGGCACTCGAGCTCGAGGAACGCCCGGATGCACGCGGCGTGGCCGTGGCAGCATCCAACCTCCCTCGGGCCGCTCCATCGCGGGACCTACCCGAGCTCAGGGGATGCGAGCGGCTCGCCTTCGCGCCGAAAGCGGGCCTGCTCGTCTGCGCGCGAGGAAGAGAGCTCTACGCTGTCGACACGACGGCCCGCACCGGTGCGCACCCGCTCGCGGTCTCGGAGGGCCCCTGGACGGCGGTCGGAACGGCCCCTTCGGGCGAACTCGTCGCTGCGGGCAGGACCGACGGTGCCGTCTCTCTGTATCGAGGCACGGCGCGCGTGGCATCCTGGACGGGAAACGGCACCGCTGTCACGCGCATCGCCGTGTCACCCGACGCCGAGCGGATCGTCACCGGCGACGGCCGCGGGCGTTTGCTGGTCCGGCACAGCTCGGACGGATCTATCGCGCGAGATGTCCTCCTCGGCGGTGCGGTGACGAGCCTTGCCTTCTCGCCGGACGGCAAGCGCGTCTGCGTGGGCGGGCGCACGGGCCGCGTCGCCGTATTCGACGCGAGCCGTCGCGCCGAGCCCGTGGATCTGCCGGGTCACACGGGTACCGTTCACGGCGTGGCCTTCTCGCCCAATGCGGAACTGGTCGTTTCCGGCGCTGCGGACCGTTCGCTGCGCCTTCACGATGCGACGACGGGCCAGTCGCTCGGCGATCCGCTGGTAGTGCAGAGCGCCGTGCTCGATGTCGCCTGGTCTACCGATGGCCGCCAGATCCTCTACGGCAACCAGGACGGCAGCGTATGGCTCCTCGACGCTCGACTGCGTGCCCGCCCCGTGCTGCTCAATGGCCCTTCCGATTCCGTCACGCTGGTCGCTTTCTCGTCGCAAGCCCCTCTGCTCGTCTCGGCCAGCGCCAAGCGCGGAGCCCGCCTGTGGAGCGCGATTTCCACCGAACCGCCTCGACTCGTTGGGCGCAGCAACATCCTGGCGCTCGCTGCTACTCCGGACCCTCGTCGTATTCTGAGCGCGGGCCTCGCCAGCGAGGGCATTTGCCTCTGGGATCTGACGAGCGGCCAGTGCACGGCGCGTCTGCCGGCAGGAGCAGAGGGCGCACGCGCGGTCGCCGTGTCGCCAGACGGCACGTCACTGGCCGCTGCAGGCAGCCGAGGCTCGGTCGTCATCTGGGACCTGCGCGATCTAGTCCCGCACCGCGTCCTCGAGGGCCACAGAGCGGAGGTTCGCGGGCTTGTCTACGCACCAGACGGACACGGGCTCGCTTCGGGGAGCCTCGACGGCACCGTCGTCTTCTGGTCCGTATTGGCGGAGTCGCCGCTCGCCGCGGTGCCGCTAGGCTCGCCGGTCCAGGCGCTCGCCATCTCCCCGGACGGTCACGTCGTAGCAGCCGCTTCGCGCGACGGCATGCTGCGGCTGCTCGACGTGCGGAGCCACCAGCAGCAGCTGGGCTTCCACGCTCACGAGGACTGGGCCACGGCCGTCGCGTTCTCGGGAGACGGTCGATGCCTCGTGACCGGCGGCGGGGAGGGAACCATCAAGCTCTGGAGTCGCGACGGCCGAGCCCTGCGCTCCGTCGACGCGCACCGCGGCCGCGTGACGAGCGTGGCCGTCTCCACAGATGGTCTTTGGCTCGCAACGACGGGAGAGGACGCGATCGTGCGCGTCTGGGGCATGTCCGACCTGAAGCTGCGCGCGACCCTGACCGGCCACGACGGAATCGTCCGCGCAGCCCTGTGGCGCGGCGGTCAACTGCTCTCGGGCGGAGACGACGGCACGGTGCGGCTGTGGCGGGCGGCTGAGCTCGCCACGCCCCCGCGACAGCTGCTGCGAACCACGGAAAAGCGCTACGGGGTGCGTCTGGAAGACGCCCGGGTCGTGGTGCAGGGGGTAGGTGCAGAGTGAAAGCCTGGCCCCTACAGATCGACCAGAGCCTCGGCGCGTCGGACCGCGGCCCACTGGAGCGCTTCGCCGTCCACCCCGGATGCCTCTGGCGTGCAGCGGGCGGCACGAAGAAAGGCTGCCCTCGCCT
>JAFGIS010000617.1 GCA_016929495.1 Polyangiaceae bacterium | reverse complement strand
CGCTCGCCGTTGACACCAATCCCGTTCTTGCTGTCGAGATCGCGCAACGCCCAGCGAGGACCGGAGCGCGTGAACAGGGCGTGTCGGCGCGACACGTCTGCCGTCGCGAGCCTCACGTCGCAGTCGGTGCCTCGACCCACCAGCAGTCTGGGTTTGGTGAGCAGGGTTAGCAGGGTGGTGGACAGAGGAAACACCCACACGATTCCGAGGGGCGCCTCCGGGCTCCTGGTCGTAGCCGGGCCTGACAGGGGCGCCGTGGTCTGGAAGGTGGGGCGGCGTGTCCCGGAACTGGGCATCGCACAAACCTAGCTCGGGCGCCGGACTCGGCACCAGCGCGGACCAGCGTGGCGCCGTGTCAGGTCAGGCTGCACATATGTTCAGGCTACGGGCGAGCATGCACCGGCGGCCCAGCCCCTTGCCCGGCTTGAAACCCCGTGACCACAGAGCGATAGTCCGCCGTCGTATCAGTCCGGACGACCATGCAACCGTCACGTGCTCGGGTGTTCCTTGGCGCCATCGTGCTGGCCGCAGCTCTGGTTTGCCCACGGGCCGCTGAAGCACAACCGAGCGCACCGTCGCCCGCTGCCCTCGAGGAAGCGCGCAATCGTTTCGATCAGGGCACGCAGCTGTTCAACGAGGGCAACCCGGCCGGAGCGCTTCCCGAGTTCCAGCGTGCCTACGAGCTGACCGGCAACCACGTGGTGTTGTTCAATATCGGACTGGTCTATGCGGCCATGAATCGGTCCGTCGAGGCCGTGGATGCCCTGGAGAAGGTGCTCTCCAACCCGGCCGACTTGACCCCCGAGGACGTCAAACGCGCGGTAACGGTGCACGCCGAGCAGCTTCGCCGCATTGCCAGCGTGACCCTGGACACGCCGGTCCAAGGCGCCGTGGTCGAGGTGGACGACGTCCAAGTCGGCAAGACGCCGCTCGGCGCGGCTTTGCGCATGCCTGTGGGTACCCACCGGATCAGTGTCATTGCATCGGGGTTTCACCCGTTCCGCACCGAGGTGACCGTAGCCGGAGGCGAGACGCGTCCGGTTCGAGTGGAGCTGGTACCGACCGAGAACCGAGTGGCCAAGGTCAGCGTCGCGAGCCAACTGCTGGATGCCGAGGTCTTGGTCGATGGCCAGTTGAAGGGTCGCACGCCGCTTACGGCCGAGCTGTTGCTCGAGCCCGGAACGCATTTGATCTCGGTGCGCCGCGATGGCTACCGGACGGCGGACACGCAGGTGACTCTGGTCGCAGGGTCGACCCGGGAGCTCGCACTCAACCCCGAGCCGGATCCGGCGGCGCTGTCGACGCGGGGGGAGCGGGTAGAGCTCATCGTCAGTGAGAGCGACCCCACCGTGGTGGTGGACGGCCTCGCGCAGCCCGGTTCTCCGAACGTCTTCAGGCTGCTTCCTGGCAGGCACACGATTCGCGTACAACGCGTTGGCTTCATGCCGGTCGAACGGATCGTTACCGTGAGCCCGGGGAGCTCGAGCACGCTGCGCGCCGTCTTGGCGCCCACGCCCGAGCAACGCGAGCAGTACGTGCGCGACGCCGAGACACGGCGGATCTGGAGCCTTGCCACGGTGGGCGCGGGCGCCCTCGTCGGCGCGGCCGGGGGGGTGTTTCTCTATTTCAACACGCAGGACGTCGACAGGAAGCAAAGAGCCTACGACGCGATCGTGTACGCCAGCGAGCCGCACCAGGGACGGCGTTGCGATCCCTTCGCCGCCGGAACCGTGTTTGCCGAGTGCAACGCCGAGCTCGACGAGAGCTACGAGAAGCTCACCGACGCCAAGAAGCTGACCAAGGTCGGTTGGGCGACGGCTGGCGTCGGCGCAGCAGCCGTCGTCGCCGGGGTCGTGCTGCTCCTGACCGGTGACGATCCGGCACGCTACGACCACTTGGTGCCGAGCTTCGCCCGGACCCTGGCGACGCCCGTCGCGACCGTGGCCGTCGATGACCAGCACGCGTCATTTCGGCTAACGGGGGCCTTCTGAACGGGCGCGCTGCCGCGTCAGCGTGAAAACGGATTCTCTTTCAAGCCTGCCCGCTTCGCCGGAGTGACGGCCGTGGAGGACGGATGCGCCAGCGGTGCCGTCTGGGGTTCGGCGGCAGGGGCTGCCGCCGAGCTCGCGGAACCGGCGTCAGGCGGCGTGGTGGGGCCACCCCGTCGACGCGCGGAGACAGCTTGTGGCGCTGCTCGACCGGACGGCGCGGCCGTGGTCGAGGCAGGCGGCGCCACCGGGACCGTCTGTGCTGACGGCGGCGGGCTCTGCGACGCGAGCGGCGCGGCACCCGGCGTTGGTGCGTCCGCCGGAGCGGGCCCGACGCTGGCCTGGGGTGTGCGGCTGCGCAGCAATAGGCTGGCGCCAGCCAGCACCGCCACGGCGAGACCTATGGCCGCGATCGTCAAGAGTCGGCGTTTTCTGGAGGGCACCGCATGGGCGGAAACGGGGTCACTGTGCGAGAGGATGCCTGCATGGGTCGTCGTGTTGACCGGGTGCACCTCTTGACGCGCGTGGGAGTGATAGCCGCCACCCGCAGAGGCGCCGTCGGGCGGTGCCGATGGCGCCCAGCTAGTGGCTGCCCGCGCGCTATCGGCCGTGGGCGCGGCGCTGCGCGGTCGAGCCGAGCGCGGCGGCGTGCTCGTCCGCGCCCACGGCGTGCTCGGGTACAGGATCCGGAGCGCGGTCGCCATTTCGGCCGCGCTCCCAAAGCGGTCGTCTCTGGACAGGGCCATGGCCGTTGCGACGAGGCGTTCGAGCTCGGGGCGAGTCTCTGGACGAAGCTCATGAATCGGCACGTACTGGCCTTGGATGACAGCCGCAGCGAGCCCCTCGAAGCTCTCGGCGTCGAACGGTTTGTTCCCGGTCAGGCACTCGTACAGCACGACGCCGAGCGAATACACGTCCGTCCGCTCGTCCACACCTTGTGACAAGAACTGCTCGGGCGACGTGTAGTACGGCGTTCCGAGGAAACTGCCTTCCCGCGTCAACCTGAGATCGCGAGTCCGAGTAGGATCGAACTTGGAGATGCCGAAGTCGAGGATCTTGACGAACGGACGGCCGTCGGGCATGTCGACCACGAACAGGTTGTCCGTCTTGAGGTCTCGATGGATGATGCCCGCGTCGTGCGCTGCCTGGACACCATCGGCGGCCTGTGCGGCTATGTCGGCAGCCCACTCGAACGAGAGCTTCCCCTCGTGCTCCAGCACTTCGCTGAGCGGCTGTCCCTGAAGCAGCTCCATGACGAGGAACAGCTCGCCGCTGGGGAGCGTCCCAGCGTCCAACGCTTCCACGATGTGCGGGCTCTTGATACGGCCCGAGGCCGAGGCTTCCCGCAGAAACCGTTCGCGCGTCGCGGGATGGTCCGCGTATCGGGGGTGCAGGAGCTTGAGCGCCTGCCTCGTCTTGGTGATGAGGTGCTCGACCTCGTACACGGCACCCGTTCCCCCCGCGCCCATCAAGCGCACCACGCGTAGCTTCTCCGCTACGGTGCTGCCAACGTCAATCGGGCCACCTCGCTCGGACATCACTCTCGTTCGAGTCTTTGCTATCCCCCTTTGCCGCAAGACTCAAGGAGAGGGCTGTCTCGAGCCACCCGCAGGGCCTGCGCAGCGAGCTCGAACGGTTGGCGAGCAAACGTCGCTTCGCGACGGTCGCGGAATCAGAAGCGTACAGCATCGAGGCCTTTTCTCTATTGAACCGGCCAGCGGGACAGCCTGCTGCACAGGGTCGCATCGCAACACCCCGAGGCCGTCTGCGCGCGCAGTGCCGGGTCATTCGTTGTCACGATAGCCGATCGTATCGATGTGGACGACCGCGGTCGTGGGCAAAGGCGGGAGCGAGGCGGTGATGGGTTCGCCGGTTCCGATCTGAAACCCGATCGCCTTGGTGAGCTTCGGGTTCCAGTTTGGCTTCGTGCCGTCCGGGCACTCCATGTTGAACTCGACGTCCAGCCACCGACCATAGTCGCTCGGTGTAAGATTCATCCAACCGGACGCCCCCCAGTTCCAGTCAGTGCCGGTCTTGCTGAACAAGGTGATGCCGCCGGGAGCGTCGTCAGTCGGCACGAACCCCCCGGGGTCGACCATCACCCTGAGGCTGAGGGTTCTCCCGGAAAGGTCGACGTAGCTGTGAAAGTGAAACTGATACTCGACGATCTGATTGTAGGCGGTGAAGGGAATGTCGATCCGGAGCGAACCACCAGTGGGATCGCCGACCTCGGGATCGAACGAAACGCTCGGCCCCGTTCCCGCTTCGAGCGTCGCCGACGTCGCCAGTTCCCTGTCGTCAAGACCGTCCGGGTCGGTCAGGAAGAGTTCGCTGACTTGGTTCGGGCCCGTCGCGCTGTCGAACCCGCATATGATGCTCGTCGCGCCGCCGACGGTTCTGGCGGGGATGCAGGTTGAAGCGGCTCCGCCGGCTCCCGCAGCAGTGCCGCGGCCGAGGCCGCCCGCTCCAGCCTGCGCGACCATGCCTCGCGACGACCCCCCACGTTCGTCCGAAGCCCCGCCGTTCGACGCCCCTCCCGCGGAAGGAACGCCGCCCGCTCCGCCGGCTGGACCCGCGCCACCGCCTTCGGCATTGCCGGTCCCATCCGCGCCTTCCTCGGTACCGGCGCCAGACACGCCCTCGGACCCGAGATCGCTCCCACCCTGGCCAGCGCTCCCGCGGGTGTCGCGCCGCCCGCCTGTTGCGTTCGACGTGCCGCCTTCTGCGGAATCTCCATCGTCGCTGGATCCTTCGGGGGTTCCGCCTGCGCCAGTGCCGCTGGCGCCACCAGCTCCGATCAAGTTGTCATCCTCGTCCCGTCGGCCTCGTCGGCACACACCTTCGACGTGGTGCAGGTCTGGCCGGAAATACACTCGCGATCGGTCTTGCACTCGTTGCGGCACTCTCCGTCAGCGGCGCACGTCAGGGGCTCCGGGCAGTCGGATGGCCTCAGCCCGAGCACGAGCTTCCTGTGGATGCCTGCGCCGCCCGCGGTCGGTGAGGCTGGCACAGAGGCCTCGGCTGGCGGCAGGTCCTGTGCGGCCGCCAGGGCCGGCGACCCGACGGAGGCGATGGTCCATAGAACGGCCAATGATGTTCGCATGGTGACTCCTTGCGGCTGTGCGTCTGCGCCATTGGCCGGCGGGAAACCGACGGGCGCAGCGTGCACACGGTGCAAGGAGTGGACCATCGGACGCCAACGTCGACCAGAGTGGCTTTGTCAGAGGATCGCCGAGCCGTACGTGTTGCTGTTCGCTCAGGACGCGGACTGTCCACCCCTGGACGTCGGGGGGTGGACACAGGCTCGAGGGTGACTCGTGGCATCACATGCGCTGGATGCCTGCGCCGGGCGGGCGCGTGCGAGCTGCGCATTCGCCTCGGATCGAGCTCATTTTCACCCAGGCGATCTGCGGCCCACCGAACGCATCTCGGTTGGCACGAGCAGTGCAGTGGGACCTGGTGCGGCGTGCCCATGGAGCACCCAAGGAGTCCAGTATGAAGCTTGACACGAGCCAACACACAGACCCGCTAGGCCAGCCTGCTCGGCCCGAGCGGCGCGCAGGTATCCCCATCACCCGGCTGGCCACGGTGCTGCTCGGGTGCACGCTGGTCGGTTGCCTGGCACCGGCCACGGCGACGTTCAAGGACGTATCTTCTCCGGTGATGGTCGGGCCGGCGCGGTCGCCAAAGCCGCGGACGGCGCCGGTGACGCCGATCGATGCTGGCGTAAGCAACTGGCGTGGCTGGAGCCCGCTCGCCTGCGGCATGAGCGCAGGATCATACAGCAGCTCGTGCAAGACCGCGGGTGACGAATCGGATCCGCGAGAGCTCGCTCGGGAACTGCTCAGGTCAGCTCCCCAGTGCACCGATTGCGTGGCCCGGATCGAGCGCATCGATACCGGAAGCTACGCGTCGGTATTCCCGCAGATGGACCTGTTCTTCGCGTTCAGCAAACACTGGTGCGCGGTCGAGGGCGGTGTGGGCGAACGTACGGCTGCCAGCGCAAAAGGACCCGCCACAGCCAAGTAGGAGCAAAGGGAGACAACCATGAAAAAGCGATGGATACGAGGACTTGTATGCGGGACGAGCTGTGTTGCCCTGGCCGGTTGCGCTGGCGCGCGCTCGTCGATGCGGTTCGACCACTTGGAGTACCCGGTCTCCATGAGCCCGTACCTGGTAGACGGCGCTGGTGAGTCGCGATCGCCGAGGGAGCTCGAGGTGGTCGGCAAGGTCAGGTACGAGGAAACGGCTTGGGGCATGGTCTACTCGGCGGTTCGTCTGACCGGTGAGCACGACGTGTCGCAACCGATCAACCAACAGGTTCGTGCCGCCGGCGGCGACGGGGTCGTGGGCCTGACCGTGGTCTCGGACTACTGCACCCTCAACTATGTACCGATCCTGCCCGTGCTCCCGTTCTGGCCCGGCTGCACCGACGTGTCCGTTACCGGCAAGGTCGTCAGGATCAAGCCATCCGCCGCGCCTACCAGCCCGGCGCCCACCATGCGCAAGACCGTGGCCACCAGCAGCGCGGGGCCAGGAGAGGCACGATGAGGCGCCGCAAGCGTACGCTGCCAGCGTGCCTGACCGTCGCCCTGTGCACCGCGGCCGTGACGTCGTGTGTGCATGCTCCACCGCTGACGGCCGCGCAGAGGGCCATCCGGATCGAACAGGCCGATCCCGCGGTGATCGCTCGCCTGAAAGACGACTGCACGCCCGTCGGCGCCGTGGAGTTCGTGCCGGACGCCGATGCAGCGAGACGGCGGGCCGACGAGCAGCAGGCGCAAGTGGTGCTGAAGGTCATGTGGATCAACGGGGACAAGGGCTTCAATGCCCAGTTCTGGCAGTGCCCAGCCGCACATGCCGAGCTTCGGCGCGACCCGTCCACGCGCAGCGAGGGCTAGACGTGTCCCGATCGACCTGGATCTTTCTCGGCGCGCTGGCATGGGTCATGGCTGCGGCGTCTCCGGTCCAAGCCGGCGAGCACTGGGACGGCAAGACCGAGGCCAAGGTGCTCGTCGACGATCCCCGGGCCAAGCAGCTCAGCCTCTCGGCGGGTCTCGGTGTCTTCGGCTACAACACGTATACGGTCGGCGGCTGGGGACTCGACGTGACCTACGCCGCACCCTACGTCTTCGCGGTCTCGGCCAAAGGTTTCGCTGCGGTGAACGTCCGCTCGGACGTCGACGATCACAAGATCCGACCCTTCTATGATGGCACCGCGTACCTGCACTTGTCCGACTGCATGGCCCAGGAGGCGGCAGACATCCGGATCTACGGGGCCGAACCTTGGACGATGTACAGCGGTGGCGGCCGCTCCGTACGGATCGTTCCGGCCAAGACGCGCAACACGTTTTCCCTGCGCGGCGGCGCCTACTCGTGGGGAAGGATCTCGCCCACGGCCTATGGCGGCCTGGCCTTCACGGAGACCCGCTATCTGACCGCTTACCTCGATGAGCTCGACACGGACCGGACGTACTCGTCCTGGTGGGTCTTGTATCTGGATGCGGTGTTCCCGACCATGAATCAGACCGACGGCCCCAATGATCGGATCGGAGGCAAGCTGGGCGTCGAGTTCAAGGAGCGAAACGTGGGAACCTGGTGGAACGGCTGGGGAGGCCTCGAGCTCGGCTACCTGCGACGGCAGCTGAACGGGCGGTTCGTGATGGGACTGACGCTGTGAATCCGGCGCATGCAGAAATCCAATCTCAATACAACAGCAGTGCACGTTCCGCGTGCGGCTTGGCTTGCGGACCGATAGGGACGGACATGGGCTAGGTCATGCGATTCCAAAGCGTTCTTCGCGTCTTGCGCAGGCCGATCGCTTCATCGGCTTGGCAGACGGGTTCGCTTGAGTTCGAGTGCCGTTTGCGCCAGAGTGCGCTTCACTCGATAGGTGCGCTCCCGCTGGGCGGCGCGCCGTCTGCGAAGGCCCGGGTCGTGGATAGGCTTCGGTACGAAACACGCCTGATCCCCGCGACAGCCAAAGGAGGCTGACGATGCATCGTCCGACATGGTACCTGGCGCTCTGGACCCTGGGCATCGGACTGGCTCTGGCCACAGGTTGCGCAAGCGACGAGAAGAAGAAGCAGCTGTCCGACGGGTGCGTCCAGAACAGCGACTGTGAGGGAAGCCTGGTCTGCAGCAACGGCCACTGCCATCAGCAGTGCGAGACCACCAAGGATTGCCCCTCGGGCGCTCGTTGCATCGAAGTCGCCGAGGGCGAAGGTGTCTGTCAGCTTCCTGCCGAGGAAGGTTGCGAATACGACTCCGACTGTGAAGCTCCCCTGGTCTGCGCCGCGGACGGCGAGTGCCGAAACCAATGTCAGGAGAGCCGGGATTGCCTCACCGGCCAGGTGTGCACCACATCCAACGTGTGCGCCGAGCCGGATGAGGTCGATCCTGAAAACGGTCTGCTCGGCGCAGCCGGCGCCGGCGCCGAGGGTGGAGCACCCGGACAGGGCAGCGGCGGGGAGACTGGCTCGGGCGGAACGCATACGCGGGGCGATTCGAGCGGTGCGGGAACGGGCCAAGCAGGCACGGAAGGGACGGACGAGACTGCGGGCGCACCCGGGGTGCCGGGCGCAGGCGGGGGTGGGGGCGGGGTTGGTTCAGGCGGGACGAACCGCGGGACTGTTGGCGGCTCGAGCGGTCTGGCTGGTTCTGGCGACGAGCCGACAGAGATCGCCGGC
Source organism: Polyangiaceae bacterium (assembly GCA_016929495.1). Lineage (GTDB taxonomy): Bacteria > Myxococcota_A > Polyangia > Polyangiales > Polyangiaceae > JAFGIS01. The sequence goes on along the minus strand of JAFGIS010000617.1, from coordinate 7,371 downwards.
GCTGGCGGGCAGGGCGGACAGTCCACCGCTTCAGCAGGCCAATCGTCGAGCACCGGAGGTACGACAGCAGGGGGCGGCCGTGGGACGGGTGGCACCAGCAGCGGGACCGGCGGGAACGACAGCACCGGAAGCAAGACGGGCGGGACCGGTGGCAGCACTGGAGGAACGACCGACGGGACCGGCGGGAGCACTGGAGGCACCGGAGGTACCGGTGGGACAACTGGAGGTACCGGTGGAAGCACTGGAGGCACGGATGGGGGCGCGGCAGGCAGCGAGGCTACGAGCGGTGGAACTGGTGGGAGCACTGGAGGCACCGGAGGCACGACCGGCGGAACCGGCGGGAGCACTGGAGGCACCGGAGGCACGACCGGCGGAACCGGCGGGAGCACCGGAGGCACGACCGGCGGGAGCGGTGGCGCAGGCGGTGCAACCGGTGGATTCGGTGGCATCGGTGCCAGTCTGGGCGGCAGCGGCGGCAGCGGCGCCATCGGGCCTTTGCCCGAGTGCGTCGTGTACGTGAAAACCGATGGCAACGACGACGACGAGTACGATGGCTCGACGTGGGAGCTGGCCAAGGCCACGGTGCAGGCGGGCATCGACAAGGCCTGGAAGCTGGGCTGCATGGTGTGGGTCGCGGCAGGAACCTACCGGCCTACGACCAGCGCGGTACCCGCCGTCAGCATTGTGCTCAAGGACAACACCCCTGTGTACGGCGGGTTTGCAGGGAATGAAACGGAGTTCGAGCAGCGCGATTGGGTGGCCAACGAGACCATCTTGAGCGGGGATATTGGAGTCCCAGGCGACCCGGACGACAATTCCTGGCATGTGGTGACGGCTGCCGACGGCGCGACCCTGGATGGGTTCACGATCACGGACGGCAATGCGAACGGATCAGGTGACTACCGGAATGGGGGCGGCTTGTTCAACGACAGCGAGGCAGTCGTCGTGAACAACTGCATCTTCTCGGCCAACCAGACCTACAGTGGGTACGGTGGCGGCCTATTCAGCAGTGGCAGTGGCCTGCTAGTGACGAACTCGACGTTCGAAGGGAATGCGGGCAACTACGGAGGCGGAGCGTACAGCACTGGGTCCGACTTTGTGGTGACCAACTGCGTGTTTTCCGGCAACTCTGCCGGGAGCCGCGGCGCCGGAGTGCACAGTAGTGGTTCTGACTTGGTCGTCACGAATTGTACGTTTTCGGCGAACACCGCTGGCCCCAGCGGCTCAAGCCGCGGCGGCGGACTGTACATCAGCGGGTCCAACGGTGTCGTGGAAAGCTCCGAGTTCTTGGCGAACTCGGCGGGCGACCGGGGGGGCGGTGTGGCGAACGAAGGAGCGGATGCACAAGTGACGAGGTGTGTGTTCTCCGGCAATTCAGCCGACCACGGCGGCGGAACGAGTGCTTATCACATCACAATAACGCACTCCTGGTTTCTCGACAACTCGGGCTCGAGCTACGCGGGAGCGTTCTACAACCTCCAGGACGCGGAGCTCACGAACTGCGTGTTCGTCGGCAACGAGGCAGAGCCAGAGGGAGGCGGTGCCATCTTCAACGAAGAGGATGCAACCGTGGGGCTCACGCATTGCACGTTCACTGCGAATTCCTCCGCCGTTGGCGGCGCCATCTTCAACTACGCGCCGAGCGCCGAGGTCACTCTCGCCAACTCCATTCTGTGGAACGACGTCGGCGGTGAGGTGGTCGGCGGCGATGTCACGGCCACCTACACCATCAACAAGGGCGACTATCTCGCCGGCGCGGGCAACTCTGGCGACGACCCGTTGTTCGTCGACGCTGCCAGCGGCGATGTTCGGCTCAAGGTCGGGTCCCCGGCGCTGGAAGCGGGTGACCCTCTTGTGGCACCCGCGACGGACATCGACGGAAACCTGCGTGACGACCACCCGGATCTCGGCGCGTACGAGGGAGCGGTCAGCCTGTAGGGGCGCGGCTCGCGTCAGGTGCGCCGTGCAGGGGTGGTGGCCAACACTCATGGGCCCATGCCCGATCTGGTCAGCCAGCGGCGTGGAGGCGGTGTGTCCACCCCTGGACACGTGTGACAGTGGACACAGAGAGGGTGCGTGGCGAAGTCCCATTGCGCCCGCGGCGCAGGCTAGTCCGTCCGAAAACCACGGCTCCGTCGCGCTGCGCAGCGGCCCCCCGTGCTCGGCGGTCATGGCCCGCGGCTTGCACGGCGAGTGAGCAGGACGCGGGCTTCGTGGATCCGCCCACAAGGAGAGATGGCCCAATGAAACGAAAACCCACCACTTCCGGACTCGCCTTCGCCGGCGCGCTTCTGTGCCTCACCCTCTCTGGCTGCAGCGAAGCAAACGGGGACTCGTCCCAATCCTGCGCCAGAATCGAAGGCATCTGGGACGGTCTGGAGATCGACCCGTACGGCGATACTCGAGGAAGCGCCAAGTTCGTCGTGCGGGACGACCACATCGACGGCGAGATCTCGATCACGGGCGGCAGTCCGGAACGGTACTCGCTCAGGGTCAGCTGTGACGAGACACCGGTCCCCAGCCGGCTCAGCGGCACCATCACGGACTCCAACGCGCCCGATGCAGTGGGTCAGAGCTTCTATGGTATCTACGAACTCGACGAGTCGACCTCGAGCGGTAGGCTCTCAGGGTTCAAGCCCGGAACGCGCGAGTTTCCGTCCGACTTCGCGGCGGGCAACGGGCAGCGGCTGTTCGTCTTCGGCTCGACCGAGCTCTGATGGTTCTTGGCACCCTGTCGCGGTGCGTCACCGCCATGTGTGCAGGAATCCAGCCTGGGCCGAGCACCCGTCCACCGGAAGCGGGAGTGCTTGACTTCGGACCCCAGTTCGAGAAAGGGTGCGTTCGACTCGGATGGTGTGCGCGGCATCGGGCGGTGCGTCAGGTGTTCAGGAGTTCTTGAGGGTCCCACGCGGTGACACAGGACGCCGTAGCGGCCGACAGGCAAAGGAAGCTGACGATGAATCGTTTGACATGGTTTCTGGCGCTCTCGACACTCGGCATCGCGCTTGCCCCGGCCGCGGGTTGCGGAAGCGACGAACACAAGAAGCAGCTGTCCGACGGGTGCGTCCAGAACAGCGATTGCGAGGGAAGTCTCGTCTGTAGCTTCGGGCACTGCCACCAGCAGTGCGAGACCACCAAGGACTGTCCCTCGGGCGGCCGCTGCATCGAAGTCGCCGCGGGCGAATACGTCTGTCAGCTTCCCTCCGAGAAGGGCTGCGAATACGACTCCGACTGCGATGATCCCCTGGTCTGCGCCGCGGACGGTGAGTGCCGGAACGAATGTCAGGCCGATCGTGACTGCGTCACCGGCCAGGTGTGCACGACGTCGAAGGTGTGCGCGGAGCCCGGCGAGGTCGGTGCTGACGACGATTTGCTCGGCGCAGGGGGTGCCGGCGCGGAGGGTGGAGCATCCGCAGGGGGCAAGGGCGGGAAGACTGGCTCGGGTGGCACGAATGCGCGCAGTGATTCGAGCAACGCAGGAACCGGCGAAGCGGGTATGGAGGGGACGGATGAGACTGCGGGCGGGCCCGGGTTGGCAGGTGCAAGCGGGAGTGAGGGCGGGGCTGAATCGGGCGGCACGGACAACGGCGAGGGTTTCGGCGGATCGAGCAGCCTGGCTGGTTCTGGCGGCGAGCCGACAGACCTCGCCGGCGCTGGCGGCTGGGGCGGAGAGTCCGGAGCCGCGGGAAGCCAATCGGAGAGCACCGGAGGTAGGACAGGAGGGAGCAGGGGCGGGACGGGTGGCACCAGCAGCGGGACCGGCGGGAGCAACAGCACCGGAGGCAAGACGACTGGCGGTACGGGTGGCGGCACCGAAGCCATGAGCGGCGGGACCGGTGGGGACACCGGAGGCACGACCGGTGGCACCGGTGGGAGTAGTGGTGGAGCGAGCGGCGGCACCGGCGCAAGCACCGGGGGCACCGGTGGGGACACCGGAGGCACGACCGGTGGCACCGGTGGGAGTAGTGGCGGAGCGAGCGGCGGCACCGGTGGGAGCACTGGCGGAACGAGCGGCGGCACCGGTGGCAGCAGCGGAGGCACGAGCGGCGGCAGCGGCGGCTCGTCGGCAACAGGTGGAGGTCCGACAGGCGGCACCGGTGGCGGAGGGCCAACACCAGGGAGTATCTGGTACGTCGACCAGAACAGCGCAGGAGGCGATGGCACGAGCTGGGCCACCGCCTTCGCCACGCTCCAGGAGGCCCTGACCAACTACTTGCTTTGGCCCGATGACCAGATCTGGATCGCGCAAGGCACGTATACCCCTGCGGCAAGCGGCGGGAGCCGGACGACGTATTTCTATCTCACGAACGGTGTGGCGCTCTACGGAGGCTTCCACGGAACGGAGGCCACGCTCGCCGACCGGGACGACCCGGTCGATCCGAGCCTGACGGTTCTGAGCGGCGATCTCGACGCCAACGACGGCTTCGACACGAGCGGCAACCCCACCAACCGCGACGAGAACACCTACCACGTCGTCGTCGGTGCCACAGACGCCGTGCTCGATGGCTTGACCATCACCGGCGGCAACGCGAACGGGTCTGCGGCCGAGCAGCAGCAGGGGGGAGGCCTGTACAACCTGGCCTGCGACGGACTGCGAGTCGCCAACGTGAGGTTCGTCTCGAATACCGCGAGCGGCGCCGGCGGCGGCCTCTACAACGCTGCAGGCAGCTACACGACCGAGGAGCTCGTGGAGGTAATTTTCGCGAGGAACCGAGCGGGAAGCCAAGGGGGTGGTCTCTACAACGCCAGCGGCAATGCGACATTGACGGGTGTAACGTTCGTCGACAATCAGGCCACCTACGGTGGTGGCGGGATGAGCAATCCCAGCGGAGATCCGGTGATCACTCGCGCAGTATTCGTCGGCAATGCGACTTCCTCGAACGGAGGGGGAGGCGGCTTGTACGTCAGCGGCGGCAGTCCGAAACTGACTGATGTTACCTTTGGAGGCAATCATGCGGATTTTCCGAACGGCTCCCCAGCCTACGGCGGCGGCATGTTCATCGCTGGTGGGGCTCCGCAGCTGGTCAACACGACCTTCGTAGGCAACATGGCAACCGGTCTCTACGTCTACGGTGGCGGTATTGGTGTGAGTGCGGGCAATCCGATGTTGACCAATGTGACTGTCTTCGGCAACACGGCAGCCGGGAGCACCAGTTATGGCGGCGGTGTGCGCGCGTCGGGAGGCAGTCCGAAGCTTGTGAATGCTCTGATATGGGGCAACTACGTTGGCTCGACCATCAGCGAAATCAGCGGCTCGGGCATGACCTTCTCCCACTCGAACGTGCACACCTGCGGCGGAAGCGCGGCCTGGAACACCGGCTGCGGCACCGACGACGGCGGCAACATCGATACGGCCACCACGCCGTTCGCCGCCTATCGGGCCCCGTCGGGCTCCTGGACAGAGGACCCTGTGTACTCGGCCGCTACTCTGCAGACGACGTTCACCAACGCGCTTGCGCCTTGGGCACCAGGCGAGCTCGTCGGTATGTTCATCCAGCCGGATACGGGCAAGTCCGTGCGCCTGCCGATCATCGCCAATACCACCCATACCCTGACCGTCTGGAGCGATGCCGCGTCCACGGCCGCAAGCGGTACGATGTACTACATCTATGACGTCCGGCTTGCCGCCGGATCCGAGTGCGTCGACCACGGTGACAACGCGGCGCTGCCGGCGGATTCGAGCGATCTGGATGCCGACGGAAACCTGACCGAAGCGATCCCCCTCGATCTCGACGGCAGGCCTCGCGTGATCAACGACACGGTCGACATGGGAGCCTATGAGCAGCCTTGAACTGCGGTACCCGGAGCCCGGTCTTGAGCCAGGCCCGGGAGCCCCGCCCTCAGGCTTCGGCACGCGGCGGTCCGCGACCGCCGAGCAGCATGCCGAACAGCTGCGCAACCCCGGTGGCAGGCGTGCCCCTGCCCGAGGCGGGCCACGCCGTCGCATCGGATCGGTCCATTGCCTCCGCAGCCGCGGGTCGTTCGGGAGCCGGCACCGCGTCATCGCCGGACTGCTCCGCTGGCGGCGACATGGCGCCCGGGTCGCCGCTGGGTTCCGATGAGCCAGGGCTCCCCTCCGGGGGTTCTCGTTCCTTCTTCCTGCGCTCTGCGCGGCCCGCGTACAGAGACGGCGCGATCTCGTCGGCGTCGCCGGCTTCGGCACGCAGGTACTGCACGGCCGCCCGCGCCTTGGCGTAGGCCCGCATGAACAGAGCAAACGTCTTGCGCCGCAGCACCGTGGCCTCGGCCACCGTGGGCCGAGCCTGGTCTCTCAGGCCGACCGCGGCCAGGAACCTCTCGGCCGAGACCGCTGCCTGGTCGAGCTCGCCGTGCGTCACCGGCGTGCGGTCGTGCACCTCGTTCCACGCGTCCCTGAGCACCTGGACCAGCAGCAACACGTCGTAGGCCAACGCTCGATAGCCGGGCCTGGCCCTGCATCCGGCGAACCGCTCGGCTTGGATGAGCCGGTGGGAGGCGAGCGACCGAGCGTCCGTGAGCAGCACGTCCCTGGTCCCCACCAACTCATCGGCCACGACCGAAAGCGACGGCTTTGGCCTATGGGCCGCCCGGTGCAGCGCGTGAGCGTGGCTCAGCGCGAGCGTGTACTGCTCGAGCCTGTCGAACTCGGCGAAGTCGAACTTGCGAAAGGTTTCGACGATCTCGGGCCTCAAGGCCCGGATCCGGGGCAGGGCGCCGAGCACCCTGGTCACGGCCGTGGGGATATCGATGAGTATGGGCGGGATACTCGCCTCGGCGACCGCCAGGATTCCCGGCAGGAGCTGTTCGTAGGCCGCCGCGGAGCGGGGGGAGCCGTGGGTCGGCGTCAGGATGGGTTGGGAGGGAGTCATCGGGTCATGCTCAGCGCATCGAGAACCCAAACGGGGTTCATCTACTGTTCCTTATCGGCTCCGGTTCACACCCAGTTGCTAGAAAAGTGACGTGAGCCCGCTGTCGGGGGCTTTCCGGCAATCACACGGGACGGCCGGTGCCCCGGGCTGGTTTGCCGGCAAGTCGTGTGGGCACGCGAGGCACGTGGCTGACTTGCCGGCAAGCTTTCTGCATGGCCGACCCCGCCGAAGATCCTTGCTGGCAGGGACCTACCAAGTGCCCGAGGGTGGATTGAGCTTGCGGGCAAGCTGGCCCAGGGCTGTCGAGCCTTGGTTCTGTTTGCCGGCAAGCGAGCAGCGACCACGAAGGCCCTTCGACGGCTTGCCGGCAAGCCGAACCGATGGGTGGTCGGGCCGGAACTGCTTGCTCGCAAGGTCCGAGGCGGCCCTGGGGCGTGCCTGTGGCAGCAAGGCAACCAACGCTCATGGTCTGCATGAACGTGGCCAAGAGCTCGTTGCGAGAGCGGGGGTGTCCGCCGGCCAT
>JAFGIS010000616.1 GCA_016929495.1 Polyangiaceae bacterium | reverse complement strand
TACGCTCCGCTCCGGTTCTCGCGAAACTTCGCCAGAAACCGAGCTTGGCGGGCGGGCTTTCTGGAAGTTTCCGGCAGTAGGACTAGAAGTCCCAATCTGAACGAGGGCCCCATGTTCGGTCGAGCGGAGCGAGACCGGCAACATGGCGGAGGCGCCGAGAGATTCGTACGTCCCATACGGGACGAGTGCCTGCGCCGGATCGTTCCGCTCGGCGAGGCCCATCTGCGAAGGATCATCGCCGCGTACATCGAACACTACCACGAGGAAAGAAACCAACAGTCGCTGGACAACCAGCTCATCGTGCCACGAGCCGCCAACGAGAACGCTGTAGGGCCCGTTCAATGTCGTGGACGCCTCGGTGGCATGCTCAAGTTCTACTACTGCGATGCTGCCTGGTTCTTGGCCGCCCGAGTTTCGGCACAGCACGGGAGACGCAGCTTCACCGAAGCCAGGACAAGTCTTGACCGCTACCAGTGTCGCTGGCTCCGACAAGAATGCGCATGTCACGGGAATTTTCAACTCACGCGCCAACGTGCAGGGGGGAAACCAGTACCCTCCCTACCGGACCGCTCACGACCATGTCATAAATGGAACATGCCGAACGGCGCAACGTCCAGCGAATCGCTCCAAGGGCGTGCGCGAGACCGAGGAGCGCCGCGAACAACCTTCTCACGAAAGCCGGAGTGACTGCCAGACGGTCGGAGTTCGGGCATGCGTCTCGCAGCGCCAACGTGCTGCACTCAGTTGGATGATGGCATCGTTGAGCTCGTCACTGCGTGTGATGGCTCCCGTTCCAGCAGGGGACCACAAGTGAAGAATCACGCGACGAAAACAGTTCTGTTCGCTCCGCTGTTGGCATGGGCAGTCGTTGGCTGTTTCGCAGCCAATGAAGACGGCGAGACGTCGAATGCGGCCGGGGCCCCTGCGGGTGGAGCCGCCGTCGCAAGTGCGACCGGCGGTGAGTTCTCGGAGGGAGGCACTTCGTCCGAAGTGGCAACAGGCGGTACGCCGAGCACGGGTGGTACCGCCACGGGCGGAACGCCGGCCACTGGTGGAGCGAGCACGGGGACCGACTGGAACCGCCGGGACCATGCTGTCTGAGGGTTCGTTTTGGGTGACCCGGTCCGTGAGCCGGGACCTCAGATACGTGCCACCTTGAAGCCATCCTGGCCGTGGAATACGGCGTGTGCAGCCCAGCTGCGCCCGCGAGCCACGGCGCGACGCTCCAAGAACCTGCCCAACGGCTTCCCAACGGGTATCAACTGAAGTGTCCGAGCAGCGACTTGGCACCAGTCACCGGAGCAGTCCCATGAGCACCGACCGAATCACCGAGCTGCGGATCCGAGGGATGCGCGCCATCGAGTCCATGGCGCTGGACATCAACGGCCTGCGCGTGCTCATCGGTGACAACGGCAGCGGGAAGAGCACCATCGTCGAAGCACTCGAGATCGTTCACCATGCGGCGAAGCGCATCTCGCATGTGCCCGACATTGTACTGAAGCGTCACGGGGATCTCCGTTCCCTGCTCAGACGGGGATGCGAAGAGCTCCAGCTAGGGATCAGCATCGAGGGAGGCGGGCCGCGCGTCGACTACGACTTCACCATGGCCTACGTGGGCAGCTCACCGGAAGTGGTCGCTGAATCCATTGACGTACGCGCCGACCGGAATGCAATCGAGCCCCTCCACGCGATGAAGCGTCAGGGGAAGTCCGTTCGGATCTTCGACCCCAGCCAGCGCAAGATCAGGAATGGCGAGGGCATCGTGGGCACTGATGGTGAACCGTTCACGGTCGCGGAACAGGCACTGGCGCTGCCATGGCTCGAGCTCTCGTCGCAGCCCGCACTGAAGCGTTTGCTCGACGCTCTGGATGCCATTCGCCTGCACGTTTCCTTCGAAACCCGCCCGCTATGGCAGAGTCGCGAGCTCAATCTCAGCGCTGGCCCTCGGTGGCCCAGTGTCGTGGAACCCACGACCAAGCTGTCGCGATTCGGTGTCAACCTTCCCAGCGCCTTCCAGGTGCTCCGAAATCGCGGCGATGGGGGCTGGCAACGGATACTCCAGCGCGCGCGTCTGGGACTGGGAGATGACCTTCGAGACCTGGTGCTCTCTCCGGTAGGGCGCGGAAGTATCGAGCTCGAGGTGGTCTGGGGTGCATTTCCGGACACTCCCATGCCTGCTGAACTGCTCTCGGAGGGTCAAGTTGCCTACCTCTGCTTTGTCGCTCTCTGCGAGTTCCACCCGGAGAGCTCGCTACTCGTCTTCGATGAACCCGAGCTTCACCTTCATCCCGAGCTCCTGGCCAGGGTGACCTGGATGCTCGAGGACGCATCGAGGGTGGCCCCGATCGTCGTCGCCACTCACTCGGACCGCTTGTTGGATGGTCTCGAGGACCCTGCCTCTGCCGTTCGACTCTGCGAGTTGGATGAACGACGGGCAGTGAGGTTGCTCCGCCCCGATCGCGCCAAGCTCGCGAAGTGGCTCACGGACTACCGCGGGCTCGGCTCGCTTCGGGCGGACGGGTACGCGCCACAGGTGTTCACGTCGGTTGAAGCCCTTCCGGAGGAGCCGTGATGCAGATCACGGTGCTGTGGGAAGATCAGCGCGGCGTTCGGGCCAAAGGGTTTGGCCCCCATGCGCTTCTGGTTGCCTGTCTGGTCGACGACGAAGTCGGCACTCGCGAGGAGCTCAGCGATCGGCTCAACTCGATCCCGCTCAAGGGCAACGGCAACGTCCTTCGAGAGCTTCGCGGCAAGGCGCATCGGATCCTGGATTCGGGCCAGCTCTTTGCCGTGTTCGATCGAGACAAGACGCACGAACTCTGGCCCTCCAAGGACAACGTTCCCAACTGCATGTCGGGCGTGGCAGCCAGGTTGAAGCAAGACGCGCCTGGCGACTACGAGGTTGTGTTCCTTCGCGACAACATCGAGTCGCTCTTGTCCGCTGCGGCGCAAGCGTTGGGGTTTCCGAGCCCAGCAAACAAGCCCACACCCGACGAGCGAGATCGACTGCTCGGGCAACTCACCTGGGGCACAGCGGAAGCAAGAAGGAAGACGCGCAGCACCTGCCCGAGCTTCGACCGTCTCGTCCGGCGTGTCGCCGCGACGTTCCAGACGCCGGGTTCATGAGCCATTCGTTCCGCCCGCAAACCTCTCTACGCCCCACTCCCCCGCGTCCCCGCCCTCACCATCGCCCCCGCGAGCTCCTCCGGCATCAGCACCAACCGCGCGCTTCCATTGGCGATGGCCGTCCTGGGCATCCCATCGGCCGCGCACGTCGATGGATGCTGCGCAAACGTCCACGCCCCCGCATTGAACAACGCCCGCATCCCGTCGGCCCCGTCGGAGCCCATGCCCGTCAGGATCACGCCGATGACCGCGGAGCCGAAGTGGATCGCCGCCGAACGGAACAGGATGTCGGCAGACGGACGATGGTAGTTGTGCTCCGGGCCCTCGAAGGTGGCGACGTGGCTGGGGCCGACGACCTCGAAGTGCCGACCTTCGGTGCCGATGTAGACGACGCCGGGCTCCAGCGCGGTGCGTTCGGTGACGATGGTGACGCGACGGCCGGTTTGTCCCTCGAGCCAGCGGGCGAATCCGGAGGTGAAGCCGTCGGCCATGTGCTGCACGAGCGCCACGGGGATCTGGAAGGATGTGGGCAGCTGCTTCAATAGCTCGCACACGATGGGCGGTCCGCCCGTCGACGCCCCGATGACGACGATCTGCGGCGGGATCAGCGACGGCGTCTTGAGCACGCGCGCCTCGGGGCTCGGCGCTTCGCGGGGCGCGGGCCGGCGCCGGCGGACGACCGGTACCTTGGCGAGACAGCGCACCAGCCGTCCGAGCTCCGCCCGTCGTTGGACGTACGTCACGCTCGCAGGAGCCGGGAGCTTGCCACACACCTCCAGCACTCCCACGCGCAACGCCTCGTACACGAGCGACGGGTCCTTGGGATCCACGCCGGTGACCATGAGGATCGGCGTGGGGTGGGCGTGCATGATCTCGGCCGAGATCTCGAGCCCGCTGCACCCCTTCATGTACACGTCCATCGTCACCAGGTCCGGCTTCAGCCGCTGGACCTTGGCCAGCGCGGACGGTGCGTCGGCCGCCTCGCCGACGACCTGAATGCCTGGTTCGCCGGCAAAGGCTTCACGCAGCGCCGCCCGGGCCGTTGCCGAGTCGTCGACGATAAGTACCCGGACCGTTTCCTGTTCGCTCACGCGGGATCCCTGCAGGAACCTATCCTGACAGCAGCGCACCGCTGCGTCCAGCGCCTCTGCAGGGCAGACACCGAAGTCAATATCCTGACAGCGAAGCGGCGTCCGTGCTCATCCTAGAAATCTGGAAATAACAGGGCTCCCCGGCGTCGCGACCAACCTGCTAGTCTAGGGATCCTCTCGGACATGACCGACGACGCCACGCGTGCTCTGCTCGACATCTTTCGGACCGAGGCGGCCGACGCCCTGGACGAGCTCGCGCAGCTCGCCAGCGAGCTGGGGTCCGCGCAGGGATCGAAGCTGCGCAATGCCGCCAAGGCGGCGCTCAGACTCGCGCACAACATCAAAGGGGCCGCGGGCTCCGTGGGGCTGGAGGAACTGTCTTCGCTCGCGCACACGCTCGAGGATGCGCTGGGGCCCTGTGCGGTTTCGAGCACCGCGCCGCCCCACGAGCTCTGCAGCGCTGTTCTGAGCGCGGTCTCGCTCATCGAGCGTCTGTGTGAAGCCGGACACGAATGCGACCCCGCGCTCGCCGAACAAGCACGAGAGCTCGGTCAGCGCTTGCTCGAACAGTCCCGCCAGTACGCGGCCCGGCTCGAGCCTTCCACGGTTCAGGCCTCTGCCGCGCCCCCGTCGCCTGGCGCCGGTGTGCCCGCGCCGGCCGAATCGGGCGGGTCCGATGCCAACCCGCCGGAATCGACCCCGTCCACGGCTCCGGCCCGGCCCCAGGCGGAGGCGCTGCCGACCCACGCTACCGTCACCCACCTGCGCGTCCCGGCAGCACGGCTCGATGAGCTTGCGGGCCACGTGGACGAGATGATCGTGCTACGAGGGCGAATCGGCGACAGCACACGCGCGCTGGAGCGGGCGGTCGGCGGACTGGCGGAAGCCCTCGCGTCGTCCGGTGAGGCCTCCAGCGCGTGCGAGGGCCCGCTGCGCGAGCTCGTGGGTCTGGTGCGCACACAGCGCGAAACGCAGAACGCGCTGGTGCGACGGGTGAGCGAGCTCGGTGACTGCGTGCGGCGGGTTCGGACCGTGCCGCTGGCCACCGTGGCGCCCTTCTGGCGGCGGGTCGTGCGCGAATGCGCGCAGTTGCTCGGCAAGCAGGTGACCCTTGACGTCAATGTCGGCGATACCGAGCTCGACAAGCAGGTGCTCGACAAGCTGAGGGATCCGTTCCTGCATCTGTTGCGCAATGCCGTGGATCACGGCATCGAAGGGCCCGAGGAGCGGTACGTTCTCGGAAAACCAGCCCAGGCCAGGATCGTCATCGACGCGCGGATGGTGGGCGCACGAGTGGTCCTCGAGGTGCGCGATGACGGCCAGGGCCTGGTTCCCGAGGAAGTGGCTCAATCCGCCATCGACAAGGGGATCATCACCCGGGCCCAGGCCGACCGCATGCTGCCCGCGGACAAGCTCGATCTCCTGTTCTTCGACGGATTCTCCACGGCCTCGCGGGTGAGCACGATCAGCGGGCGGGGCGTCGGGCTTTCCGCGGTGCGCGACGCGGTACGTCAGCTGGGCGGGGAGTGCACGGTCGAGTCGAGCGGCTACGGCGACGGGACGACCGCTCGCGTGAGCGTCCCGATGAGCGTTCTGGCCATGCGCGGTCTGTTGGTCGAAGCCGAAGGCGTCACGTACGTTCTGCCGACGGACCTCGTCGAACGCGCGGTGCGCGTCAAACGGGACGACGTTCGACGTGCGGATGGACAGGATGTCGTGCCGGTCGCCGACTGTGAGCCCATCGCGGTGCATTGGCTCGACCGGTCCGTGCGCGCTCGGCCGCGGGCGAACGACGTGCTCAGCGTCATCGTGGCCGCCGTCGGACGGCGGCGGGCCGGCCTGGTCGTGGGCGAGGTGCTCGACGAGCACGAATGCGTGGTGAAGCACCTACCCTGGAATCTGAAGTACGTTTACGGGATCAACGGGGCCGTCGTCCTGCCCAGCGGCTCGACGGCCCTGTCTCTGGACCCCCAATTCGTCCTGGACACGCCGCGCGACGGTCCGCGGTCGGCCGCGCGCTCCCGAGATGGCTCGCGTGTCGAGGCTCGCCGACCCAAGGTTCTCGTGGTGGACGACTCGCTGACGAGCCGCACACTCGAGCGCAACATCCTGGCCTCCGCCGGATACGACGTCGATGTCGCCGTGGACGGGCGGGAGGCCTGGGCCTTGCTCGGCGAGCGTGAGGTCGACCTGCTCGTAGCCGACGTTCAGATGCCGAACATGGACGGATTCGAGCTCACGCGGCGTGTGCGCGCGGATCCGAGGCTCGGCGCGCTGCCTGTCATTCTGGTGACAGCGCTGGCCGGCGAGGAGGACATCGCCAAGGGCGCTGCCGCAGGCGCGGACGAATACCTCATCAAGGGCGAGCTCGAACACGACAAGCTCGTGGAAGCCGTGGCGCGCTACCTCCTGCGGCCGTCAGCGTGAACGGCGCAGGCCACGGCGTTCCACGATTCAGACCGGCGCTCTGGAGCAGCGTTCCGTTTCACGGAACGCTGCCGGAGAACCATGGCGAGCGTCGGTCAGACCAGGCCAAAGGTCCTCGACAGTGCGAGCCCTCGCCCGGTCGGGGGCTCGCGCAGGCGAGGACCGTTCCACGATTCAGACCGGCGCTCTATCGCGCGAGCTGGCTTGTCCGTTTGGTACTGGTGCGGCAGTCCCGCTCGGTCCGTATCGAACGAGGGCGTTTGCCCCCGTCAACGACAGGCCTTGGGATGGACGCGGCTCCGGCAGACTGACACCGATGACTGAAGCGACGCTAGAGAACGCGTTGACTCGACGATTCGGCCTGCGTCCGCGCGCGAGCTGGAGCGAAGACCTGCCGCGAGCATTGCGGGGTCTGCTCGCCTCCTGCGGTCTGGGCTCCAGAGGTGGGGCAGTTCACGAATGGGTGTGCGCCGACCCGAATCTGCTGCGGGAGCTCGCGGGCCAGCTCACCGTGGCGGAGACGTTCTTCTTCCGCCACCGCGAGCAGCTGGAAACCGTGGTGGCTCACCTGAGCGCTCGAGTCGGGCCAGGTCGACCGGATCCCCGGATCTGGTCTGCTGGTTGCTCGACCGGTGAGGAAGCCTACAGCGTTTCGATGATGCTGACCGAGCGTCTGGGGCCGCTCGCACAGGGCGTGAAGATCTGTGCTTGCGATATCAGCAAGCAGGCACTGTCCGTGGCTCGCAAGGCGCTCTACGGAGACTGGTCGCTGCGTGGCGTCGGGCCGGAGCTGGTTCAGCGCTATTTCATCGTGGAGGGCCGCGGACGCCACCGCGTGAGACCGGAGTATCGCACCACCGTCGACTTCCAACATCTCTCGATTCTGGAAATGGCGGCGCGGCTCGAACCGGGGTCGGTCGATGTGGTCCTGTTTCGCAACGTCGGCGTGTACCTGGAGCCAGCGGCCAATGACGCGTGCCACGCAGCGTTTGCTCGCGTGTTACGTGACGACGGCATCCTGGTTCAGGCCCCCACGGACCCGCTCCCTGCCAAAGAGCTCTTCCGCCGAGCGGAGTCAGCCGGCACGTCGATTTTCTCACGGCGCGGTCGCACCATCGTGCCCAAGCCGCCCACGGCGCCAAGCCCGGCGATCCCCTTGCTGACCGATCTGCGCGTGCCGAACCTGGCGTCCTACGGCGCGCCCGAACGGCGCGGTCCGATGCCTCTGCTCGTCG
>JAFGIS010000615.1 GCA_016929495.1 Polyangiaceae bacterium | reverse complement strand
TACGCTCCGCTCCGGTTCTCGCGAAACTTCGCCAGAAACCGAGCTTGGCGGGCGGGCTTTCTGGAAGTTTCCGGCAGTAGGACTAGACGGCCTCGAACGGAACGAAGCCATCGAATCCTGCGGCGAATGCCCCCCGTCTGAGCCAGGAAAAGCGTTGCTGTCTTGGAGACAGGGTACTGGGCGGGCGAGCCTACTGGTAGAACTCGATGTCATCGATCTCGAGGAAGCCCGGATCCGTGGTGCCGTCCGGGAGCTGGCCGTCATTCGCTCGACCCGCGCATTGCGGATGGAAGACCAAGCCCGACGCGGCGGAGACAATGTCGGCCAGGTTGTCTCCGGGGTCGAGACCCTGATCACCGGCCCATGACGGTACTGCGGCCTCTGCGAGCTTCACGTCCACCTGATTGGCTGTCTGGCCTACTGGAACGTCCCATCCCAACCGAACGCCTTGCTCTCTGGCGGAGTTGTTGGGGCTCTCGATGTCCAAGCGTAGGGTCCGAGCCTGGTCCGCCTTCAGCCACATGCGTACGCCGGTGAACGAGGTGAGGTCGTTGGAGCCTGACGTGAGCGGGATGGTGAACTGAGTCCACTGGCCCCAGTCGTCGTCGGGTTGGTTGGCGTACTCGAAGCTCAGGACCAAGTCCTGGGCGCCTGCCAAGGGCTCGGTGGTGTTGACGGCCACGGACACCGTCGAGTTGGGGTTACAGTACAGAGAGGGGCCCATGGTCAGGCCGAAGTCGTCCTGATCCTCGAAGTCCGCGATCTGGGTCACGTCGATCTCCAACGCAACCCAGGACTTTCCCGTCAGCAGGTACTCGAAACGAGCCCGCAGCTTCGGGATTTCGTCGCGGAGCATTGCGACCGCCGTCTCCCAGTCGACCTTTCCAGGCCCGTTCGGGTCCGATTCTGCGGCTGCCCGGATGAACTCAGTGTGCTGCTCGATGGTCGAGAGCAGCGTCTGCTGCGCAAACGGGCCGTCGAGCAGCTGCTGTCCCGCAGCACGGTAGCCTTCGAGATCGGCGGCCATCGCGCGAAACACTCGGTCGCAGCCCGGGGCGATCACGAGGTTGCTGCCGCCCCAAGCACCATAGTTCTGGCCACAGTCATCCGGCACGGTGGTCCAGCGCGGCACGTTGCCGAAGCCGCTGTTGGTCGTGAAGGTCGATTCGAGATCCCACGGGATGATGGTGAACTGGCCAGGCGCAGCCTCGTCCTCGTACAGGAAGAAGTTGTGGTTGCCGGCCCATTCCGCGTCCTCGGAGGTGTAGTAGGCCGTGATGCCATCGTAGTTCGCGATGGCGTCGTCCACGGCCATGTAGCGAGCCAGGGCATCGAGATCCATGTGCTGCCCCAGGGTCGTGCGCAGGTCCTTGTCGGCGGCGGCATCCATGGCCTCGGAGAAGGCCACGAAAGACTCGACCTTGGCCTCCTCTTCGTTGGTCTCGAGATGGTCGATCGCGTACTGCGCGTCCGGGTGGATGGGCCAGGCCTCCTTGTAGAGATTGCCGTTGCCGTGGTCTGGCCAGCGATCGGAACTGAACCTGCCGTCGATCGCCTCCACCATGCCGAACAGACCCTGGAGCTCGTCATTGACCCGAACGATGGCCCACGCAGCGCGCGGCGCGGGGATGTCCATCGCGCGGTACGTGTCGTAGGCAAGCTTCTCGTGCAGGTACGAGTCATCGTAGCGGTTGCCTTGTAGATAGAGCCGCTTGAGCCCGTGGAAGCGCTGGTCGGTGACGTACTCGTCGAACTTGAGTTTGATTCCGAGCTTGCGGCACGTGTTATTGCCCGCCTCGTCGAAACAGCCGTAGAGCGAGCCATAGCTGCCCTTGAAGCGCATGGCGATGCGCCCGACCGAGCGGCCCTCGAAGCAGGCCTGCGCTTCGACGTACTGTTCTTCGCGAGCGTTCTTCTGCAGTGCGGTCCAGCTCTCTGCCGGCAGATACAGGTCGAAGGTCGGCACCTTCTCGAACGCGAACAGGTCGGCGGCATCGGCGTCGGCGAGCGTCGAGTCCACCGGGCCGCAAGGCCCTTGGCCCCCCTTGTCCGCAGCTGCGGCGCCGACCTGGCCGGCGCCGTTCGTCGTGTCCGACATCCCCGTACCCCCGGTGCCGGTCTCTCCGGTTGCGGCGGGATGGCTCGAGCCGCCGCCGCAGCCCAAGGTGCCCATCAAAGCCCAAACCCCCATGAGAGCACGACCGAAGCACCGGACTGTCATCAACCGGGTCCTCCTCAGCATGCGCGGCATGCACAAGCGTACGCCTGCCACGTCATCGGGGGCCGGAAAATCGGTACGCTCCGGCGTCCCCGGGCCCGATTCCATCCAGAGACAACGGGCGCGGCCCCGAGGCCCACCGTGCTCGCGGTTTGGCTACGGGCGGCGGAGTGGCGCTAAGCTCGCGCTGACGTGGACTCGCCTACATCAGAAGCGCTGCTCGAATTCGGCCGAAGCATCGATGCTGATCGAGCGCGCGCGGCTCTGGGTGACTACGGCCGCGGTGGCGACGGCACAGGCCTTGCCGTGCTGCTTGCTTGCGCGTTTCCGCCTCTGGCCCCAAGGACCGCCTGGCAGCTGGAGGCGGTCACGCGCCTGGCGCAAGAAGGCTGGCGACTGCCGCGCCGCAGGCCGGACCTGCTCGGTAGAACGCTCGGGGCCGTCGGTGACCTGAGCGACGGCGAACGGGTGGCCCGTGAGCTGCGTCGCATGGTGTGGACGGAGAAAGTGCGCGTCGCCGTGCGCGAGCTGGTACCCACTTCGCTCGGGGGCGCCGGGCTGCCGGAGACAGCCCTGGAGCTCAGCAGGCTCGCCGACGTGGCGCTCGAAGTAGCACTCGCCGAAGCCTCGCTCTATATGGCCCGCCGTTTCGGTGAGCCGCGCCGGGAAGACGGCGGCCTGTCCGGATCCGTTGTCGTCGGTCTCGGCAAGCTCGGAGGCAACGAGCTCAACGCCGGTTCGGACGTCGACATCCAGTTCATCTACGACACCGACGACGGCACGAGCGAGCTCGGCTTGCACGAGCACTGGTCGCGGGTGGCGCGACGCGTGGTCGCGCACATCGAAGAACCCACCGCCGACGGCATGGTGTGGCGCGTGGACCTGCGGTTGCGGCCCGAAGGCTCGCGGGGACCGATCGTCAATTCCTTGCTGGCGCTGGAGCGCTACTACGAGACTTGGGGTCGGCTCTGGGAGCGCGCGGCACTACTTCGTGCCCGCGCCGTGGCCGGTGACGCCGCGCTGGCGCGCAGCTTCCGCGAGGAGGTCGTCGTTCCTTTCGTCTTTCGGCGGGAAGTCGATCCGCACATCGCCACGGCCCTGGCGGAGCTCCTGCAGCGCTCGCGCGCAGAGTTGAGCCGAGCGCCCGAGCGCGATCTGAAACTCGGGCCCGGAGGGATCCGCGAGGCGGAGTTCTTCGTCCAAACGTTGCAGCTCATCTGGGGGGGACGTAGCCCGAACCTCAGGGTGACCGGGACGCTCGAGGCCTTGGCGCGACTGCGCGGTAGTGGCCTGGTGACCGACCGCGAATCCAGGCTCATCTCGGACGCGTACCTGCTGCTCAGGCGCGTCGAGCACCGGGTTCAATGGATGGAAGGGACCCAGACCCATCTGCTTCCCGACGAGCCCGACGACCTCGGCCGGCTTGCCAGAACGCTCGGTTTCGTCGACGAGCGCGACCTCGGCCGAGAGCTCGCTCGCGCGCGCGAAACCGTAGCTTCTCTGTTCGACGAGCTCGCGCCCGAAGCGCCGGAGCCGCCGGCTCGCTACAGCGCGCTGCTCTCCCAAGTCGCGGGGGGCGTCGAGCCGAGCGACCTCGTCGTGGCGGCCGAGCGTGAGTTCGGAAGTGCCGAAATGGGCGAGCACCTGGCAGCACTCGGGCGGCCGGACGGTCTTTTCGGCGAGTTGACGCGCGAGCGGTACCCTCGGCTCGGCGGTCTGATCCTGTCGGCGGTCGCAGAGTCTCCGGACCCGGAGCAGGCCGTGCGCTACCTGCGCGCGTTTCTCGGTCGCTTCAGGATCGCGCACGCCTACTACTCGGTGTTGGCCGAGGACGAGCTTGCCGTCAACCGCCTCGTGACGGTCTTTGGCGCGAGCACGATGGTCGGTGACGCGCTCGTCAGCCATCCCGATCTCGCGGACCTCGTGCTGCTCGGCGCCCTCAAGGTGAGCGAGCCCGCGCGTCTCGTTCAGGAGGAGATCGAGCTCGCTCAGCACAGAGCTCCCTCGGCGGAAGAGGACGACCCGGTCGAGAGCTTCGTGGCAGCGCTGCGCCGCGCCAAACAGCGCATGATGCTAGACGTGGCCATCGCCGATCTGGCAGGCGCCATCGATCTGCGCGGCGCGACGCGTTGCTTGAGCGACTTGGCGGACGAGATCATGGCGCGGACCGTGGCGTTCGTGCACGGAGCTGGCGCGCGGGGTCTCGTGGTCATCGCGATGGGCAAGTTCGGAGGGCGCGAGATCGGATACGGCTCGGACTTGGACGTGCTGTTCATCTACGAGCCGGAGGCCGCTCCTACGGACAGCGACCCGTCCGTGCACTTCGTGCGTGTGGCCCAGCGCATCATACGGCTGCTATCGACCGCCCATGCGGCAGGGAGCGGCTACGAGCTCGATACCCGGCTCCGACCCTCCGGTTCGCACGGAATGCTGGTCACCTCCCTGGAATCGTTCGCCCGCTATCACAAGGTTGCCGTGGACCAGGCGCCGAGCTCGGAGCTCGCCCCGTCCGTTCGTTCCTCGGGTGCCGGATGGGAGCGGCAGGCGCTGATCCGGGCACGGCCCTGCGCGGGCGACCTCGCCTTGGGCGAGCGCGTGATGCGGGTGGTCCACGCGGCCGCCTACGAACGCGGCCCGACCGATGTGGACGAGATGCATCGGATCCGGATGCGCATGGAAAACGAGCTCGGACGCGAGCACGAGGGCCGCTACGACCTGAAGACTGGCCGTGGGGGCCTGCTCGACATCGAGTTTGCGACGCAGTGGTTGCAGATGCGCTACGGAACGGACGCACGCGTGCGCACACCCGACACGCTGCAGGCTCTCGAAGCGTTGCACGCTGCCGGCTACCTGCGGACTTCGCACTACGAGACGTTCCGAGAAGGCTACCTGTTCCTGCGCCGCCTCGAGCAGCGCATGCACGTGCTGCGCGGCGCGGGGACCAGCGTCATCGACGCGCGCTCGCCGGGGTTGTCGCAGCTCGCGCGCCGGATGGGCCTGCACCGGCGGGACACGGTCCCTGCGGCGGAGGTGTTGATGAGCCGGTACAAGGAAGTCGTGAGCGCGGTGCGGGGGACGTACTGTGAGATCATGCAGATGCTGCGGGGGGATTGAGGGGAGCGGCGAGCAGGCAGGAGTCGGGATCGCTCCGAAATGGCCAATGGGCCGGCATGGCCGCCCGGCATGATCCATGAAGTTTCGGAGTGAGGATCCGAGTAGAAGCGGCGGTTCGCGGTGAAGTCCCGCGCGCGCGTGGCGAGCAGGCCAGCCATGCGGGGCGAACCGGGAGCCGAACAGGATCCGGGGCGAGTGCATGAGGTCAATGCTGTGGCCCAGTCTTGCCCGGAGTCGTCTGCGCCCTCCGAAGCCAGTGGCGCCAGCGGGGTCTTTGAGCCGAGCGAGCCGGGCGCGACGGCGGTCCCGCCGAAACCCTCCCGCCATCTTCCCGCCCGGGTCCGCCGCGCCGTGTGGGAGCGCGACGGGGGTGCTGCACGTTCGTGGACGAGACGGGCCGTCGCTGCACGGAGCGGCGGTTCCTCGAATTCGAGCACCTGCTACCGCATGCGCTCGGCGGGCCGGCTACCGAAAGCAACACCGTTCTGCTGTGCAAGAGGCACAATGCTCTTGCGGCGCGGGCAGTGTTTGGGGAGCTTCCCTCGCTACCGAGGATCCCGCCTTCGCTACGCCTCGCCCAGCAGCCTGGCCGCCTCCAGCGCCGCATACGTAAAAATGACATCCGCCCCCGCCCGCTTGAGGCAGAGCAGGCTCTCCATCAAACACGGTCCGTAGTCGAGCCACCCCTGCGCTGCAGCCGCCTTGAGCATCGCGTACTCTCCGCTCACGTGATAGGCGGCGACCGGCAGCGTGCTGTGCTCGCGGACCAGGCGGATGATGTCGGCGTAGGGGAGGCCGGGTTTGACCATGAGCCAGTCGGCGCCTTCGGCTTCGTCGAGCTCGACCTCGCGCAGGCACTCGCGCTGGTTGGCGGGGTCCATCTGGTAGGTGCGCTTGTCACCGCTGCGCGGGGCCGAATCGAGCGCCTCGCGGAAGGGGCCGTAGAAGGCGGAAGCGTACTTGCAGCAGTAGCTGCAGATGCCGACCTCGGTGTGGCCGGCTGCGTCCAGGGCCTCGCGGATGGCCTGCACGCGGCCGTCCATCATGTCGGAGGGGGCCACGATGTCCGCTCCGGCCTGCGCCTGCGCCACGGCCATGCGCGCCAGAACCGGCAGGGTGCGCTCGTTGTCGATACGGCCGTCGACCAGGACGCCGTCGTGACCGTCGCTCGAATAGGGATCGAGCGCGACATCGGTGACGACCACTAGATCGGGCAGCGCGTTCTTGAGGGCCCGTACCGCCCTCTGCAGCAGGCCTGACGCATTCGCGCTCTCGGTTCCCAGGGGATCTTTGAGGCGATCGTCCAGGGCCGGAAACAGAGCGACGGCACGGACTCCGAGATCGAAGGCGCTTCGGGCACGGTCGACGAGCTTGGAGATTCCGAGACGGGCCTGTCCGGGCATGCTCCGGATCGGAGTCTCGCTGTCTTCGCCTTCCTGGACGAACATGGGCCAGACCAGATCGGCGGCACCGAGACGCGTTTCACGGACCAGAGCGCGAATGCTGGCGCTCTTGCGGTTGCGACGTGGGCGAGCGAGCATCATGACCCGGAAGCTTGGAGCGCCGCTGCGTCTTGGCAAGGGACCGCATTCGGTCAGGGGCCTCTGTGACCCGGCCGCTAGGCCCCGGCGCGAGGAGCCGCCGCGCCGTTTCTCGCGATCTGACGAGCTCCAGTGCCCTGTCTTCAAGACAGGGCACTAGCCCGCCCCGGGCGCTCGTGACGCCGCGCCCGTCGGGAGCCCGAGAAACTGGAGAAACACGCTGGCCGCCTGTGCGGGACTGCCTTGACGCCGCCGGCCGAGCTGCAGGCGATTCCAGTGGGCGACTTTCTGGTGGTACTCGGTGCGCTTTCCATCGTAGAGCGCGTACAGACTGCGCAGTGTCGCCGCGCCGAGGTTGCCGTCGAGCTCGTATGGGCAATCGGTGATCCGAATGAGCCCGAGCCGGCTGAGTTTGCCGCTGACGGTGAACGTCGGGCTGAGCGGAAAGACGCGACAACCGAGTGGACGGCTCGTGTAGATGCTGCAACGCTCGTCGGCGCCGAGATAGCGGCACCGACCGTGTGCCTGTCTCATGACCATGACCCGTTTGCCCTGACGCAGTCTGACGAAGGCCTCCGGCTCGTCATCCAAATCGATACCGTCCCGGTCCACCCAACGCACGATCTGCTGCGCAGGCTCTCCCGTTCGCTGGCTGATGCGGGCCACGTCATCGTCAGTCAGCGGCAGCAGCGGCTCCCTGCAACAAGCGCCGCATCCAGTGCAACGGAACTTCAGATACGCGAAGCGTTTGGCCACGGGGTTCTCCGGGTCGAGCTCTGCCCTGGGACTCGTCGTAGCCCCACCGGCCCGTTCTGGTACCCCGTGGGCTCGACGTTACTCTTGCCGGTGCGCGAGATATCAGAACCCGAGCCCAAGGTCGAGCGGCTGGGGTGCCCTCGGTGCCCTCGGGTGCCCTCGGCCTCCGAACCCCCTGGGACACCTACGTTGCCTCGTCCCGGCGCCTTGCTCGGGGCCGTCCGCCCTCGGCCATCCAAGCCGCCCGAGGAGAACTTCCTCGATCGATGGGGATGACGTGGCACAATGGTGGTGCGAATGTCGCTGAAGATCGACCAGGATCACTCTCGGTTCCGCAACATCGTTCGGCGCAGGATCCGCGAGAACCTGCGGCGCTACATATCCCAGGGGGAGCTCATCGGCCGGCAGGGCAAGGACGTGGTGTCGGTTCCGATACCGCAGATCGACATCCCCCGATTCACCTTCGGCGAGAAGCAGCAGGGTGGCGTCGGGCAGGGCAAGGGCAATCCCGGCGACCCGCTGGATGGCCACGACGATGGCCAGGACGGGGCCGGCAAGGCGGGCAAGGACCCGGGCGAGCACATCCTCGAAGTCGACGTGACGCTCGACGAGCTAGCCGACATCCTGGGAGAGGAGCTGGAGCTCCCGGAGATCAAAGACAAGGGTAAGAGCCGGGTCATCAGCGTCAAGGAACGCTACACCGGGATCCGCAGGGCGGGCCCGGAGTCCCTGCGGCACTTCAAGCGGACCTACAAGGAAGCCCTGCGTCGAGCGATCGCCGGCGGCGTGTACAATCCGGCGGCGCCACTCGTCGTCCCGCAGCACGAAGACAAGCGCTACCGTTCGTGGCACCAGGAGCGGGAGCCCGTCGCCAATGCGGTGATCATCTACATGATGGACGTGTCCGGTTCGATGGGCGACGAGCAGAAAGAAATCGTGCGCATCGAGACGTTCTGGATCGATACGTGGCTGAGGCGCCACTACCCGGGCATAGAGAGCCGCTACATCATTCACGACGCTACAGCGCGTGACGTCGACCGGGAGACCTTCTTCCGTACGCGCGAATCGGGCGGTACCATGATTTCGAGCGCCTATCGGCTCGCCACCGACATCATCAACCGTCACTATCCGACCAACGAATGGAACGTGTATCCTTTCCATTTCTCGGACGGTGACAACTGGTCGATGGATGACACGCTGACGTGCGTCGCTCTCCTCAAAGACGAGCTTCTGAACTCGGTCAACATGTTCGGCTACGGACAAGTCGAGAGCCCGTACGGCTCCGGCCAGTTCATCAAGGACCTGAAGGAGCATTTGGGCAACGACGAGCGCCTGGTAACCAGCGAAATCCACGACCGAGACGGGATTGTGCGCAGCATCCAGGACCTCTTGGGAAAGGGCAAGTAGTAGCGCATGCCGCTGTTCACGACGAATACGGGACTGCCGAGCTATCTGCTTCGGGAGCAGGAGCGGATCGAAGGCCTGGCCCAGGAGTATGGGCTCGACTTCTTTCCTGTTGTGTTCGAGATGCTCTCCTACGACCAGATGAACGAAGTTGCTGCCTACGCGGGCTTTCCGAATCGCTATCCGCATTGGCGTTTCGGCATGGAGTACGAACAGCTCAGCAAGAGCTACGAGTATGGCCTTTCGAAGATCTACGAGATGGTCATCAACAACACGCCGGCCTTCGCCTACTTGCTCGAAGGCAACAGTCTCACGGATCAGAAGCTCGTGATGTGCCACGTGTACGCGCACGTGGACTTCTTCAAGAACAACTTCGCCTTTCGCATCACCGATCTGGACAGCTACGGAGCGATCGCGAATCCGGTGGGGAAGAGGGGTACGGACTACACCCCCGACCGAAGATGGGTCGACAAGATGGCGAACCACGGTGCGACGGTGCGCAGGCTCGTCGACCGGCACGGGATCAACAAGGTGGAGGCCTTCGTCGATACGTGCCTGTCCTTGGAGAACCTGGTCGACCCGTGGCAGCGCTTCGTCGTGCGGCGCCGTCTAGCGGAGGACCGCGAGGCGCCCGAGGAGGTCGAAGTCCCCAGGCTTCGTGCCAAGGACTACATGGACAACTTCATCAACCCCCAGGAGTACCTGGAGGAGCAGAGAAACAAGCTCGAGGCGGCTCGCGAGGCAGAGCGCAAGCGTTCGCTGGCCGAACCCGAGCGGGACGTGCTCTCGTTCTTGCTTGAGCGCGCGCCGCTAGAACGCTGGGAGCGGACCCTTCTCACGATCATTCGTGAGGAGGCCTACTACTACTTGCCCCAGATGCAGACCAAGATCATGAACGAGGGTTGGGCAAGCTACTTCCACTCCAAGCTGATGACGGAAAGCGTCTGCGACTGGAGCGAAATCATCGACTATGCCGACGACAATGCGGGCGTAATGAGTGGCGGTGGGGGTCGGCTCAACCCGTACAAGCTCGGGGTGGAGCTCTATCGAAGCATCGAAGAGCGCTGGAACAAGGGTCAGTTCGGCCGCGACTGGGAGAACTGTGACGACCTGGATGTCAAACGAACGTGGGATCTGCGGCTCGGCCTTGGGCGTGAGAAGATCTTCGAGGTACGGGCGCTGTACACGGACGTGACATTCATCGACGAGTTCTTGACGCCGGAATTCGCCCATCAGCATGGGCTATTCACCTACAGTTGGTCCGGCCGAAACGAGCGGTATGAGATCGCTTCGCGTGAGTTTTCGGCCGTCAAGGAGAAGCTACTGTCCCGGCTGACCAACTCGGGCAATCCCGTCGTGGCCGCGGTGGACGGCAACTACGAAAACCGCGGGGAGCTTCTGCTCGTGCATGAGCACTATGGCGTCGATCTGCGGACGGACTACGCCCAGGACACGCTCGGCGCTCTGGTTCGAGTGTGGAAGCGTCCGGTGCTGCTGGCGACCGAGCGAGAGGGGCGCGCGGTCGTGCTGCGGCATGATGGAACGCAGGCGACGGTGCGCGATGGGTCACCGTGAGCTTGGGGCGAGCGCGCTCGGCCTGGCGCTGAGCGTGTGTGTCGAGGCGTGCGCTGCCAGGTCGAGCCAGGGGGCCGTATCTCGCACGTCCGAGACTGCTGCGAGTGAGCCTGCATCGGGCGCGGCTGGCGCCGGCCGGCGCCAGCCGCACAGCGCTGCGCCGCCGACGAGTCGCCCCGCGACGGCGCCTGACAAGCCCTCCGGGCCGGGTGCGGAGCTCGAGCTCGCTGACAGGGCCCTGGACGACGGCGAGGTCGAGCGGGCCCGTAGCCATCTTGCGCGCGCCAGGCAGCTCGGGGCAGCTCCAGCAGATCTCAGTCTGTACTCGGTCAAGCTCGAGCTCGCGGCCACGGGCGTGCCGCCAGACTATGCGGCCGCTCCGGGGGATACCAGGCTCGAGCGTCTGCTCGACGAGCTGGAGCCGCTGACGGACGCCGACCCACGCGCACGGCTCGAGCGAGGCCGGATCCTGCTCATGCTCGGGCGAGCGGAAGCCGCGTT
Source organism: Polyangiaceae bacterium (assembly GCA_016929495.1). Lineage (GTDB taxonomy): Bacteria > Myxococcota_A > Polyangia > Polyangiales > Polyangiaceae > JAFGIS01. Next base: position 41,079 of record JAFGIS010000615.1, on the reverse strand, counting down.
GCTCGAGCTGCGTCAGTCGGCATCCGAGCTGCCGAAGGATCCGGAGGCCGCGTCGGCCCTCGGCGTGGCGCTGCTCGGTTGCGGAAAGGTACCCGAAGCGCTCGAGGCGATGTCGCGCGCCACCGAACTCGATCCGAACAACGCCGCCCGCCTCACCAACCTGGGTACGGCCCAGCTGGTCAACGGGCGAGTGAACGAGGCCGTGGCGACATTCAACGAAGTGGTCCGGCTCGAACCGGGCGACGCACGGGCGCGGAGCGACCTCGGGACGGCGTTGCTCAGCGCCGGCGATGCGCAAGCTGCGTTGCTCCACCTCGAACGCGCGGTGGCCATGGCGCCCGATCGGGCGACCTTCGTTTCGAACCTCGGCTACGCGTATCTACAACTCGGCGATCGGACGCGTGCCATCAACGCCTTTCGCCGTGCCATCTCACTGGATCCGAGGCTGGGCTCTGCCTGGATCAACCTCGGCCTCGCGCTGAGCTCCGAGAAGAGCTACGACGCTGCGGAGGCCGCTTTTCGCAAGGCGCTGGAAATCGACCCGAGCGATCCCCGAGCCCGGTCGAACCTCCAGGAGCTCGGACAGCTGCGTTCCGGGGGCGCCAAGGCTGGACCGAGCAAGAAGTAGACGCCCGACACGCATACGTTACACTGTCGCGGATGCCGTTGCGACGCGCTACGCAGTTCTTCCAGCAGGATCTGTGGTCCGTGGAGCTCAGTGAGTTGTCTCGGGCTCGTGCGGCCGTCTATCGGCAAGTCCGGCTGTTTTGGCTGGCCCTGCGCGGCTTCTCTCGCGACCAGGCGCTGCACAGGGCTTCGGGGCTCGCGTTCGACACGGTGCTCGGGCTGCTTCCGCTGCTGGCTCTTCTGGTCTCCACGCTCAAGGGGTTCGGCGCCTACCGGGCCTTGGTCAAGGGGGTCCTGGAGCCGGCGCTCGTCGACGTGATGGGGGGGATGGAGCAGCGCAAGGAGCAGGACGTCGTCACGCTCAAGACCGCCGTCGTGCGCGGGCTCGAGTTCGTGGACCGCGCTGATTTCTCGGCCATAGGCATCGTGGGCCTGGTGCTGTTGGTCTACGTCGTCATCCTGATGCTGGTCTCGGTCGAGCAGAGCCTGAACCACGTTTTCGGAGCGGAAAGGGCTCGCAGCATCACACGGCGCATCGCCGACTACTCGGCCATCCTGTTCATCACGCCGCTCTGCATCATGGTCGCCGCTGCCGTGACCGCGGCAGCTCGGAGCCTGGCATGGTTCGGGGGCGGTGGGATGCTACAGCTCGGAGCCGTCATGGTGGTCGGCGCCGGCCTCAGCATGGTATACATCGTGATGCCGTTCACACGTGTGCGCGTGCGCTCGGCCCTTTACGGGGGCGCCGTTGCGGGCGTCGCCTGGTACCTGATGCTGCTCGCGCACGTGCACTTCCAGCTGGGCGTCGCGCGCTACAATGCCCTGTATTCGACCTTCGCCGCGTTCCCGCTGTTCTTGGTGTGGGTGTTCTTCAGCTGGATCGTGGTGTTGTTCGGCGCCGAGCTCACGGCCGTCCACCAGAACACCGATTCGTTTCGCTGGCGCGTGCGGGGCGCCGATGCGGCCCATTCGACGCGGCTGTTCGTCGCCATTCGTGCCTTGGCCGTGATCACGGCGGCGTTTGTGCGAGGTGACCGCGCTCCCACATTGAGCCAGCTGCGGCGTGAGCTGCGCATGCCGGGGCCGCTCATCGCGGAGGTTCTGGACCAGCTCATCAGCCGCAGGTTCGTGGTCCGTTCGGCCGAGGGCGTTGCTGGGGCGTACACCCCGGCGCGCGACATCGGCACGGTGAGTTTGAGCGACGTGATGGACGCGCTCGAACTCGAGACCGTCTACAGTCTGGCACCGCTCGACTCCGAACTCGACGTTCGTACGAAGGAGCTCTTGGCCCAAATGAGCCAGGCCCGGTCGGTTTCTCGAGCCAATCTCACGCTCCGCGCGCTTGCGTCGCTCCCTGGGCCGGTCCAACCCGAGCAGGGCGAAGGCCCGGACGATCCCGCGCGAGTGCGTGAGCGCGACTGGGTGGACTCGATCCCGGCGCCCGACGATGGCCCCCGCGATGAGGAATGAGCTGCCGGTAGCTTGTCGCGCAAGGCTCTCTTAGACTCTGGCGCATGGACTTCTTCGAAGTCATCGAGCAGCGGTACAGCGTTCGCGCGTACAAGCGAGATCCCATCGACGAGCAGGTACTCCGCCAAGTGCTAGAGGCGGCCCGCCTCGCTCCCACGGCCTGCAATATCCAGCCCTTTCAGCTCGTCGTCGTCCAGACGGCGAAACGTCAGCATGACCTTGCGCGCCTGTATCATCGCGCGTGGTTTCGGGAAGCGCCGCTCGTGATCGGTATCTTCGCGCTCACGGACCGGGCCTGGGCGCGCCGCGATGGCGTTCGGTACGGCTGGGTGGACGCGACGATCGCCATGGATCATCTGATCCTCGGAGCGACGGCTCTGGGCCTCGGAACTTGCTGGGTAGCAGCCTTCGACCCGGCAGCGGCGCGCGAGATCTTCCGGCTCCCGGGCAACGTGCAGCCAGTAGCCTTCACGCCGCTAGGCTATCCGGCCGATGCGCCCCCGGCCAAGAGCCGCAAACCCCTCGAAGAGCTCGTGCGCTACGAGCACTGGTGAGCCCGGGCTCTCGTGCGCGCCCGCAGAGGACCGCCGCGTCGGTCGGCACGCGGGTCACGGCACCGTGGGCGTTGGCGCAGGCCCCGGGGGGAACTATGGACCACCACCATGAACAAGACAGCGCTCGGGACGCAGGGGCTGACCGTCTCCGCCATCGGCCTCGGCTGCATGGGGATGAGTGAGTTCTACGGTCCGCACGACGACGACGAGTCCATCGCGACGATACATCGAGCCCTCGAGCTCGGCATCGACTTCCTGGATACGGCCGACATCTACGGGCCGTTCACCAACGAAGCTCTGGTGGGACGCGCACTACTCGGTCGCCGCGAGCAGGCGATCATTGCCACCAAGTTCGGCAATGTTCGCGGCGAAGACGGCAGCTGGCTCGGCATCAACGGCCGTCCGGAGTACGTCCAACAAGCCTGCAACGCGTCGCTCAAGCGGCTTGGCATCGACACGATCGATCTGTACTACCAGCACCGGGTCGACCAGAGCGTGCCCATCGAGGAGACCGTTGGAGCGATGGCGGATCTCGTCCGCGCCGGCAAAGTGCGGTTCCTCGGTCTGTCCGAGGCCAGTGCCGTGACCATTCGGCGGGCGCACCGAGAGCATCCGATCAGCGCTCTGCAAACCGAGTACTCGGTGTTCGAGCGCCACGTCGAGCAGGAGATCCTGCCGACGGTCCGTGAGCTCGGCATCGGCTTCGTTGCGTACAGTCCGCTGGGTCGGGGGCTACTCACCGGCACCATTCAGAGCCAGGCCGATCTCGGCCTCGGCGATACGCGCGCCCAGCGTTTTCCGCGTTTCCGCGATGGGAACCTGGCCAAGAACCTCGCGATCGTCGACGTACTGAGCGAGGTTGCGGCACCAGGCGGCATGACGCCCGCCCAGGTGGCGCTCGCCTGGCTGCTATCCCGTCCCGGCGTTGTTCCCATTCCGGGGACCAAGCGGCGGAAGTACTTGGAGGAGAACGCCAGAGCAGCGCAGGTCGAGCTCACTGCAGAGAAATTGGCGCGGCTCGAGCACGTTCCGGAGGCCACCGGTGCGCGCTATGCGGAGCAGGCGATGCGGGCGATCGACCAGGGGAAGGGGCGGACGCAGGCGGCCGATGAGTAGTGGCCCCTCCGAGACTCGAACTCGGATGCCTTTCGGCGGAGGATTTTAAATCCCCTGCGTCTGCCATTCCGCCAAGGGGCCAAGGGCCGACGTATGGCCCAGCGTTGCGCCGGGCGCAAGCCGGGAGCCTGCCAGCAGAACGAACGCTGCTCTGGTGCTACGCTGGGCGCGTGCATCGCCGGACGCTGTTCTGGGTTGTCGCGGCCGCGGTAGCGCTGGCGGCCGTGATGGGTCTTCGCTCTGGGGACCGGGGGGAGATCGAGAAAGGCCTGGCGACCGTGGCCAGCGCCATCGGACAGGGCGAGGCAGCTGCCCGGCGTGCCGTCGAGTCCTGGGCGGACGACAGAGTCCGGCTCGACGTCGCCGGTGACACCGAGGGGCTCGGTCGCGATGAGCTAGCGCGCAGGGCAGCGCAGTACGCGCGCGAGCATGGCGGCGTCGTCATCAATGTCACGAACGTCGAGGTGCGCGTGCACGACGCACGTTCGAGCGTGAGCGGTCTCTTGGTCATCTCGGACTCGCAGCTCGGCGATCTGCACGCCGAAGAGCGGCCGTTTGCTGCGAACTTGACGCACGACGGCGAATGGCGGATCGAGGATTTGACCATCGGTGAGGCGCGCAAGCACCTGCCGGAGGCCAGACCGTGAGCGTTGTCTGCTACTCCTCTTCGCGGTCGCGGTGCTCGTTCCAGTGACGCTTGGCAGCCGCGTACATGGAACGCGCGATGACCGTGCGCTCTGCGTCGGTGACCGACGCCAAGCCGCGGCGGGCCAACTCGCTGGCGATGAACTGGTCCACTCGGGCGCGCGCCTCGGACAGGGTGCCCGGCCAAGCCCCGGCTGCACGGCGCCCCTCGGCCAGCAGCGTTTCCCGCCAGCGCTCGGCCCATTCCAGTCCAAGGGACGACGCTCGTTCATCCAGGAACGACTGCCTGCGGACCGGGGAACTCAGACGTTTGGACATCCATCAGAGGGGCGGGCGAGCAATGCCTCGCCAGCCGCGGAACAACTCGCTGCGCGAATGCTCCGAGGACGGCGACTGGCCGCCCATTACCGATTTGCCAACGCTGCTTAGCCCGACGGGCTCAGGAAGTCTGCAAAAAAGCGACCGGTATGCCGATTGGCCGGAGGATAGGACGTACGTTCGTCGGAATCGGGATTCGATGCCCCCGGTCTCGCAACACGAGCCGTTGGTCGCGCCGTGTTCGTCGACCCGCAACTGGGCGCGTGGCCGGTAGTGCACGCCGTCCAGCGTGAGGCTCGGTTGCAGCCAGGGGTTTCTCGCCGCCCTCGCCCGGTCGGGGGCGGAGAGAAACCCATCGCTTCAATCGAAACGGGGCACTAGTAGCTCGCTCCATGAACGGACGCGTGCTCGTGGTTGCAGGGTCCGATTCCGGTGGCGGTGCCGGGATCCAGGCGGACATCAAGGTGATCACCGCTCTGGGCGGCTACGCTGCGACGGCGATCACCGCTCTCACCGCGCAGAACACGCTCGGTGTGCACGGCGTCTTCCCGGTGGATCCCAGCTTCGTCGCCCAGCAGATGGACGTCGTGCTTGCCGACATCGGAGCCGATTGCATCAAGACCGGGATGCTCTGCTCGGCGGAGACGATTGCGAGCGTGGTTCGCGTCTACGAACAGCGCGCACGGCATGTGCCCCTGGTCGTCGACCCAGTCATGGTGGCCAAGGGCGGGGCGCCGTTGCTCGCGGCCGATGCGACGAAACTCTTGGCACACCAGCTCATCCCGTTGGCGGCTCTGGTGACTCCGAACCTCCCGGAGGCCGAAGTGCTCACAGGCCGCCCGGTGAAGACAGTCGACGACATGGGTCGCGCTGCCGACGAGCTGCTCGAACTGGGCGCGGCGGCCGTGCTCGTCAAAGGGGGACATCTCGAGGGCGATCGCGTCGTAGACCTCTTGCGCACCGCGGACGGCGAAGAGCACCTCTACGAAGACGAGCGGATCGCGTCCCAATCGACGCATGGCACGGGGTGTGCGCTCGCTTCGGCGATCGCGGCCGGCATTGCCGAAGGCCTGAGACTGAGCGACGCGGTGGCGCGTGCGCGGCGCTACGTGCGGGAGGCGATCCGTCACGCGCCGGGGCTCGGGCGAGGGAATGGGCCGCTGCAGCATGCGTGGCGGCTGGCGTTCGAGACACAGGCTCCGTAGAGGCCCATGTCCTGGTGGCTCCTTGCAGCGCTGTCGGCCGCGTGTTTGGGCCTGTACGACGTCTCGAAGAAGGCGGCACTCAGGGACAATGCCGTCCTTCCGGTGCTGTGCGGCGCCAGCCTTACCGCGGCCATCGTGGTGTTGCCGGTGTTGGTGCTGTCTTGGGCAGATCCAGCGCTGCTCGGCACGCTGGCGCTGCCCGCGCTCACGGGGCGTGCGCACCTGCTCATCCTGCTCAAGACCGCCCTGGTCACGGCCTCCTGGGTGTTGAGCTTCTTCGCGATGAAGCACCTGCCGATTTCGCTGGCTGCGCCGATCAGGGCCAGCGCGCCCCTGTACACGCTGCTCGGTGCGGTCGCACTGTTCGCGGAGCGTCCGAGCTTGTGGCAGTGGGTCGGCATCGGTGTCGTCCTGCTCGCATACTGGGCTTTCTCGGTCATCGGAAGGGGCGAGGGGTTGGCGTTCTCGACCAACCGTTGGATCATCATTGCCTTCGCCGGGACGCTGCTCGGGGCGGCGAGCGCGCTCTACGACAAGCATCTGCTCGGGACCGAGCGCTTGCCGCCCACCGCAATGCAGGTCTGGTTCACTCTGTACAATGCTGCTCTGCAGGGGCTCATCGTGCTGTTGGCCTGGGCGCCTCGACGGCGCCGCACGACACCGTTCCGATGGCGCCTGTGGATACCCGCAGTGGGCGTGTTGCTGCTTGTCTCGGACGCCCTCTATTTCCACGCCCTTGCGGCCGAAGGCGCGCTCATCAGCGTGGTGTCGATGATCCGGCGGACGAACGTCGTGGTGAGCTTCACGCTAGGCAGCCTCGTCTTCCACGACCTGTTCGTGCGACGCAAAGCCCTGGCGCTCGTCGGCGTGCTTGTTGGGTTGTGGATGCTGCTCGGCGGGTCGGGGTAGGGGGTCGACGCCGGGCAGCGTTGGCGCGCCGATCCGAATGCGGTCAGCGGGCCGACAGGCTGGCTAATATACTCAATGTAGATCAGTGCGGTGTCACCCCAGGCTCGCCAGCAGTGCCCCACCGTAGAGGACGAGCGCGCCGAGCCAGATCCACGTGCGAACGAACAGGCCGTACTTCTGCCCCCACAGGGGAGCGAGCGGCACGGCCACGAGCGCGGCAAGTGCGCGCCATACTCCGGCCCGAACCGCCAGGCCCAGCACCAAGGCGACGTGGGCAGTCGCCACAAGCGCAAACGACGCCACCAGCAGGATCATGACCAGCATTGCTCTGTCGCTCCGTCTGGTACGCCAGCATAGTGCCTCGATTTGATGGAATCGAGGCCGGACAACCAGGGGGCAGCCGACGTCCCCAGCCCGACGGCTTGTGGGCTGCCGCCATACGGGCAGCCTTGTGCCACGCGCTCCTGCTAGACTGCCGGCGTGCGTCCTATCGTCATGTTGGTATTCGCCGCTCTATGCGGGCTAGTGGCGCCGCTCGCGGTGACGGGCGGTGCCGCCCAGGCAGGCTCCGAGTTGTTTCGACCGGACGTGATGCCGGTCGAGGACGTCAAGCCCGGAATGAAGGGCTACGGCCTCACGGTCTTCGAAGGGACCCGTCCGGAGCGCTTCGATGTCGAGGTGATCGATGTCCTGCGCAACTTCAGGCCGCGTCAGGACTTGATCCTGATCAAGACCCACCACCCGCGGCTCGACATCACCAGAGTCGTGGCGGGCATGAGCGGCAGCCCGGTCTTCATCGACGGGAAGATGATTGGCGCCTACGCGTACGGCTGGACGTTCGGCATAGAGCCGGTTGCTGGCGTCACGCCCATCCAGAACATGCTGGCCGAGCTCGTTCGGCCGCTGCCGAGCAACATCTACGGCTGGCCCTTGCGACCGTCGCGGGCACCGCGTGGGGTCGAACAGACCGCCAACAACGCCTATCGTGGCGCGCCAGCCTCCTACGACCTGGCCGCGCACGCCCGTCAGGTCGCCAGGAACAACGCCACACACGGACAGCTCGCACCGGTCGCGACGCCCCTGCTCATCGGCGGCATGAGCGCCGGTGGCATCGAAGCCCTGCGCTCGCTTCTGGGACCGCTCGGCCTGGAACCGATGCAGGCCGGCGGCGGTGGAGAGATCGAGCCGGACTCTCCGACGCACTTCTCCAATGGGAGTGCGATCGGGGTGCAGCTGATCCGCGGAGACGTTTCTGCCATGGGACTCGGCACCGTGACCCGGGTAGAAGGCGACAAGCTCGTGGCGTTCGGGCACCCGATGATGCAGTCCGGTGTCACGGCGATCCCTACGTCCCTTGGCCGAGTGTTGTGGCTGCTCGCGAGCGAGCAGAGATCGTTCAAGCTCGGAATGCCGGTGCGGCCCATCGGCGCCATGGTCAACGACCGCACCGCCTCGATCGTGGTGAGCCAGAACACGCAGGCGCCGAGCATTCCGGTCACTCTGAACATCCGAGGACTGCCCGGAGCGGGCTCGAGGACCTGGCATTTCCAGGTCGCGCACGAACGGTTCATGAGTCCGTCGTTCATCGCCGTGGCGCTGGGAAGCGCTCTGCAGACCGATGCATCAGAGCGTCAGGACGTGAGCTGGAACGCCTTGAGCCGGCTCAAGATACGGGGCCGCGGCGAAATCGAGCTCAAGGACTACGGAGTCTCCGTCGGGGGCACGCCGGACACGCAGGAGTTCGTGCAGTCGAACCTGGTGGATGCGGTCGGAGCTCTGCTCAACAACCCGTGGGAGCCGGTGATCATCGAAGAGGCTACCATGGACATCGAACTTCGGTACGCGCGCGAGATGCTGCGCCTGCGGGGGGCAGAGCTGCTCGACTCAGAGGTGGAAGCCGGCCAGGACGCGCGCGTCCGACTGGTTCTCGTGCCGTACGCCGGTCCACAAATCACGAAGGTCATCTCGATTCCGATCCCTCGGCAGCTCGCTGGCGAGGACGTCAAACTCACCATTAGACCCGGCTACCTCGAGGCGCGCGACCGACCCGAACCGGAGAATGTCTCCGAACTCGTGAAGGTGCTAGTTGATCCATTCTACCCGGCGAAGTCTCTGGTCGTCACCTACGACTCGGGCGCGGGCAGCGTCGCCTACAAAGGCCAGGTGGCCCGGGAGCTTCCGCCCGGCGCGGTCGATCTCATCAACGCGACGACGAGCTCCGTCTTTCCGGCACCCTTCAGCTCGGTGGTGCGCCACGTCGTGCCCCTCGACGAATTCATGGTGGGTCAGGATACGGTCACGGTGACCGTCAAACCCATTCTCCGATAGTGTCCACTGCCGACGGCCATTCGGCCGAGTGCTCCGGCGGGCTTTGGCAAGCGGTGGCTTCCAGTGTAAGGTGAACGACCGTTCCGGATTGGCCCCATGTCGCGTCTTTCTCATCTCCTGTTGACAGGCAACACGGTTGGAGCGCTGCTGTTGGCCGGTGCTGCTCTGGCCGTGGGTACACGGACCTTCGAGCTCAAGAGCAGCGACGACTTCATCGGAGGCGACCTGCAGGGGGTCGCAGTGGACTCGTCGGGGCGTGTCGTGGCGGGGCTCAATCTGGGAGACGTCCCGATCTTGGATGCGACCGCCATTTGGAGCATGCTGCCGCTGGCCGACGGCGGCCTCTTGCTCGCAACGGGCAACGAAGGGAAGCTGTTGCGAGTCGACGGTGTCAAGGTCACCGTCGTGGCCGATACGGATGCGCTGGTGATCACCTCGCTTGCCCGGGCCTGGCGAGACAGCGTCATCATGGGGACACTGCCCGGCGGCAAGGTCATGCGCTTCGAGGGTGGGAAGGTCGCGACCCTTGCTGCTCTGCCCAAGACGGAGCACGTCTGGCAGGTCGCCTTCGACCCGCGCACGGGTTCCGTGTTTGCAGCGACCGGTCCCGAGGGCAAGCTATGGCGGATCCCCGCCACGGGCGAGGCACAGGTCTACTTCGACGCGGAGGAGCAGCAGCTCGTGAGCCTCGCCATCGCGCCGGACGGCAGCATCTACGCTGGCGCGAGCGACAAGGCCAAGCTCTACCACGTCACCGGTCCGGGCCGCGCGAGCGTCGTCTACGACTTCGGCCGAACGGAAGTGCGGGCGATCGCTGTTTCGAAATCCGGTGATGTCTATGCGATTGCGAACGAGATCAAATCGGGCGCCTCGACGCCCAGCCCGTCCAAGAAAGGCAAAGACGCGCGGGCGGAGCCGAGCGGCAAGACCAATCCCGCGAAAGGCAAGGGCACGCTCTACCACTTCACGCCCGGGGGCACGCCCACCATGCTCCTCGACGACGACAAGGAGCACTTCGTCAGCTTGACCCTGGGGGCCGATGGCAAACCCTACGTCGGCACGGGTGTCGAGGGCCGCGTGTACAGTATCGACGAGGTACACAATGCGGTGCTCGTGGCCGACATCAAAGAGCGACAGGTGAGCGGCCTAATCCTGCGCGATGGCACTGGATACGTCGCCGGCAGTGACCCTGCCGTGCTGCATCCGGTGCGTGGGATAGGTGGACCCGATGCGGTCTGGACCAGCAAGGTCCTCGATGCGGGGATCAAGGCGCATTTCGGTCGGCTGCGGTGGGTGTCCACCGGGGCGCTGGAGTTCGAGTCACGTTCGGGCAACACGACCACGCCCGATGACACTTGGAGTGCCTGGAGCGCCCCGATGGCGCGGCCGGGTGTGCTCAAGAGTCCGAGTGCGCGTTGCCTGCAGTTGCGTGCTCGCTACAACCGCGATCCCAAGGCGGCGCTGGAGGAGGTGGTCGTTGCGTTCGTCACCGACAACCTGAAGGCTCTGGTCACCGAGGTGAAGCCGAGCAAGACGGCTGGTCTCAGGAGCGGGATCCAGCGTTCGGGTGACCGCATTTCGAGCAAACCGGACTCCACGGTCGGTCTGCGGTGGACGGTCAATAACCCGGACGACGACGAGCTCCGCTATCGACTTCAGTATCGGACCTTGGGGAGCGACACCTGGTTCGACCTGCTCAAGCCCGGTGAGAAGCTCACGGACACCAGCTACAAGTGGGAGACCGCCGATCTGCCCGAAGGGCTGTACCGCGTGCGGGTCGAGGCATCGGACGAGCTGTCGAATCCGCCGGATCTGGTCCAGCGTCATCGGCTCGAGAGCGGCGTCATCGCCGTGGACAACACCGCTCCTGTCATCGAGGATCTGCGCATCGAAGGTCGCAGACTACGCGGGGTTGCTGTGGACGGCGTTGGCCCCATCCAACGAATCGAGCTGAGCGTCGTCGGTACGGATGAATGGTTCCCCCTGTTCCCAGCGGACCGCATCTTCGACCAGCAGCGGGAAACCATCGACTCGGATGTGTCGGGACTCGTCACCAGGGTTCCGGCCATCCTTGCTGTGCGCGCATACGACGACGCCAACAACAGCGTGGTGCGCCACCTCAGCATTCGGCGGTAGTGCCGTGCGTCTATCGAAGCGAGGGGTATCTCCATTTCCACCACGGCGAGGGCGGTGGCCCCCCCGCGTCGTGTGCGGCTCTACCCGGCTACCTCGTTGGTTGTCGGGCCTCGGTTCGATGGAAACGACGCAGTGGCGCCGCGGGCCGGCATGGTTGCGCCCGCGTGAGGGTCGGGATGCGGGACGAACGGCCGGGGCCGCTGGTTGGTCAAGACAGCCAGGTTGGCAGTCGGCGGACTCCCAGGGACCAGTGTGTTCGCGTCGTCGTCCGGTGCTATAGTCCTTGCAGCAGGCGTTCGTGCCATGGTTCGCGACGCTTCTTTCTTGCAACGGCTTCGAAGGTTCAGCCGCGTCCGCCGCCCGGTGGTTGCCTGGATGTTTGTCTGCGCGTGCGCGTCGGCCGAAGTGCCGGAACCTGCAGATGGCGGCTGCACCCTCGGTCCGCAGTGCGAGACGAGCGATCCGGACAAGAACAAGCAACAATACGACGCCAGCGTCAGCCTTCCGGGTGTGTCCGATGCTTCGGCGACCGAGCGGGATCCTCTCTGCGGCGACGACACGGACTCGTGTGACCCAGACGATCCAGCCGCCTGCCCCAGGAGCGCCGAGAGCGGCGGAGACGGCCCGGCCGCAGAGGGCGGGGCTGACCCGGGGAGCCCCGGACTCGACGTCGGCGTCGCGTTGAGCTGTCAGGTGCAAGCCGGTCCTGACGGGCAGCGGGCGGTGTGCGCCTCGGCCGGCACGGGGACCAGTGGCTCTCCTTGCGTTTCGGGGGCGGATTGCGCGCCAGGGTTCGCGTGCGTGGAAGCAGCGGGTACGGCGCAGTGTCGTCGCTACTGCTGCAACGACCGGGAGTCGTGCGACACCGGTACGTACTGCGCCAAACGCACACTGCGACTCGATGCCAACGCGGCGCTCGCACCCGTGACGGTTCCGGTCTGTGTGACCGCGGTCGCCTGTCCGCTTCTCGAACCGTACCCCTGCCCGGAGGACACCACGTGCTTCTGTCCGGACAAGACGGCATGCACTGTCGTGCGAGCGGACGGGACCACCGACTGTCTGCCGCCCGGCACCGGCGTCGAAGGCGACAAGTGTCCTTGCGCAGCCGGTCACGTTTGCTCCCAGGGCACGAATACCTGTCTGAAGATCTGCAAGCTCACGGTCGCTGAGCCGCAGTGCACCGAGGGCTTGTGCCAGAGATCCAAGAGCCTACCGGACGGCTACGGGCTCTGCGTCGGTGACACGGCCGACGCGGGATAGGTCTCGCCACGGCCTGCGGGTCAGCCACGGCGGGCGCCTGCCTCCAACACAGGCCGCCGAACAAGCCACCCGCCTACTCGGCGCTGGCACAGAGGGCGGAATGATCGCATAGCTGAGACACCGTGTCCGCCTACCAGGAAACGCTCGAAATCAGGACGTCCGCACGGGGTATGGTCAACGTTACGCGAGAGATTGTCCGAGCGGTCGAGCGAAGCAGGATCAAGACAGGGATCTGCGTCGTGTTCGTGCAGCACACCTCCGCGAGCCTGGTCATCCAGGAGAACGCCGACCCCTCCGTACGTCGTGATCTGGCCCGATGGATCGACCGGCTCGCGCCGGAGTCCACGAGTTGGGAACACGACACCGAGGGCTCCGACGACATGCCGGCACACGCCCGCGCGGTGATGACCCGGACCTCGGAGACCATCCCTGTGTCCGAGGGCAGACTGGCGCTCGGCACGTGGCAGGGGATCTACGTCTGGGAACACCGCGCACACTCACACGTGAGATCGCTTCTGGTCCACGTTCAGGGCGAGGCGAGCTGAAAGAAGCAAAGGACGTGCCTAGGTGGATCCCGACGACTTCGAGCGTATCAAGCGATACATCGGATTCGATGACGAAACGTCCACAGCATTGCGTGCATTGCACGCAGTGGCGCGGCTGCGTCTCGACGAGGTTGCGGAGGACTTCTGCCGCATGCTGGAGGAAGATGCCGGTTCTCGGCGGCTTCTTGGCGGTGGTACCGAACACGTCCAACGACTCCGGCAGGCATTTGTCGGCTGGCTTGACTCGTCCCTGCGGGGACCGCACGACGCAGCTCATCTGGAGGCACACGCTCGGATCGGGCACGCGCATGCTGGGGTCAGTCTGTCCGAGTCGCTGATGATCGCGGCGACGAGTCGGATCCGCGCAATGCTCGTTGTCCTGGCGGAGGAGCTCCTGCAGCCGCCGTCCCGGGCGGCGGCGCTGCGGGCTGTCCACAAGTTGATCGACCTCGAGCTCGCGCTCATGCTGCAGGCCTACCACGGCGGCCTCGAAACGCGGCTCCGTACCCAGGAACGCCTGGCTACGATCGGTCAGCTCGCTGCCAGCATCGGGCATGAGCTCCGCAGCCCCCTGGGCGTCATCGAGTCATCCACGTTCCTGATCCGCCAGCGCCTCACGCCGAGCCACCACACCGAGGCGGTGATTCGGCACCTGGACAAGATCGGAGCTCAGGTCCGGGTCTGCAGCAGTACGACCGCGGAGCTGCTCGAGCTTGCGCGCAACCGTCCCCCATCGTGCCGTCAGGTGGTCGTGCGCGATCTGGTCGAGGCCGCCATTGGCGCGGTCAACGTTCCTGCCTATCGCGTGGAGCGCGACATTCCGCAGGAGCTCACGATGCAGGCCGACCCGGACCAGATGCGTCAGGTCCTCGTGAACCTGGTGAGCAACGCACACCAGGTCCTCGGGGAACAAGGTCACATCTGGATCACCGCCGAGCAGATCGACGCTGGAACGGTCGTCCGTGTCCGGGACGACGGCCCCGGCGTGCCGGAGGCGATTCGCGACCAGGTCTTCGACCCGCTGTTCACGACCAAACCCCACGGCACCGGACTCGGGCTGGCGCTATGTCGCCGTATCGTCGAAGCCCACCGTGGCGAAATCAGCCTGGAGTCCAGCGAGGGCGGGGCGTGCTTCAGAGTCTTCGTCCCCGGCGGGAATGGATCGGGTTCCGAGCGCGGCCAAGGGAAGCAGGGAGGCGTTCTTGGCGCATGCAGGTGAGCTGCCGTGCGCCGCGCCGCAGCCTCCGCGCGTGCTCGTCATCGACGACAACGTCGCGCTCGCCGAGAACGTCTGCGAGCTGCTCGGCGCACTCGAAGACCCCCGAGTCGTCTGCGATGTGGTCGGAAGTGGCGGCGCGGCTCTCAGCTTGGCGGAGCAGTACGCCATCGACGTTGCGTTCGTTGACTTGCACTTGCCCGACACCGCGGGCACGGATCTGAGCGACGAGCTGCGTCGGAGGTGCCCGTTCATCGAGATCGTCATCATCACGGGCGATACGACCGTACAGAGTGCCATCCGTGCCGTGAAGACGGGCGCATTTGCCTATGTTCTGAAGCCCTTTCGCGGCGACGAGCTACTGGAAACGGCTCGCCGCGCCCTGGCGCAAGCAGAGCTATGCCGTGAGCGCGAGCATCTGAGAGCGGAGCTCGAACGCTCGGAGAAGCGACATCGAGAGGTCGTCGACGCGGTTCCGGCCTTCGTGCTCGCGCTCGGGCCCGACGGCGACATCGTTCTCTGGAACCGACACCTCGAGCGAGTAACTGGCTACGCGAGAGAGGAGATGCTGGGACAGACCGGTTCGCATCTCGTCGGGGACAGCGGCGCGGAGCGGCGGCTGCCGCTGAGGGACGGGGGGCATCGCTTGATCCGGTGGCAACGGGCCGTCGTTTCGGGGGGCGCCACCAACGTCAGCTACGCCGTCGGGGTCGACGTCACCGAGGAGCAAGCCATGCTCAGGCGGACCCTTCGAGCTGAACGACTCGCCGCCGTCGGAACGCTTGCGGCGGGGCTGGCTCATGAGGTTCGCAATCCGCTCAACTCGGCGCTGCTGCAGCTCGCGGTTCTCGACCGTCGCATCTACAAGGGTCATGGGGCCGAGCAACTACTGTCCGTGTCCCGACTGGTGAAAGACGAGATCGTGCGGCTGGATCGGCTGGTCAGCGACTTCCTGGAGTTTGCGCGACCGAGGCCGCTCAAGCTCGCGACGACATCCGTCAACGAGCTCGTCCGGGGCGTGTTGGAGCTCGTGGCCGTGGCCGCGGACGAGCAGCACGTGGATCTGAAGGCGGATCTAGGTTTGCGCGTCGGCAACATCAGCGTCGAACCCGAAAGGATGCGCCAAGTGTTGCTGAATCTCTTGCAGAACTCGCTGGACGTCATGCCCCAAGGCGGAGCTCTGACGGTACGTACCCACGGTCCCGATCCCAGTGGCTACGTGCATGTCGAGGTTCGCGATACGGGCCCCGGGTTCTCCGAAGACGCACCGGTCTTCGATGCCTTCTACACGACGAAAGAGAAAGGGACTGGCCTCGGGCTCGCCATTGCGCATCGCATCGTCACCGAGCACGGCGGGCAGATCCATGTGCGCTCCACGCCCGGCGACACGTGTTTCACGATCGCCTTGCCGGAGCAGCCGTGAGTTGCCTCGGCGCCCTCATGAAACCGGTGGCTGCGTTCGGTCGGGCCCGCCGGCGGGTCTAGGACGCCGCATTGAGCGGGGGCCTGTCCTGGAGACGGTCCAGACGGGCACTTCCGTTGGTCTGGTCAGCCGCCCATCCTGACGTTCTCGCGTGTTTCTTTCGACCGGCACACGCTGTGGGCGGCGTGGCATCTTTCAGCGACCCTGTGACAGCAAGAGGACGCATCCTGGTCGTCGACGACGAAGCCAATGCGCGCAACGCGCTGGCCGAGATCCTGCGCGAGGAAGGCTACAGCGTAGAGACCGCAGCCGATGGCTTCAAAGGGTTGGCACGCTTCCAGGAGTCTCTGCCTGACCTCGTGCTCACTGACCTGAAGATGCCGGGCATGGATGGGGTGGAGCTTCTGGGCAAGGTGCGAGAAATCGAACCGACGATGCCCGTGATCGTGATGACCGCGTATGGCGCCGTGGACACGGCCATTCGGGCGATGCGGGCCGGGGCCGTCGACTACCTGACCAAACCGATCAACACGGACGAGCTGCTGCTCGTTGCGGACCGCGCTCTCGACCAGCTTCACCTTCGCCGCGAGGCACAGGCGCTGCGCAGCCAACTCGCGGAGCGCTATCGGTTCGAGAACGTCGTCGGCTCGTCGCCGCTGATGCAGCAGGTCTTCAAGATCGTCGCGCAGGTTGCGCCCAGTCGGGCGACCGTGTTGCTCACCGGCGAGTCCGGTACCGGAAAGGAGCTCCTCGCCGCGGCCATTCACCATCGCTCGAAGCGGGCGTCGGGCCCGTTCGTCAGACTCCACTGCGCCGCGCTGGCGGAGGGCTTTCTCGAAAGCGAGTTGTTCGGGGACGAACGCGAAGCAGCCGCGGGGGTGCAACGCGCTCGAGAAGGCCGGTTCGAACAGGCCAACGGCGGCACGCTCTTTCTCGACGAGATCGGCGAGATTCCGGCGGCGACCCAGGTGAAGCTGTTGCGCGTTTTGCAGGAACACGAATTCGAGCGCGCGGGAGGCAACCGGACGATCAGCGTCGACACACGCGTGATCGCGGCGACGAACCGCGACCTCAAGGCAATGGTTGCGGAGGGCAGGTTTCGAAAGGACCTGTTCTATCGGCTCAATGTCATCAATGTCGCCCTGCCGGCACTTCGCGAGCGCAGCAGCGACATTCCAGCACTTGCCCAGCATTTTCTGCGTCGGTTCGCCAGCGAGAACGCCAAGCCCGTCGACCGCATCTCGGATGCCGCACTGGCGCGTCTGGTTGCCTACCGCTGGCCCGGCAACGTGCGTGAGCTCGAAAATGTCATGGAGCGGGCAGTGGTTCTCGCCGATGGTTCGGCGGTCGACTTGCCCCATCTGTCCCCGGAGGTTCAGCCCACGGTCCGCAGCGCGGAACCCGTCATCCCGGGATCGACCATGGCGGAGCTCGAGCGCTACGCGATCCTGACCACGCTCGAAGCCCAAAGAGGTTCGACCAGCCGAGCTGCTGAGGTCCTCGGCATCAGCGTGCGCAAGATACAGTACAAGCTTCAGGAATACGGGAGCGCACAGAAGAGCGGCGTGCCGGCCCTGAGCAGCGAAGAGCGCAGCTGAGACTACTTCATCGTTTCGGTTGAAACGATGCCAGGAAACCAGGGGTGCCGCGGGTCAGATCGGTGGGAAGCGGCGGGTTTTTCGCCGCCCTCGCCCCGTCGCCCCGTCGGTGGCTGCGAAAACCCCGTCGCTTCAATCGAAACGCGGCACGGGTCCCCCGTCACAAGGCTGGCGCTCGACGTGAGGACGCCATACTGTAGCGGGAGCGTATGGCCATTGCCGCGCCCAGCCTTCGCCGTCAGTGGGTCGCCCCCGTTGTCCTGCTGAGCGCCACGGCGCTCGCCGTGTTCTGGGGCTTCTATCTGATCGACTACTTCTGGACCGGCGGACGCCCCGGACGTCCCGCCCACGGTCCTCTGGATCAGTACCTCCAGTTCGATCCGGGCAGCATCACCGACGCGGTCGGGTCCCTGGCAGGCATCCTCGCCGCCGTGTTCGGGATCGTCATCACGGTGGTCAGCATCATCGTGCAGCTCTCGGCCACCCGTTACTCCGGCGTTGCACGCATGTTCTTGCGCGACCCGGTGAATCTGCTCGTCACGTCCTACTATATCGTGGCGTGTGTTTGCGGCGTGTGGCTCAGCGTCTCGGTACACGGCAGCTACGTTCCTCGCGCGGCGCTGACCGGGATGCTCGTGGCTACAACCGGCGGCCTGGTGCTCATGGCGCCCTATTTCCGATATGTCTTCTGGTTTCTGGACCCGATCAATATCATTGCGCGGATCCGAACCGATGTCGAGCGTACCGTGCATTCCGGTGCGCTCAGCGAGAATGGCGAGCAGGCAGCTCTGGCGCAGGCCCGCGCACTCGGTGCCATGGAAGAGCTGGCTGACATCGCCAACAGCAGCATCTCGGGCAAAGACAAGATCATCGCTGGCGAAGCGGTCGATGCGTTGCGAGATCTCGCTTTGGCCTATCTGAAGCACAAGCCGATGGCGCAGCCGAGCTGGTTCGGGCTCGGTGCACAGTCGCGGAGGAATCCGGACTTCGTTGCCATGGATCCGGAGAGTCTTGCAGACCTGGAAGCACGTCGAACGTGGCTCGAGTGGAAGGTGATGCGCCAGTATCTCGGCATCTACAACGAGGCGCTGGCCTCGATGCGCGACATCAACTACCTGATTGCTATCGACACGCGCTATCTCGGCGAGGCCGCAGCCCGGGTCGACGATGTCGAGCTGATGGACTTGGTCTTCCGTTTCATGAACTCCTACCTCCGTGCCAGCCTCAATCTCCGTGACGTCCGCACATCGTACAACGTCCTGAACCAGTATCGACTGCTCGTCGAGGCCATGCTTCGGCTCGGACGAGAGGAGACTGCCGTGCGGGCCGCAGGTTACATGAACTACTACGGCCGCGTGAGCTTCGACATGAGCCTCACCTTCGTTACGGAGACCATCGCCTACGACATGTCGACGCTCTGCCAGTGCGCGCGTGAGCTCGATGCGCCGAGTGAGCGTCAGTTGCTCGATGCCTTCCTGCAACTCGACCGACCGCTCGCCAGCCGTGCGCAGGAGAAGGCGTTGCTCGGTGTACGCAAGGCACAGGCCAAGCTCGCCGCGTACTACCTCGTGCGAGGCGAAGAGGAGAAAGCGCGCCTCATTTGCGAGGACATGCGCGGGGAGCCGAAGGAACGGCTACGGGTTGTCCGCGACGCGCTGAGCTCGGCGACCAGCAAAGACTTCTGGGAGATCACCGATCGGGGACGCGATTTCGAGTACGTGCCTCCCGAGCAAAGGGCGAAGCTCCGGGTGTTCTTCGAGTGGCTCGGGATAGGAACGGATGCCGCTGTTCGTGACGAGGTGGCGCGGCCGGGTGCGGGGAAGAGGTCGGACGTGGAGGACTGACCGGCTGTCGCGTCGAATCGCCGAGCTGCATCCGATGTGCTGGTCGCACATCGCTGGTGTTTCATTCGGTAGGACCCAGTTGAAACATCCGCACGCTGTGCTAGATAGTCGGTGTTACAAACTGAAACGAGTGGCTCACCGGCCTATTTCGGATGCGCTCGTCGCTGGAAGACCGCTACGGAGAACGAACGCTCGATGGGGCTCCAGGAAGACGGAAAGCTGTTCGAGATCATCCTCGATTCCGTGGCCGACGGCGTATTCACGGTGGACAACAGGCGCTGCATCACGTCGTTCAACCGGTCTGCCGAACGAATCACCGGCATCCCAGCGGGCAAGGCCCTGGGGCGGCCGTGCTCCAGCGTGCTTCATGCCGACATCTGTGAGGAGGGCTGCGCTCTGCTGAAGACCCTGCGGAGCGGGCGGGAGTGCATCGATGTCCCGGCCCGCATCCTGGACCACCGGGCGCGCCCGGTGCCGATCAGCCTGAGCACGGCCGTGCTGCGCGACTCCGACGGGACGGTGCTCGGTGGCGTGGCGACATTCCGCGACCTGTCCGCGATCGAGCAGCTTCGCCGAGAGATCACGCTTCAGTACAAGTTCGAAGACATCGTCGCCAAGAGCAAGGCGTTCCGAAGGATCTTTTCCATCCTTCCGGATGTCGCCGAAAGCGACACCACAGTGCTCATCGAGGGATCGAGCGGATCGGGCAAGGAGCTCGTGGCACGTGCGGTCCACAACCTCAGCCGCCGCCGTGATGGACCGTTCGTGCCCGTCAATTGCGGCGCTCTACCGTCGAACCTGTTCGAGTCGGAGCTCTTCGGATACGCGCAGGGGGCATTCACCGACGCCAAACGTGACAAGCCGGGCCGGCTCGACCGCGCCCGAGGAGGAACGCTTTTCCTGGACGAGGTGAGCGACCTGCCACCAGCGACTCAGGTGAAGCTGCTCCGGGTGCTCCAGGAGCGGGAGTACGAGCCGCTCGGCAGCGTCAAGACGCTGAAAGCGGACGTTCGCGTCGTGGCGGCTACGAACAAGCGGCTAGCGGACCTAGTCAGCCAGGGGAGGTTCCGCGATGACCTGTACTTCCGGCTGGCCGTGGTGAGGTTGACCATTCCGCCTCTGAGCGAGCGCCGGGAGGACATCCCCTATCTGGTGGACCATTTCATCGAACGCTTCAATGCCAAGCGCGGTCGGCAAATCGGCGGAGTCACCCCTGCGGTGCTGGAGACTCTCATGCGCCACGACTTCACTGGCAATGTGCGGGAGCTGGAGAACGTGATCGAGTATGCCTTCGTGCTGTGCCACAACCGGCTCATCGACGTGAACCACCTGCCGGAAGAGCTGCAGCCGCGCAAGACTCGTGGCGGCTCCGAGCGCCAGGATACCAAGCGGCTCAAGCAGGCCGAAGCAGAAGCCATTCGCGCGGCCCTGCGCGCGCGTCGCGGGGAGTTGGGTGCCACGGCTCGGGACCTCGGCGTCAGCCGCACAACCCTGTGGCGCAAGATGGCCGCCTACGGCCTGAGAGCAAGCGAATTTCGGGGGGGCTGAGGGCGGGGCACGCTAGTGCCGCGTTTCGATTGAGTTGAGGGGCCGGAAGCGACGCCCCCAGCTGGGTAGCTGGGTGAGGGCGTCGCTTCCGGCCCCGAAGCCACTCGTCTGACCCGCGGCACCTCTTCATTGTTGGTCATCGTTTCAATTGAAACGATGCACTAGAGCGAGAACGACAGCGCCGGTCCAATCCATGGTCACCATCGGGATGCCAGGCCACGAGCGGTGCTCCCTCTCGCTTCTCCGCAGCGTTCCGTGAAGCGAAACGCCGTCACAGTCCGAGCATGGCGAGGCGCACGTCGTTCAGACTGGAGACGATTGGGATACCGTCAGCGTAGCGCGACCGGTCCATCTGCGGGGCTGCGACTGCGATCACCTGCATGTTTGCAGCTTGTGCCGCCTGGACGCCCGCGAGCGAGTCCTCGAATACGACACAATGCTCGAGAGGGACGCCCAACTCCTGTGCGGCCAGCAGGAAGATGTCGGGAGCAGGCTTTGGATGGCAGAGGCGCGGGTCGTCTCCGCAGAGGACCGCGGAAAAGAGCTCGAACCAAGCGTGGCGTTCGGCCTTCGCGCGAGTCAGGGAGGCCTCTCCGCTCGTGGCCAGCGCCATCGGTATCCCGCGCCCCCACAGGCTGCGCACGAGCTTCTCGGCGCCCGGGAGGGCTGGCGCCTGTCGGCATGCCTGCTCGAGGAGCGGTCTACGCCTGGCGATGTACTGCTCGGCGGAGAGCGGGAGCCCCAGTGCCGCGACGAGCAACTCGGCCGTGCTTCGGGAATCCCGCCCCATCATCTGTACCTTGAGCTCCCAGGTGTACTGCTTGCCGTACGTCGAGAGCACCTGCTGGGTAGCTTGTGTGTACAATGGCTCGGTATCCAGAAGGACACCATCCAGATCGAAGATGACCGCACGGCAGCAGCGCACCAGAGTCACGCGGATCCCATACACCAGCTCGACGCGCGACGCACGCCGGTGGATTACTTCTTCGAGCGGCGCGCCACCTCAAGCGAGGCTCGCCCCGTCAACTCGCCGAAGCCGTCGAAGACCTTGACTCGGACGACCCACGGCCCCGGCGTGCTCGGCGGAGGGACCGTGCCCAGCCACAGGTCTCCGCGTTGGCTCCATCGGGGTGACACGCCCTTGCCGTTGACGGTCACCTCCGGACGGATGGACACTTCCTGGTCTTCGGCGCCGCCTGACTCATTGCGGACGCGTATGCGCAGGGTAACCGTGTCGCCGGGCCACTCTGCGAGCGGGGGGCCGAGCTCCACGTCCGTCGTCAGCACCATCGGAACCAGGGTAAGGCGAGCCTCGTCGGTTCGGCCGCGCTCGCGAAGTCGAACGACGACCTCTCGACCACGATTCAGTCCGGCGCTATCCGGCACAGGCACGAAGAGCGTAGCTCGATCGTAGGTGAGCTCGAGGCCCTCAGCGTGTGTGAACTGCACGCGTTGGTGGCGCCGAAGCATGATGGCATCTCCGGCGACGCGGGCTCGTTCGGGCAGCTCGACCCCGAGAACCCGAAGAGAGAGGGGAGCCGACGCCTTGCTGCTGATACCCACGCCGTCCACGGCACGCACGCTCAGCGTGAAGTTGCCCGGCGGCAGGTTGTCGAGAGAAACCTCGGGTTGGCTGGTGCTGAGCTGCCGGAAGACTTTGCGCTCTTCGCCGTCTAGTCGCTTGATCGCGACATCGTAGGAGACTGCGTCCTCGACCGCCGCCCAGGTGGCGCGAGCCGCGACGGTTCGTCCCGGAAGAGCGACGAGCAGGCGAGTCTGGACGTTCGGCTCGGGCGTAGCGACCAGCGGTCGTGGGTGTCCCGCCGGGTCCTGAGCTGTGAACGCGCGCACGAAGCCAGGAGCTAGCTGACGCCAGTTGTTGTCCGAGGCCGCCATGGCATCGCCCTGCAGCGCCGCGAGAGCAATGGCTGACTTGTCGGCGGTGATGATCGCCTGCCCAGATCTGACCAGTCCCACCACCTTGCGTGGCGCTGCGACAACGACCGGCACCGGGCCGTCCCCCTGCTTGCGTACTTCGACGTCGAGTCTGCCGTTCAGGAGCGCGAGGTAGTGCGCGCGTTTCGTCTGTCCGTTCGCCAGGGTCACGCGAAGCCATCCTTGCCGCACTACCCGTGTGCCCGGCGCCAAGAGCAGCGTCACGCCGTCGCCGAGGTCGCGGTGGATGTGTTCGGTCTCGGCCTCGAGGACCGAGCTTCCGCGTGGAGCCGCGCTCGTGTCAGCGGACAGCATCATCAGCGCGTTGCCAGAGAGCAAGGCTGCGACCATGCTGCAAACCAAGCGTGTGCGTACGGGCATACTTGATGATTACGGTCACGGGGGCCGCAGACTAAGCAGGATCTGTGGTCAGGCCGACACCGCCGGCGCCCTCCGCACCGGAGAGGCGAGCCGAGGTACCCGGAACACATGCGCCTGCTGCGTTGGCTGGGGTCGCACAACCGGCCGCGGTGCGAGCCTGGTGCCCTGTCTCCAAGACAGCGCACACGAGAAGCAACGCTCACGTTGGCTCGGACGGGGGGCATTCGCCGCAGAACTCGACGGCTTCACCCAGTTCGAGGCCGTCGAGTCCTACGGCGCATCCCGGAGACAGGGCACCAAGCGAGGAGGTCAGTCTGCCGTTCAGGGCTCCGGTGTCCGAACTCAGGTCCGCAGACTCGAGAGCAACTGCAGGAGTAGGCCCTCGTCGCGACGTACGATGGCCAAGCGCAACAGCGGCGCCCGCGGATCGTCGCGGTCCAGGTGTTGGTGCTCGATAAGAGCCAACCGTACCGTACGCTCCACCGTTGCCTCGTGCTCGTCGACAACTGGAATGAGTTCGCGTGCGTCGCTCGCCGAGCCCGTCGCGATCCTGCCGTCGGCGTCGACGCCGATTGCGCGCCCGCGCACCGACGAGTGCTCATCCTCGCTGCTCGTTTGGGCCGTGTCGGCCAGCACCGCCTCGGTCAATCTCTTCAGTGCTCCGCTGTTCACGCAACCGCTCCGTGGCAAGATCCATTCCGAGATCTGGTCGAGGCCCGGGCAGCGTGGGCCGATCCTGGACGAAACAGCCGCGGAGGGCTGAGGGGCGCGTCCGCGCGCGGTTCAGGATGCTCGCCGGGCACCGGTGGCCGACCATTACCTGGTATGACATCGCAGTCGCCCGCAGACGTGGGTTCGTGCGTCAGCGGTACGACCAGCACACACACTGACCGACGTGTGGCCAGTGCCAATGCATCGTGTCAATTGAAACGATGCACTCGTGCCCTGTCTCCCGGACGCGGCACCTCTTCGTCTTCATTGGCGCCGCGGGCGGCGTGTCGGTCACGCGCCGCGTCAGCCTACCGAAAGAAGCGGCCGGGTCGGTGGGAACCGACCCGGCCTATTACGGAGGGGAGGGGAGCTGCGATGCGCAATCATCAGTACGGCGCACGCTCGTGCCTGGTTAAGGTCCGCCACGACCTCGTGTCTCCGGGATGCGCCGCAGGATTCGACGGCCTCGAACTCGGTGAAGCCGTCGAGTTCTGCGGCGAATGCCTCCCGCCCAAGCCAGGAGACTCTTCGTTGCTCGTGTCCTGTCTCCAAGACAGGGCACCGAGCTCACTTCGAGGGCAGCAGGCGCGCTCTTCCTGCGACGGCCGGCTGGACTCCGCTGCCAGCAATGGCGTTCGAACCGACTGGGACCACGGTCGCGAACATGGAAAATAGGGCAGCGGCCCGGGTGAGGGGGAGGGCCCGGGCCGCTGGGAAGAAGACAGCGGCCCGAGGGGAGGGGAGGGGCGCTCGGACCGCTGGGAAATGTTAGAGGCGGCCACCCGCGGCGGGGGGGGGACACCGAGGGCGCCGCCTGATTCGGCATATCAGCAAGCACTGTGCCAACGATTCCATTCGTGTCTTCGTGCAGTTAGGGCAGTGGATGGGTACCACTGTCTCATTGTTGAAATGTGCCGGTTGCGAAGACGCACAGCTCCCGACACCTACCAGCGCGCCACGGACCAATGGCCTGTGTCAGCCCACAGGCCTATGTGACAAGTGACGCATGTCCCGGTGCTACTCGGACAGCGGCACGCGGAATGCGCTCCAGACGGAAGAGGGGAGTTACCTCCGGGGTGGATACGCGTGCGGGCACGTCGAGTGCGGCCGAACGAGCGACCCACGCAACGATCGCTCTCGGGTCCGTGCCTCGCTCGCGAAGCTCGGCGAGGCTGACGGCGTCGCATCGCTTGGCGAGTCGGCGTCCGCTGCCGTCGACGACCAGCGGCAAGTGGAAGAATAGCGGTTCGGGCAGGCCGAGCGCGCATCGAAGGTGCTGCTGACGTGCCGTGCTCGACAGCAGGTCCTGCCCGCGGTGGACCTCGGTCACGCCCTGGGCCGCGTCATCCACGACGACCGCAAGCTGATAGGCCGGCGAATGATCGCGTCGCGCCACGACGAAGTCGCCGATTTCTTCCTGTACGTCGAAGGATGCCCTGCCGCAGAAGCCGTCATCGATCTCGACCTTTCCGGGTGGCACGCGAAAACGAAGCGCAGCAGCCCGCCCCGATGACTCTTCAGCTTGAGCGAGCGACTCATAGCGCCCGAGGCACGTGCCCGGGTAGCGCATTTCCACCGATCCTTGCTGGGGCGCGCTCAGGGCGGCCCGAACGTCGGTGCGGCTACACGTACACGGGTAGGTGAGACCTCGCCGGCCGAGTTCATCGACGGCAGCCCGAAGTCTTTCGATTCCGTTCGATTGCAGGGTCCAGGCGCCATCCCAGTCGCAGCCGAGCCACTCCAGGTCGCGCAGCGCGGCGTTCACCCAATCGGAGCGGCAGCGCGGTCCATCGAGATCCTCCACGCGCAAGAGTACCGCTCCGCCCCGGGAACGCAGGTGCCACCAGGCCAGCAGGAACGTGTGTGCGTGGCCGAGATGGAGCAAGCCCGTGGGGCTGGGTGCCAGCCTCCCGACCAGATGGCGGACGACCGACGTCTCACGTGGGGTGCTCATCTCGAGCTGGGCCGCAGCGCGATGGGCTGGGCCGCGTTTGCAGCCTCGCACGCCGAACGACGTCACGCCAGTACCGCGAGAACCCGGGCTGCGCCGGCTATGGCGTGTCCGACCTCAACCACGGGGACCCCGATCCGGCGAGCTGGTGGAGGACCGTCGTGGACTCAGGCGCTGGCAGCGGCCTACCCAGCAAGAAGCCCTGCACACGGTCGCACACGGGAGCCCCCGTGGCTGTCCCCCCGAGCTGGCGCAGGGCCCCGAGCTGGTCGACGGTGTTGACTCCTTCGGCGACGACGGTCATGCCGAGCCCGCGTGCCATGGAAGCAACGGCGCGGACGATCGTCGCATCGCGTGAATCGATGCCGATGTCGCGCAGGAAGAACTCATCGATCTTCACGACACTGATCGGTGTCTGGCGCAGCCTGAGCAGCGAGGAGTAGCCGGAACCGAAATCATCGATGGCCAATCGTATGCCGAGCCCTGCCAACTGGGTGAAAACACCAGCGCATTGCTCGGAATCGCCGAGAGCCGCGCTTTCCGTGAGCTCGAGCTCGAGGCGACTGGGGTCGAGGGACACTTCGCCGAGGACTCGCGTGACCAAGTCCAGGAACCCCGGGCTCGCTATCTGTTTGGCAGAGACATTGACCGCGAGCGCGATCGGCGGCACGCCGCCACAGCTCCAGTCGGCCATCTGTCGGCACGCCGTTTCCAGGACCCAAGCACCGATTGGAACGATAGCCCCGGAACGTTCGGCGCTGGGCACGAACTTGGCCGGCAGCACCAGGCCGAGCTCGGGATGGTTCCAGCGCAACAATGCCTCGACGGCTGCGACGGAACCTGTTCGGAGGTCGAACAAGGGCTGGTACCACAGCTCAAGTTCGTTGTGCTCCACGGCTCGACCGAGCCTTTCGCGAAGCTTCATTCGTTCGTGAGAGTTGGCCAACATGCCATCGGTGTACGTGCGGATCGTCGCCTGAGGCGACCGTTTTGCATGCATGGCGGCCAGGTCAGCGCATCGAAGCAAGGTTTCCGGATCGGAGCAGTCGTTCGGGAACACGGCGAGCCCGATGCTCGGCGGGGTCAGCACGGAATGCCCGCACACATCGAACGAAGCCGTACACGTCGCGAGAACGCGATTGGCGACGATGGCCGCCTCGTCCGGCTGCACGAGATCCTCGAGCAGAACCGCGAACTCGTCGCCGCCCATCCGCGCGATCGCATCGGAGGCGCGCACGCAGGATCGAAGGCGAGCCGTCACGCTTCGGAGTAGCTCGTCGCCGGTGCCGCGGCCGAACATGCTATTGACTTCCTTGAACTGGCCCAGGCTGACGATGAGAAGCGCCGCGTACGAGCCGTGCCGACGCGCGCGGCTGAGGGCCGACGTCATTTGCTCCCGGAGTCGAACTCGATTCGGTACGCCGGTGAGCGCGTCGTGAGTGGCCAGGTGCTCGAGCGCGCTCTCTGCCGCGGTTCGGCGCTCGACCTGCGCACGGAGCTCGGCGCTCCGGGAATCGAGCTCGCGACTCTGCTCGCTGACCAAGCGCTCCAGATCCGCCAGGCGCTGGTGCGTCTCTCTGGCGAGCACCCATTGGCGTGCGAGCGCACGCGTCATCTGAAGCACCTCGATCGCGTCGAACGGCTTGCGGAGCACCAGCAGACTGTCGCTGTTGCCGAGCGCGCTCACCATGTCGATCCAGGAGTGGTCCGAATAGGCGGTGCATAGGACCACCTGCAGCTCTGGATCCGCTCGCCAGATCCTCGAGATCGTCTCGATTCCATCGAGGCCAGGGGGCGTCCTGACGTCGACAAACGCCACGCCGAAGGGATGTCCCTGCTGTCGAGCCTTCTGTACGAGCTGGACGGCCTTCTCGCCGTCGAACGCGGAGTCGATCCGAAACGAATTCTGGACGACCGTTTTGGTCGTGCCGACGCCCCCTTCCTGGGACGGAAACAGGGCTGCCTCGATGCTTTCGAGGGACGGCGGCTTTGCTTCGCTTGCAGCCAGTATTTTGCGGAAGTCGTCGTGAATCCACGGGTCGTCGTCCACGATGAGCAGTCTCAATGGCGGCGTTTCGGTGGGGTCTGTCATCCGCTCCTCAAGGTCCCTCTCGGAAGATCCGCGGGCGGGATTCCAGGCGCTCCTCTTCGCTAGCGGCACTTTCGCGCTTCGGATTAAGGAGGTGGCTCGGGCGACACTGGGGCTCAGCATCCAGAGTCAGGGTACGAGCCGCGACTCCATGCGACTTGCGCGGAGAAACCGATCGTCCGGTCGGCAGGCCTGGGTCGACATCGCACTTAAGCCCGAGGCGCTCGGGGCGCTTGTCTTGCCGGTGGCAGAACGCGCTATGGGGCTCGCCGTCGAGACGCTCGGGTCGGCCGTCGCAGCGACACCGGGTTCGGTGAGGGTGGAAGTGGAGCTCAGCAATGGGTCGATTCTGACCAGGGATTTGAAGCTCGCGGCCGGACAGCAGCAGACGGTCGACTTCGGCGAGCCCAACAAGGAAGAAGCCCCGATCCTCACACCTCGCACCGCCGAGCCCGCCCGGCCTCCGCCGCCCGTCGCCGCGCCGAAACCCGACGAGTCCGGAGCAGGCCTGCGCACAGCCTCCTACGTCGCGGCAGGGGTTGGAGCGGTTGGTCTTGCGGGCTTCGGCGTGTTTGCGCTGATGACCCGGTCGACATATCGCGATCTCGAAGCCGATTGCCATGGCGGCACCTGCCCCGAGGACCGGCAAAGTGACATCGACGCAGGGGAGACCTATCAGTTGTTCGCCAATATCGGACTGGGCGTGGCTGCGGCGGGGCTGGCGACCGGTGTGGTGCTGTTCGTTCTTACGCGTCCCGGCGAGAAGCCCGCACCCTCGGTGGTTTTGTGTGCCGCGCCCCAGGGACTGGGGGTCAAGGGCCAGTTCTGACGGAGGTCGTCATGGGGAAAGCTTCACGATGCGCGCTGCTCCTGGGCTGTGTTTCGGCCACCGCGTGGGTGGGCTGCCAGTACGACTACGATCGGTTCCACGCGTCAGGCTCGCAGTCTGGGAATGCCGGTGCCTCGAGCGACATGGGGGGATCACGCGACACGGCTGGATCGACGAGCGGTGGTGACCGTCAAATATTTGACGCATCGACATCCGGTGACGGGTCCGTCGCCGGCGCGACAGCATGGAGCGGAGGAGACTCCGGCCGTGGTGGGGACGCTGGGATGGACGCGAGCGCGGGAGGCGAGACGGAACTGCAGAGCACAGGAGGATATGGGCACGGCGGGGCTGCATCCGAAGGGGGACACAGCAACGTGTCCGGTGCGCCGAGCACGACCGGCGGCTCGCCAGCGACCGGCGGTGAGAGCCAGGGAGGGAGAGGAGATGACGGCGGACTGCTGGAGAGCGGCGGGATCAGCGGAGCCAGTGGTTCGCGTGGCTCCGGAGGCGCGCAGCACACGGGCGGGGCCGAAGACGCGGGCGGAGCCGAAAACACGGGTGGGACGTCTGGCAGCGGGGGGTCGAGTACCGGCGGCTCCGAGGGCGGCGAAGGCGGGATGGGGGAGACGGGAGGGAGTGGCGCGGCGGGCACCGGCGGCGTCGGTCCGCCCGTGTGCGAGCCTCCTAAGGTGGCCTGCTACGCACAATGCGTCGACTTGGAAACGAGCCCCCAACACTGCGGCGCCTGCGGCAACGCCTGTTCGCCCTTGGCCTGCATCTCCGGAGCCTGTGGTTGCCAGAACGCGGCCGATTGCGGTTCCAAGAACACCGACTGCCAGGAGCATCTGTGCGTCTGCGGAAGCTCACAGTGTGCTCCCGGCGAAGCCTGCCAAGGTGCATCAGGCAAGTGCGCGTGTGCGGGCGGGTCGGCGTGCACGGGCGCAAGAGCATGCTGCCCGAGCGGCTGCACGTATCTGACCGAGGATCCGATGAATTGCGGTCGATGTGGTAATGCGTGCGCCGGCAATGAGAGCTGCACGGACGGTGTGTGTGGCTGAACCAGATCCTTGTCGTTGAGAAACGCCAGAAAACCAGCGGAATGCGTGGGGGACCGATGCCCCGCTTCGTGTGGCGTTGGTCGCGGGCGACCGTGGCGCACAGGCACGGTCGAGCGGTTTTTTGGCGGGAAACGGAGCTCAGTGCCGGCGTTTGTGACACCGACGCGACAGACGACGGTGCGTCTCGCGTAGGTGGCCGCAGCGTCGCGTCGGTCTGCGGAAGGCTCGCACGAGTTGCGACGAAAGATGGACACTGTACACTTAAGAAATCTGGAAAAGGGCCGCCGTGTATATTAGGCGTTTCGATTCTGGTCGATGTGTATTGGCGACGAGACTCAGGCTCATTGGAGCCGAGTCGAGTCCGTAGTGTGACGCGGTTCTAGGCGAAAGGACCGCGGCTCGCAGGTTCTCCGCGCGGCGGTTGCGGAGCAACCAGGTCTTCCTGTCATGGCGGTACGGAAGCCACAGAAGGTCCTGCTCATCAACTACGCGGGCTATTTTCTCTGTGCCAATACCTTCATCCCGGACAACTCCGTCAGCGGTTTGACGGCCGTGCTCGCGCGCCACGGTGTGCCCGCGGAGGTGATCGATCTGCAGTCACCGCGATGGCTCGGCAGCGTGATGGACCATACGAGCCGCGACGCGGCCAAGGCCGTACTCGAGCATCTGGTGGTGGGCAAACGACCCTCGGACTCGCTGATCCGGCGCTACCACGAAGACCGACGGCGGGGTGAGGATTGGCTTCAGGCGTTCGCGACCAACGAGATCCTTCGCAAGATCGAAGACGAACGCATAGGGCTCGTCGGTTTCAAGCTCTGGGGGGGCGAGGGGATCCGGCGCGCGATGGACACGGCCGAGGCGATACGCGCTGCCCACCCGGAGGTCACTCTGATAGCGGGCGGCCCTGCCGTGCAGTACTGCGAGCACTACATCTTCGAGCTTACGGATGCCTTCGACGCGCTGGTGCCCGGCGACGGCGAGCAAGCAATCGTAGCCGCAGCCTTCCGGGAACGTGGAGAAGCGTGGCCACGGGGTGTCAATCTTCTGACACGAGGGGAGCAGTGGACTTCGGCGACGCTGCCTGCTCAGCGACAGTTCGCCCGGGATCTGGATGACGTTCCGTTCCCCCGATACGACTGTGACTCCTACCCCGGCATCGAGGAGTTCTACAAGCTCAGGATCATCGACGAGAGCAGAGGCTGCTTCAATGCCTGCTCCTTCTGTTCTCACCCGCGCTTCGACGGGCACGGGACACGCAAGCGTCAAGCTGCGGCCGTCGTGGACGAAATGGAACGGTTGCAGCGGGACGAAGGGACGAGCTACTTCCGGCTTTCGGGCTCCAATCCCCCGCACGAGCACGTGCTCGCCATAGCCCAGGAAATCCTGAGGCGTGGACTGAAGGTCGAGTACTCCGTCTTCTTGTCGCTCAATAACGCCGAGCCGGAGGCGTTCGAGGTCCTGAGACGTTCGGGGCTATCGAGTGCGTTCATGGGCATCGAGTCCGGACATCCAGACCTGCTCCGGCGTGCCTACAACAAGCACAACGGCAGCCGCGACCACGTCGTTCGCGTGTGCCGGGCCGCCATGGCACAGGGCATCTTCGTGACGCTGTCGTTCATCGTGCCCGGTCCGTTCGAGACCGAGGCCACCAAGGCGGCCTCGCTCGATCTGATTGCGGATATTTTCGCCGGACACAATGACGGTTCGGTCATCGTGCTGCCCGCGCTCCTGGTGCCCCACACCCGCTGGTGGAACCACATGGAGTGCTTCGGCTTCGAGTTTGGCCAGGGTTTAGACCGGCGGAGCTACATCCTCCGTGGTGCAGAGCTCACCAATGACTACCTTCTGCCGCGCGATTCATGGGCGGACTACGGCTACAGGCTCAACGGCAAGACCATGGTCGAGCTGCTCGGAGAGACCGAGCAGTTCGTGCATGATGTCGAGCGACTCGGCGTCATGACCCATCTCGACGACGCCAGCTACATGTTGGCCCGAATGGGCGGCGTCGACCCGCACGCGTTCAAGGCTCGTGTTCTGCAGAACCTCCTGCTCGGGGGTGCCGACGAGCTCAGTAGCCAAGTTCGCCAAATCAACGGAGCTTCACACCCACCGGGGAGCTGAATATGGCAGCGACCGGGACAAAACTCGGACACTCCACAGGCCAGGGGATCCCTGTCGGAGACCCGGAGTTCTTCGTCCAACGCGTGGCCGACTCCGCGGTCACTACCGAGCGGCGCTCGGCACCGATGCGGATGAGCGAAGCCTTGTGGGGGATCCGGTGGGAGGAGATCCTGCCGCGCCAGATCGATTACGACGTGGTTGTGATCGCGAGCTCGTTCGAGCAGAGTCTGCCGTTCATAGAAGCCAACTACTCACGCATATTCGAAGAAGAGGAGGACGCGAGATTCTCCCACCCATCGAGTACCGATCCCCGGGTGCGCTACTACAGGACCGTTGGCGACTTCTTCGAGTTCAAGCAGGGCGACCGCACGGTCGCCCTGCTGATAGGTACGGCAGCGGACTGGAGCACGTACTACATCAGGAGCGCTGCCGCGCTTCCGGAAGTCCAGGGGAAGAAGCTGATCCAGCGTTTCTTCCCGGAGATGTTCGAGGTGCTCAAAGCGGGAGGCGTGGAACGGGTCGAGGCCGATACGTCGCCCTCCAACATGGCCACCCTGCACCTGCTCTCCCGGCTTCGCTTCAATCCCTCCGGGACCGTGCTCACGGACCGCTGGGGGGCACACATCAAGTTCACCCGGTACCTTGACGACGCAGCGGAACAGGTCTTCTTGGACCAGTTCTGCACGGGCGTCCGATACCAGCGCCGAAAACATCCTGGCCTGCGTAGGGCAGGCAGAATAGGAGAACGACAGTGAAAAAGTTTGCGCTCGTATGCTTCTGATTGGAAGGAGCCTCTAGAGAAAAACGTCGCTTGCTCCATTGAGAGCGCGACGATGCCCCACCCCCCATGCCTGCGTCGGCTCGTACGGTGGATACGGCCGACGCAGGTCTGGACCGCTGTTCCGTTGGAGCCGTTGAAGCTCATGCACGAGCCGCAGCTAGACGACTACTCGCGGGAGTACCCGTTGTCCGAGCGTTGGACGCGGCCGTCACTTTGTCAGCATGTTGCTCGTGTCGCAGGCATCGACATCCACTTGGTCGGGCTCACGACCGTGGACGCCTCGGGCCAGGGCGTCACAGGCAGTGCCGGTTCGCTCGAAGGGATGCCGCTGGACCGCGCCTACTTCGAGCTGATGGAACGGACGAGCATTGTCGAGGCGTTGGCTGGCGAAGAGGAGCGCCTCGCAGTGTTCAACGCCAGGGGAGAGAGGGACGGAACCGCGCCGAGGCGTGTGGTTTTCTCGCAGAGCTGCGAGGAACGGCGTTTCGTCTACGCCAGATCGAACGGTGTGGCGCTCGGGCGCGACTGGGAGTCCGCTGCACGCCGCGCCGAACTCGAGCTGATCGAGCGCGATGGTGTTTTGCGCTCTTGGTACGGAGGAGAGGCTCCCAATAGGGTCCGATTGCCCCAGCAGCTGGTGCCCGATTCGCTGGACGAGCTGTACGTGTTCGAGGCGTATGTCGTGCCTGAACGCAGGGATTCTGGGAAAGATGTGGAGGTGACGGCGCTTTTCGGCTTTCCAAGGGTTCCGGATGCGCCGCTCGTATATGGCTTTGGCGCTCGCGAAGACCAGTGCCAGTCCCTCGTCGTGGCAGCCGGCGAATGTCTACAGAGGCTCGGATTCCTGTGGGGCGAGCGTCTGCCCGCAGGGCCTCCCACGTTTGCGCCGACCCCCGACTACCACCAGGAATTCTATCTCTACCCACCGAACCACGCGCGGATCAGGGATTGGCTCGGGGGCGGGCACGAAGCGTTCCGCGGGCTGGTCAGAGAGACGACGGCAGAATCGTCCGCACGGCGGTTCGTCGATCTCACGCCGCCAGCGCTTCGTTCGAAGGTTGTGGTGGTCAAGGCGCTCCCTGCGGATGAGCTGCTCTTGACCTTCGGCCAAGGCCATCCGGCTCTCCGTGCTCCACCTCCCGAACAGCTGGCCATCCATCCCATCGCCTGAGAGCTCTGCACTCAGCACGGCACTTGCGGCTCTCCGGCCATTGGCGGGCGCCCGCCGCAGCAGTAGCCTAGCGTGCTGCCATGGCCGCTACGCCTATGTCGATACCCGAGCTCGAGCTGCTGGACGAGCTGGGACGCGGGGCGACCAGCGTCGTCTACCGTGCGCGTCGGAAGGGCCGCTTGTACGCGGTCAAGCTGCCGCATGAGGCCGGGTCCGAAGAGCAGAGGGCGCTTCGTGCTGAACGCTTTCGCCGCGAGGCCGTTGCACTTGCTCGCGTTCGGCACCCGGCTCTGCCCGAAGTCATGGAGGTGGGCGAGGCGGGGGGGCGCTCCTACCTGGTGATGGAGCTCGTTGCCGGCGAAGCGCTTTCGCGGCGCCTCGAGCGTGGGCCTCTGAACGAGTCGCAGAGCTTGGAGCTCGGGCGACAGGTTGCGGGCGCTCTGGTCGCGATTCATCAAGCCGGGCTGGTGCACAGCGACCTCAAGCCGGCGAACATCCTGTTCGAGCCGGACAGCGCACGGATCCGTGTGGTCGATTTCGGATTTGCCACCGAGCCTGAGTTGCTTTCGGGAGCGACGGGGTCCGGATACACACGAGCCTATGCTGCTCCCGAACAGCTGACAGGGCGTGACCGTGTCGACGGTCGAGCCGACCTGTTTGCTCTCGGCTGCGTTCTCTATGAGAGCCTTGCGGGCAAGACCCCCTTTGGAGACGCCGAATCGCAGCGCCTGTTGCGTCAGCACGCCAGCGTTGCACTGCCCGTTTTGAGCGACATCGTGCCTGGAATTCGGCCCGACGTCTCCCAGCTCATCCTTCGGCTACTCGCCCCCAATCCCAATGACCGCTATCCTACGGCTGTCGCGCTCTTGGACGATATCGCGCGCCTGCAGCGTGGCGAATCGATCGCACGACGTGTTTCTACCTCGCCGAGCTGGCGCGTTGCAGAACCGCGGGCAGGCTCGACCGCCACCGGGTTCGTGGGCCGCGCATCGGACCTGGAACTCCTGGGCGATGTCTGGCTCGAGACGCTCGACGGACACGGGCGGCTCGTCGTCTTGGGCGGGCTCCCCGGGGTTGGCAAGACGCGCCTGGTGATGCAGCTACTCGCTGGGCTAGCACCCGAAGGGCCAGCCATCTTGTTCGCCAGCTGCGAAGAGTCCGATCCGCGACCTTTCAGCGCAGTACGGCAGCTCCTGGAGGGGTATCTCTACGCACACCGTCACGTGTCGTCGACCACGTTGGACGAAGCCGAGAACCACCTGCGGGCCCTAGCCGGAGACTTCGCCCCGCTGCTTCGCGTGCTGTCTCCGATGCTCTCGGATGTGTTTCGAGACGTGGCTCCCCTACCCGGTGCAGACGAAGCCCACAAGGTTTTCGTCGAAGGACTCGCGGATTTCATCGGGCGTCTGCTGCGCGACGTGGAGCCCGCTGCCGTGTTTGTGGACAATGCCCAGTGGCTCGATAGCGGGAGCAGGCGGGTTCTAGCGCGTGCTGCGCACCACTTGGCCTCAAGCCGCGTGCTGCTGCTGTTCGCCTCACGGACCGACTTCGACGCTCAAGAGACCATCGACGCCCTGACGCGAGGCGTTGATGCTGAGCACCTGTTGCGCATCGAGATCCGGCGCCTGGACCCGCGCCATGTCGGCGAATTGGTCCGGGCCTATCTGGGGGGGAGCGAGCTCGATCCGGATGTGCTCAGGTGCGTGGAGAGCCTTTCGGACGGCACGCCGCTCAGCGTCCTCGAGCTCGTGCGCACCATGGTGGACAGCGGTGCGCTGACCTACTACTGGGGCGGCTGGAAGCTCGACCGTGAGGTGCTCGCGCGCCTGCTACTCCCATCCCAGACCGCCGAGCTCCTTGTGCGTCGGATCCAGACACTCGAACCGAATACCCAGGCGACATTGGCGGCTGCCGCTGTCGTGGGCTCGTCGTTTTCTGACGACCTACTAGCCGCCATCAACGAGATGGATCTCGAGCGAACCCAGACCGCCCTGGCCGAGGCGCGCCGCACAGCTTTGGTCGAGAGCTCCACTCCAGGTGCGCACCGATTCGTGCACGACACGGTGCGGGAAGCGCTGCTCGCGCAACTCGGCGAGGGGCGCCGCCGCGCGACACACCAACGCATAGCCGAGGCCCTCGACTGGGCAAGAGGCCAACCCGCGGAGCAGTCGTCGACCGACGAACGAACGAGCATTGAGGACATGGATCGGTGGCACCTCTTGGCGACTCACTACGCACAAGGGGAGGTGCACAAGGATCCGGGGCGTGTGTTCGAGACCTGCGTGGCAGCCGGGCAGCTCGCGTTCAGGAGCTTCGACAACGAACGCGCCCTGCGATTCTTCGAATCTGCCGCGAGCGCTGCCTTGTTGGCTCGAACATCACTGAGCCCCGAACTCGACTTCATGGTGGCGGAAGCCAGGCTCAGGACCGGAGCGCTGGAACCAAGCCTGGAACGGTTCGAGCACGTGCTCGACCGAACCAATGATCCGATTCTGCGCGCCCAAGCCCACGCACGGATCGCGCACATACATGAAGCGACTCTGGACACGGAACAAGCCTGGTCATCGCTCATACCGGCATTTCGCGTCCTCGGCGAACAGCCGCCAACTTCGTCCTTCCGATCGGTGCTTCTCGCGCTCGTGGCATGGCTGGGCTGGGTGTTGCTGCCGCCGGGGACCGGGGTGGACGGCGAGGACCGAAGGAGACTGGAAGCGGTCTGTGCGCTGTACCATCAGGCGGCACGGCTGGCGCTTCAATGTACTCAGCCTGTGCGATTTCTCGTCGCAGCGCTGGCTTCGCTCGGGCTCGCG
This sequence comes from Polyangiaceae bacterium, assembly GCA_016929495.1. Lineage (GTDB taxonomy): Bacteria > Myxococcota_A > Polyangia > Polyangiales > Polyangiaceae > JAFGIS01. Next base: position 4,500 of record JAFGIS010000615.1, on the reverse strand, counting down.
CAACGGCTTGGACCGTCGTCCGCCCTGGCCTTGAGCTACCAGTGGTACGCCCTCGTGCTGGTATTGCTTGGCATGCGCGAGGCCGGGCTCCGCTATCTCGATCGTGCTCGCATTGTGGCCGCTTCGGTCTGTGACCCTGCGGTCCATGCGTACCTAGTTCAGGTGAGTGCGGCAGCGTTGTCATGGGCTGGCGACATCCCCGGGGCCGTTCGTGCCGGAGCGCAAGTCCTGGACGAGTATGGGCACTGGAGGGAGCTGAGCGAGTACTGCATAACGGCCTACAACCAGCAGCTTCTCGAATCAGTGAAGGGAAGAGCCGCGATGGCGCTTCACTGGGCTGCCCGTGCCCTGCAGCGCATGACTCAGCACGAGGGCGCTCCCGTCGTTCCAGAATACGTTGTCCTTGGAGCGAAAGCCGCTCTTGTCGCCGCTGGCCGGGACGGGGATGCAAGGGGAATCGTGGAGCGCCTAGATGACGCTACTGTCCCAACACCCCAGAACAGCGCGCTAGTCTCCTTCATCTACGGGCCACGCGTGGCGGCTCACACGGAGGCCGGTCAGCTCGGCGAGCATTTCGAGGCGATCGTCGAAGAAGTGCGCCACGCCAAGCTAGACCCAAGGCGCGTCCACCTCGGCATGGCACCGTACTACGTTCACGTTGCCCACGCGCGCGTGCACCAATGCCTTCGCGCTTCGTCTGTCCAGCGCCAAGTGTCGCTTCCCCTCTTGCGAGAGGCAACGCGTGACCTGGGCTTGGCCTCGCGACTGAGGCTGCTGAAAGGACATCATCTCGCAGTCCGTGGTTGTCTCAGGTGGCTAGAGGGCAACCGGAACGGCGCCAAGCGCGACCTTGAGAAGGCCGAGGTGCTCGGCCACGAGCAGGAGGCGCCTTGGGTTCTCTACGCCGTGCACCGTGGACGAGCGCACATGCTTCGCGAGCAGGGGCACACGGAGGCTGCGCGCGACGAGGCCCGAATGGCCGAAGCTCTGGCGCGCACCCACCAGGCGGTCTACAGGCTGCGTTGGATCCGCGAGGAGTTCGACCTGCGACGGACCGAGCATCCGTACGCGGAGACCAACCCGCTACTAGCCGAGTCTGAGGCCTCCTCGCTTTCGAGCGTGCGTGCAGGTCAGTTGCGAAGCGTGCTGCAGGTCGCCAAAGCACCAGTCTCGGATCTTGATCCGGAACGTCAGGCGCCCACGATCGTCGACGAGCTGGTACGGGCACTTCGCGCGGAACGAGGCTTTCTGTTCCTCTGCGCGCCGTCGTCCTCGATCGGCAAACCGCGCTCGGGTCCGACGCAGCCCATGCGGTTGGTGGCTGCTCGTGACAGCAGCCAGCATGACCTCGTGGGCGCGGAGCCGGACCTCGGCGTCGTGCAACAGGTTGTGCGGCGTGGGACCGCCTACATTGCGGATCCGGCGGCCATGGCGTCCGGGAGCACGGCGCCGGCTGCGGGTGCGCGCTCCACGATCGCTGCGCCGCTTGTGTTGGAGGGTACGCTGGTCGGCGTGGTCTATCTGGACCGCCGCGTGGGCTCGGGAGAGTTCAGCGAGGACGACGCGGAGCTGCTCAACACGCTGGCCTGCCAGGTTCCCTTGGCCATCGAGCTAGTGCGCTCGCTCAGCGCCCGAGGACGGCTCGAGGAGTACGAGCGGACTGCGCGGAAGATGGAAGCCGTGTCGCGATTGGCCGGCGGTATCGCCCACGACTTCAACAACATGCTTGCCGCCATACGGGCGTCAACCGAGGCCATCTTGGCCGATGGCGCGCTGAGCTCGACGGTGGTCGAAGACGCCAGAACCATACGGAGCGCGACCGACCACGCCGAGGAGCTAACGCGCCAGCTGCTTGCATTCTCGCGCAGCCAGCACCTGAAGCCGGAAGTCGTGCTGCTGGGCGGCGTGGTGCAGCGCGCGGCGCCAGTGCTGCGACGGCTGCTCGGCACGAAGATCGAGCTCAAGATCGAAATCGAACGCGAGCTGTACGCGGTCAAGGCGGACCGCTCGCAGCTTGAACGAGTGCTGACCAACCTCGTGACCAACGCACGTGACGCCATGCCCGAGGGTGGCCAGCTCACGATCAGCGTGGGCAACGAAACCCTTTCGGAGCAGCAGACGCAGAGACTGGGTGGGATTGGCGCAGGGCCGTACGCTGTGCTGACCGTGGCCGATACCGGACAAGGGATTGATCCGGCCATTCGCGACAAGCTCTTCGAGCCCTTCTTCACGACCAAGACGGACAAGGGCGGCACGGGCCTGGGTCTCGCCACGAGCTACGGCATCGTGACGCAGAGCGGGGGGGCGATCGACGTGGAAAGCGAGCTCGGACAGGGGACGACCTTCCGCGTCTACGTCCCGAAGACCTCCGAGGCGCTCGAGCCGCAGCGGGCCCAGGTGTCCAAGACAGCCGACGAAGCGCCCGTCGAGCCGGAGCAGCTGCATGGCACTGAGACGCTGCTCGTCGTGGAAGACGAGCCGCTCGTCAACCACGCGATGTGTCGGGTGCTGCAGCGCAAGGGGTACCGCATCATGACCGCGCGGGGCGGCAACGAAGCAATGAAGCTCGCCCACGAAAACGGCGGCAACATCCAGCTGCTCATCACGGACGTGATGATGCCCGACATGAACGGCCTGGAACTGGCGCGCGAGCTGCGCAAGCTCAAGCCAGACGTGAAGGTGCTCTATACTTCCGGCTTCAGCGCGGGCGCGCTGGAAGAGGGTAGCATTTGGGGCAACGAGGTAGAGTTCCTTCAGAAACCCGTGCACCCCGACGTGCTAGTACGCCACGTGAGGCTGCTGCTGGATCGAGGCTGAGGCGGCTCGAGAAGCGGCGGGACCATGCCTTCGAGCGAGCGGAGCTTCGCGCCGCGGTCACGGCCCGTCGGGCATCGTACTCCGCCCCTCCCCCCGGTCCTGCTGCGGATTCGACGGTGATGCGCGCCGTGCAACAGCGTTCGAGGTTCGAGGACTCGTCGGCGCGCGGATGTGCGCCGCTGGTTCGCCGGCGTTGACCAGTAGCGTCAGGCCATGTATCGCTTGAGGAATGGACTCCGAAGCGTTTGCGAATTATGGCAAAGGATCCGGTGAGCTGGCTGCCGATCCACGGATAGTGAAGCGCCTGCGACGGATCATGATGACGCCGATGCTCAGGACGCTGTGGAGGGAGGTGGGGCCGTTCGGCCTAATCAAAGTCATCCAGCGGACCAACATGGAGGTCGGGCGGATGAAGGCCCGTGACTGGTCGGCCCTCAAGGCCCATGGCTTCGACAGTCCGGCGCTCCTGGACATGATTGTCCGGAATACCGCCTCAATGAGAGTCCTGGCCGACATGGTGGGCATGGACAGGACGAAGCGGGCGCTTGGCCGCTTGATGGAGGATACCATCACCGAGAGGGCGGCCGCGATGTTCGTGCCGATCGAGAGATTTCTGGAATGCCAAGATCGCTTTGCAGGCTTCAGGGACTATTTCAGAGCCTACACTGACGCAAGCGCGCGCGAGGGCGTGCTCGAGATCCGGATGAAAGAAGACACAGACGCCGTGCTCGCGTTCGACGTCACGTATTGCGTCTGGTACGAGGTTGCCAGAGCGTTCGGAGATCCGGCCCTCTGTTACCCTTCGTGCCACAACGACGACGCCTTCTACCCCAAGGCCGGGGCGCGATTGGGCTTTCGATTCACGCGTACCGGTACGTTGGCCTCGGGAGCACCCGTGTGCGATTTCAGGTTCGAGCGCGTCTAGGGCACCAGCAACGCGCGACCGAGCGTCGTGGTGCCCGCTGGGCCCTGCGGCGCCTGCTGGACCGCGCCTGCGCCTCACCGTACCCCCACCAAATACGCCAGCCACCCCGGCTGGTTCTCGGCGTGCCGTCGTGGACGGTAGCTCGTTTGTTCGTCGTCCTCGCTGTCGTCCCAGTAGACGCGCACCTCCGAGTAGCCTGCCGCGGTGAGCAGCTCCGTGAGCTCGGGTAGGGTCCAGAAACGCCACTCGTACGTGAAGGCCTTCTCTATTCTCGAGCCGTCGGTGAACTCGAAGTGGATGTGGTTGGTGACGTCATGGCTGATGGGATCGATCCGGCTTTGATCCCAGATGTAGGTGAAGCCACCCCGGATCCGACGCCGTTCCGTCATCGGTTCGAGCGCCTCCCAGCCGCCGTAGCTGTCGACGACGAAGAGGCCGTCCTTGTTCAGGGAAGCACGCACCGCTCGGAAATAGTGCAGCATCTGCGCGCGCGTCTTGAACACCCAGTAGCTGAAGTTCAGCGCATTGACGATGTCGAACCGGCTGGCAGTCGGCGCGCGGACGTCTTGCTCGAGCAGTCGCACGCGGCGGGCTGCCTGCCCGAGCGGAGCCAGGTGGTGCTCGGTTCCCCAAGCCAGCACCTTGGGGTCGAGATCCACCCCGGTGGCCGTTCGCTCGGGATGGCTTTCGACCCAGCGAGCGCACAGCAGCGCCGTGCCGCAGAAATCCTCACGCATCGACAGAGGTCGTCTGCGGCG
>JAFGIS010000614.1 GCA_016929495.1 Polyangiaceae bacterium | reverse complement strand
TCTGCACGTAGTGGATGAGAGCCATCCGGTCGCGCCGGGGCAGGAAGCGGTAGGACACCATGGACGAGCCGCGGATGCCCTCTTGCAGCGTTCGGTAGACGTCCTCGATGCGCGTCCCGTTCTTCCAACCGCTCGGGCTGGTGAAGTTGCGGGGCGAAGGATTCAGTCCCTTGCCCCCGGGGCCGTCTCCGTGACCGCTGTTGCCATGGCAAGCCGCGCAGTTCTTCGCGAAGAGCTCCTTGCCGCGCGCCAAGAGCTTCGGAGTCGGGCTCATCACCGTCGCCGGGTCGATCGGCGGGATCTCGAGGCGTTTGGCAGGTGGGTAGTCCGTGGGATCGAGCCACCCGCTCTCGCCCTGAACCGCCACGATGGCGCTCTCGTCCGAGGTGTTGGCCTGGTAGCGCTGGCCTGGCACGATCATGAACGCGAACACGGCGGCAATGGCCATGAAGCCGAGCACGACGGTCAGCGCCGACAGGAGCCGCCTGAGCTCGGCGGGTGACACGTACTGGTCGATCATAGGCGAAACTCCAGCCCTTCCTGGAGGAAGGGGTCGCCCACGGGCATGTCTTCGCCCGCGCCGAAGGCGCGGCGCAGCCAGAGTAGCGCTCCGCCGCCGAAGAAGAGGGCGAAGCTCACCTCGGGCCAGGAGCAGACCGGACCGTGTCCCAGCGCGGGGAAGATGAGCCAGTACATGTCCAGCAGATGCGCGCCCAGCATCAACAGGCCCACGGCGAGCAGGCGCCGCAGATCTCCCTTGGAATCCCGCGTGAGCAGGGCGAAGAAGGGCACCACGAAGTGCACCACGGCCAGGATCACGGTAAGGGTGTGCCAACCGCCGTGAAGGCGCTCATGGTAGTACTCTACCTCTTCGGGGAGGTTCGCGTACCACATCAACATGTACTGAGCGAAGGCGATATAGGACCAGAAGACCGTGAAGGCGAACGTGAAGCCACCGACGTTGTACAGGTGGTCGCGTCGCACCGCGGCCAGGCGCTCACGCTTCTTGAGATGCGCGACGGCGACGGAAGTCGAGGCCAGAGCGGCAAGGAAGCTTCCCGCAAACAAATAGACACCGAAAATGTCGCTGTACCACTCGGGGGTGAGGGCCGAGATCCAGTCGAAGGCCACCAGCGTTACCAGGAAGGCAAAGAGCACCATGAAACCCGGTGCGAAACGCCGCGCCCGAAGATTGAAGCGCGGATCCTTGGACTGGTCCTGCTTGAGCGACCCCCTGACCAGCACCAGCAGTGCGATGACGCTGAGCGCGAGAACGAGCGCGGTTCTCACGGAAACGAAGGGCAGACCCAGCCAGAGCGCCTTGCCGGCGAGCACTTTGTTCTGCAGCGCCTCGGGCTTGGCCCCAGGGTAGAGGACACGCACGGCGAGGAGCGCCGTCAAGCCGACCGGGACTACCGGCAGCAGCAGCGTGGCCAGACGTTCCGGCACGCGGCGGATGGGGACGCTCCACCGTGCCGAAACGAGGTGCTGGAGCGCCACGACGAAGAGGGATCCGATCCCGACGGTGAACAGGACGACGAACCAGTAGACCCAGTTCGTCCAGAACCGCTCTTCGGGGAGCCGGCCTGCGGCGACGGCCACGCCGACGCCCCCGAGGATCGTGGCGGCGAGCAGAAGGCCCTTGCGGCCGCGGTCGGTGGAGGCGGTCATCCTACGGTGCCTCGCGCGATGGCAACAGGTCTTCATCTCGGGCGTCTTGCGCGCGCTGAAGCGCACGCAGGTAGTGGACCACGGCCCAGCGCTGGTCCGGGTTGAGGTCGGCGGCGTGGCTCGGCATGGCGTTCTTCCCGTGGGTGATCACCCAGAAGATCTGACCGTCGGCGTAGTTGCGGAACTGCTCCGCCTGCAGATTCGTCGGCTTGGCTCCGTAGGCCGACGTGAGGCTGCCGTTGCCGTTCGCCAGCGGACCGTGACAGACGGCGCAGCGCTCGGAGAACTTCTGCTTGCCGAGCTCCAGGGTTTCCCGATCCCGAGGCAATGGATTGACCAGCGCCTTCGCCTCTTCCTGGGAGATAGTGCCGATCCCGAGGTAGCCGCGGGCGACGGTGCCGGGCACGGGCCGCTGCATGCCGTGGCCATCCTTGAAGAAACCGCTCGAGCGCTGCGGGTCGAGTCTCGCCTGATCGAGCATCTGCGACATGGGCGGAGACACGGGAAAGAGCTTTATGGTCCAATACATGACGAACGCGGATACGCCGCAGGCGATCGTGATCGCGAGGAGCGAACGCAGAATGAAGCTGCTGGTGAAGATGGGCTCGGCGGCAGGCGCCGGTACGACCTCCACGTCGTCCGCGCCCGCGCTTTCGAGTGCGCGTCGCGCCGCTTCGATGTCGAGTTTCGCCAGAGCGCCCTCGTCCGCTTCGAGTGCGAGCCCGAAGCGGTCCCGAGTGATGGCGGCGATGGACTTGGAGCCGAGCACCGGGTGGCCGAAGAACGGCAGCTTGTTCAGGAAAAGAAGCATTGCTAGCCCGGCGGTGAACGTCGCGAACAGAACCGTGACCTCGAACATGATGGGCACGAAGGCTTCCCAAGACCATGGCGCCTTGCCGCCGGTGACGATGGGGAAGTCGATGGCGCTGATCCAGTACTGGGCTCCGAGCGCGCTCAGTGCCCCGATGATCGCCATGAGCGTCACCATACCGCCGAGCGGCGACCGACGCTGACCGAGCGCTTCGTCGATCCCGTGGACGGGGTAGGGCGTGTAGGCCTCGAGACGACCGAGGTTGTGCGGTCGAACAGAGGCGATGGCTCCCATCAGTGCGTCGGCGCTCGCGAAAAGCCCCAGCACCATGGCTGCGGACCCCCGAGCCCCCGAGGCCGTATCCTCGGTCGTGCCCGTGTCGCCGGCGCTTGGTCCGACCTCGCCTTGGGGCGCATCGAGCCGTTCCTCGCCGACGCTACTCATGGGCGTGCCCTCCGTGTTGAGGTTGAGCACCGGGCAGGATGGCCTTCACCTCGGTCGTAGCGATCACGGGGAGGACCCGAGCGAACAGCAGAACCAGGGTGAAGAAGAGCCCAAAGGAGCCGGCCAGGATGGCGAAGTCGGTCAGGCTGGGACGGTAGATGCGCCACGACGAGGGCAGGTAGTCCTCGTGCAGGCTGATGACGATGATGACGAAGCGCTCGAACCACATACCGATCGTGACCGCCACGGATACCAAGATCATCCAGAAGTAGCTCGTGCGGCACTTCTTGAACCACAAGAGCTGCGGGACGACGATGTTGCAGCCGATGGTGAGGAGCCCCGCCCAACCATAGGTACCCGAGACGATGTTCATGAACGTGTGCGTGACGTACTCGTTCTGGCTGTACCAGGCTGTGGCTCCCTCCATGACGTAGGAGTAGCCCATGATGCAGCTCATCGCGAGGATGACCTTGTTCATGACCTCGAGGTGATAGTCCGTGATCAGGTTCTTCAGCTGCATGGTTTCGCGCACTACGATGAGCACGAGCACCACCATGGCGAAGCCCGCAAAGATCGCGCCGGCCACGAAGTACGGCGGGAAGATGGTCATGTGCCAGCCAGGAACCACCGAGGTCGCGAAGTCGAAACTCACGACGCTGTGCACGCTGAGCACCAGACCCGTCGCCAGTCCGGCGAGCAGCAAGTATGCCTTCTCGTAGTGGCGCCAGTGCGACGCGGCACCGCGCCAACCCAGCGAGACGATCGTGTACAGGGTCTTGCGCAGCCCGGGACGCGTACGGTCGCGCAGCGACGCGAGGTCCGGGACCAGGCCTAGGTACCAGAACATGAGCGAGACGCTGAAGTAGGTGCCGATGGCGAAAACGTCCCACAGCAGAGGCGAACGGAAGTTGGGCCAAATGGCCCGCTGGTTAGGGTACGGGAAGAGGAAGAAGTCGAGCCAGGGCCTGCCGGTGTGCAGGGCTGGGAAGAGGCCAGCACAGATGACCGCAAAGATCGTCATGGCCTCCGCGAAGCGTGCGATGGCGTTGCGCCAGCGCATCCGGAACAGGAAGAGGATAGCGCTGATGAGCGTCCCAGCGTGGCCGATCCCGACCCAGAAGACGAAGTTGATGATGTCGAAGGCCCAGAACACCGGGCTCGTGTTGCCCCATTCGCCGATGCCCGTCACGATGGTGTAGAGCATCATCACCGCGCCCAGCAGAAAGACGCTGACCGCAATCGCGAGGCCGACGTACCAGGCGCGTGGCGGACGCTTGGCGGGAAAGGTCAGGACCTGGTCGTCGATTTTTCCGGGATCGACGTCCCCCACCGTGAGCGCGGCGGGAAGGAGCGCCTCGGGGATGGCGGGCGGCAGGAGCGCGTTAGCCACGAGCACCCCCGCGCTCGGACGGGTTGCGCAGCGCCGCCAGGTAGGTCACGGCGGGCCGGATACCGAGCTCTTCCAAGACCTTGTAGCCGCGCCGGTTGCGAGACGCTCGCGCGACGCGGCTGTTCGGGTCGTTCAGATCGCCGAAGACAATGGCGCTCGTCGGGCAAGCCGCAGCGCAAGCGGGCACGACGTCGCCGTCGCGCATGGTGCGCTTCTCCACTTTGGCGCGCATGCGAGCATCCGCGATGCGCTGCACGCAGAACGTGCATTTCTCCATGACCCCTCGGGGCCGAACGGTCACCTCCGGATTGAACACGAGATTCTCGGGTTCCTTCTTTTCTGCGGTGTAGTTGAAGAAATTGAAGCGACGGACCTTGTAGGGGCAGTTGTTGGCGCAGTAGCGCGTGCCCACGCAACGGTTGTACGCCATTTGGTTCAGGCCGTCGGGGCTATGATTGGTGGCGTTGACGGGGCAGACGTTCTCACAGGGCGCGCTGTCACACTGCTGGCACATCATGGGCTGATGCACCACGCACGGGTTGTCTGCGGAGCCCTCGTAGTAGGTGTCGATGCGTATCCAGTGCATCTCTCGCCCGCGTTCGACCTGTTCCGGCCCGACGGTCGCGATGTTGTTCTCCGATTGGCAGGCGAGCACACACGCGGAGCACCCGACGCACGCGGCGAGGTCGACGACCATGCCCCATTTGTGAGCAGGGAAGCGCTGATCCGGATAGAGGGTGGGCAGGGCCACCTTCTTCGGAGGCTGAGCGCTCTCCTCGGCATACTGCGCCAGAGTGCGGCTACGGACCAGGTCGCGACCGTGCATGCGATGGTGGCGCTGCGTGAGCGGCATGCGTACGTGGGTTCCGAGCTTCGCGAGCTTCGCGCCAGTGCGCAGATTGTGGCTGGAGGCGTCTGCGCCGAGGAGCGGGTACGCGTTGCTTCCCACCTTGCGCCCCAGCAGCCCCACCTTCCGACCATAGCCCAGGGACAACGAGAGCACTCCGCTCGCCTGTCCCGGCTGGACGATGACCGGCGTTTCGACGCTTTGTCCGGCGACGGTCAGCCGGACGCGGTCGCCATTCTCGAGGCCGAGGTGGTTCGCGTCGGCGACCGAGACGAGCAGCGGGTTGCCCCAGGTGTTCTTGGTGATGGGATCCGGCAGCTCCTGAAGCCAGGGATTGTTGGCGTAGCGCCCGTCGAGCAACTGCGTGCTCGGGGCGAGCACGAGCTCGAATCCGGGCGCTGCGCGCGCCGCCGCCACGGTGCTGGACGCCCGGTTGACAGCGTCGGCCCGGAGCTCGAGAGCCGCGGCGGAAGCGAGCTCTCGGGCGAGGACCCCGTCGTGCAACGCCGCGTGCATGTAGCGCTCGAAAGGCACCGGAATGCCCTCCGAGTAGACTTCGCGACGCCAGCGATCCAAGAGGTACTCGTGGTAGTTCGTCAGCCCGGTCGTGCCCAACCCCTTGAGCAGGGCAATGAGCATGTCCTCACCCTGGCGCGTGTCATACAGGCATCCCACCGCCGGTTGCTGCAGTGTGAGAAGCTCCGGCGACCCATGGTCGCCCCAGGACTCGAGCCAATGGTTCTCCGGCAGCCTCCAGCTGCAGATCTCGGCGGTCTCGTCGATGCACTGTCCAATCCAGAATCGGTGGGGCACTCTGGAGAGGGCCGCCCTGAGGCGCTGTGCGTTCGGAAACGCGTAGGCCGGGTTCGTTCCCCAGAAGACAACGGCGTGATAGCGCCCCTCCTCCATCTGCTCGACCACGCCGGCGAGCTCCACCGCGCTTAACACCGGTGGCGCTGGGGCTAGCTCGATGCCGCGGGAGTGGAGTATCGCGTTGAGCAGGTGCGCCGCTACGTGCGCCTGCTCAGGCATCGAGTCGCCGCAGAGAACCACCGCGCTCTCCTTGGCATCGGAGAGATCGGTCAGCAGAGCTTGCCAGAGGTCCGCTGAGATCCCGCTGCGCGCGGCGCAGTCGCTCTCGGGCGGAGCCAGGACCACGCCCGGCGGCAGCGCGAACCCGTAGCTTGCGTGCAGCGCGGCTGCCAGGGCGAACACCAAGCTAGCGGCCTGCGACGGTCGGATCGGGAAACGATGGTCTGCGTTGGAACCCGTCACACTGAGCGGCCCCTCGAAGGCCCAGAGCCGAGGCATGTCGGACACGGGCTCGCGTGGGCGGCGTTGGGCGGTGAACGCGGCGGCGGCTTCGGGATCATCGCCGGCGAGGAAGTCTGCCCCGACACTCACGACCACTTTGGTGCGTTCGAGGCGTAAGCGGACGCAGACGTTGGTACCGAAGGCGGCCTGCGCGGCGGAGAGCATCCCGCCGCCGCGACTGGGCTCCCACACGCGGTGCTCCAAGGCAGGCACCCGGCGGCCGAGCTCTGCGAGCAACGCGGCTCGGGTCGGGCTGCCGCTCGCACCGGTGAGCAGCAGCAGGGGTTTTGACTGGTCGGAGGCTTCGGCCACGGCCGCCGCGAGCGCCTTGTCCGCCTCTGGCCAAGTCGACGGCCGGCCTCGGTAGGACGGGCGTCGCAGGCGACCATCGTCGTAGAGCCCCATGATGTCGGCGATGGCGCGCAGCGTCGTTTTTCCCCGCAGGCGAGGGTGCTCGTCGTTGCCCGTGATGTGAAGGGGACGCCCTTCGCGGGTCTTCACCAGCACGGAGTAGGAGCGCTCCCCCTCGGGGAACGTCGTTGCGTAGTAGTTGGCGACGCCGGGGATGACCTCCTCCGGACGTTTGGTATAGGGGACGATCGTGCGCTCGCGTGGCGTGCACGCCGCGATGGCCGCCGCGGCACCGACCATCCCGAGGAAGCCCCGCCGCGTGAGGATCGTTGGAGCCAGGCTGTCACCGACGGTCTCCGGAAGGAACTCGTCTTCTGCAGCGGCTCGTGCGCCAGGCGTTTCCGTGCGCTCCTCGAGCGTACGCCAGAAACGTGTTCGGACACTCTGCGGCTCGAAGGACGCTGTTTCTCCGTCGGGTCTCGTCACGGCGCGTCACTGCTCCTTCGATGATGGGCCGCGGGAGGCACTCCGCAGCGCCAGTCGCTGCCCGGCACTGGAGTGCGCGGTCGATGCGGCTTTCTGGGGTTGTGCCGCTTGGCGGCGCTGGCTTCTAGCGGTGGCATGCTGCACAGTGCTCCGGTCCGCGTCGAATGGCTGAATCCTTGGGAAGCGCTTCCCGCGGATCGCGGTGACAGCCGAGGCAGTTGCCCATGCGCATCGACATCTGCCGCGAAACGACTTTCATGGTCTGAACTTCCCCGTGACACGATTGGCAGGCGATGCCCGCGGCTACATGCGGACGGTGATCGAAGTACACGTGGTCGGGGAGGGTGTGGATGCGCTTCCACTGCAGGGGCTTGTCAGATCCGTAGAGCGCGGTGAGCGTCTTGATCGCCGGGCTATCGGTCTTGGTGACCCGATGGCAGCCCATGCAGGTCTCCACGCTGGGGACGCCCGCAACGCGCGAGCGCGTTGCCCCTGAGTGGCAGTAGCCACAGGGCACCTTGAGCGTGCCGGCGTGCAGGGCATGAGAGAATGGGATCGGCTGCTCCGGCGCGTAGCCCCGGACGTAGCGGTCGGGCCGCGTGAACCAGCCGACGCCGAGAATCGCTGCAAACACCCCAACGGCGCCAGGCGGCAAGACGAACCGAGCGAAGCGGTCGAATCGATGCATGCTAGGATCCAGCGTTGTGCCTCGGGCACGACCTTGGTGCGTCCCGCTCGTGCCTGTGCCCTCACGTTTGGTCGTTGTGCGGCCGGACGATCGGGCGAGTCCTGCTCCGCTCTGGCTCGCCCGCGAGATGGCTTTTTTTACCTAGTCGCAGTGGTCAGTGGCTGCAACCCCCGGTTTCGCAGTACCAGCCAGTCAGCGTTACTCGGGTCAGACACGGGCGTTCGGCGTGGTGCCAGCGGGCGAGGGTCGACGACGCTACCGGACGCGGCTCGCATCGTTTCAGGTGGGCCAGTGACACCAATCAGATGCCGTTGGATTTTTCTTCAGCCACGCGTGTGCGCCGAGCCAGGTCACGCGGCGAGGCGATCGTGGCCGGGGGAGTTCGCTCCGCGAGATCCTGCACCATAAATGAGCGACGGGCGTTCTCTTCGACGCACCGGTCCGCGTCCCCGCACAGCGACCCGGCGACAGTTTGCGGGGCCGGAGCGGCGCGAGGAGTGTGGCCCCATCGACGAACCGTCCGTTGGAAGGAGCAGACTCGATGTCAGGAGCGCGCATTTTGCTCGTGCTGATGCTCTTCACCGCAGCAGGGTGGTCCATCGCCCTCCTTTATCCGGTGTACCGATATCTCAGCCCGCCGCACGCCCGGGGCCCGGTGGAAAGTGCCAGCGCCAGACGCGGAGGCGCTGGCATTGATGACGGCGCCGGTCCATCGCCGTGCAGGCTCTAGTGCGACGCGGGCGGCGCACCCCGATGTTGCCGACGCCACTCGCGGTCGACATGAAGACATCAGTCGTCAGTGCGTCGAACCGGATTGTGGTGCGGCTCCGACCGCAGCTCAGCGGCCGCATCGATCGGGTGCGACGGTCAGAGCCGCGTGCACGGCCCGGGCGCACTGGCGCCCGTCCGCAATCGCATGGACGACGAGGCTCTGGCCGCGTGTTTGGTCTCCGGTCGAGAACACCCAAGGGACGTTCGTGTGCCAGTCCCTGACGCGGACATTGTTGCGCGCGTCGAGCTCGATACCGAGGTCTTCCAGCAGGCCGTGGCGCCTGGAGCCGACGAACCCCAGGGCGAGCAGCACCAAGTCGCACGGCAGCTCGAAGTCGGACCCTGATATGGGAGTGGGCTTGCCCGAGACCATCTCCACCTTCTGGGCGCGCAGGGCGTGCACCTGTCCGCGGTCGCCCCCGAGAAACGCCCGGGTCATCACAGACCACAGGCGCGTGCCCCCCTCCTGGTGTGAGGAGGAGGTACGGAGGATGTTGGGCCAGCCCGGCCAGGGGTTAGAGGAGAGACGCACTCGAGGCGGCTCGGGCAAGAGCTCCACCTGAACGACGCTGGCCGCGCCCTGTCGAAGGCTGGTGCCGAGACAATCCGAACCCGTGTCACCGCCGCCCAGGATCACCACCTTCTTGCCCGTAGCCAGGATGGCCTGATGGTCGGGGATGAGCTCTCCGGCTACGCGCCGATTCTGCTGGGTCAGGAAATCCATCGCGAAGTGGATGCCACGCAGTCGCCTGCCTTCGATGGGGAGATCCCGCGGCTGCCGCGCCCCGCCGGCGAGCACGATGGCGTCGAAGTCTCGCCTGAGTTCTTCGGCGCCCAGGTCCATGCCGACGCGCGTGCGCGTGCGGAACGTTACCCCTTCAGCGAGCATCTGATCGATGCGGCGATCGATGATGTGCTTGTCGAGCTTGAAATCCGGGATCCCGTAGCGCAGAAGGCCCCCGATGCGGTCGTCCTGCTCGAACACCGTCACCGTGTGTCCGGCGCGCGCAAGCTCCTGCGCGGACGCGAGCCCAGCCGGGCCCGAGCCAACGATGGCCACGGTCTTGCCCGTGCGATGGCTCGGGATCTGCGGGCGGATCCAGCCGTGGTCGAACCCGTTGTCGGCGATCGCTCGCTCGATGTTCTTGATGGTGACCGGAGCGTGCTCGAGCTCCAGAGTGCACGAAGCTTCGCAGGGTGCGGGACAGACTCTTCCGGTGATTTCGGGGAAGTTGTTCGTCGAGTGCAACGAGGCGAGTGCGAGCTCGGGGAATGCCCGGTAGATGTGGTCGTTGAAGTCCGGGATCAGGTTGTGCAGGGGGCATGCCCAGTGGCAGTACGGTACCCCGCAATCCATGCAGCGCGCAGCCTGAGGCCTGAGCTCAGATTCGGCAACGCGCGGCTCGAACTCCTGGTAGTCGCGAAGCCGCGCGTCCACCGGGCGCTTGCGGCTCTCCTCGCGCGCGATCTCCAGGAATCCTCGAGGTTTGCCCATGGCGGAAGCGGTCCTCGCACTCGTGGCGTGAAGACAATGCGAAGGACTTAGGGCGGTGAGACCGATGGCGCCAGTGCCGCGACCGCGCTGTCCGCCGCAGCTGGTGCTCCGGGCCCGGCATCCGGGTGCGGAGCAGCCTTGGCCGGTGTGGCCCGATGTCCCCGACGGCGGCGGGCTCTCACCGCTCGAACCCACCCATCGACGCGCGCGCAGCCCACGGTCTGCCGAGCCTGGCGCGGGTACGCCGCCGACCCGGCTGCCTCGACAGCGCCGCACGACTCGGTTTGGGTGTCGCCGAGCACGCGAAGAGCACGCTGCGAGAGGCCACGGTCTAGCCCTGACAGTCGGTCACGGTCGAGCTCAAGCAGTAGGCCCGAGTGTCGCTACTTCAGCCCCAACCGCACAGCCAGGTGATGGAAGTTGCTCCGGTGCATACCCAGAGATCGGGCGGCGGCGGACCAGTTGCCGTCGTGGTCGGCCAGGGCCCGTTCGATGAGCGAGCGCTGGAACTGCTTCGTCGCTTCCTTCAGCTCGACTCTGTCGATGCTCGCGACCAGCCGCTCTTGACCGGACTGCGGAGCGGCCACTCTCATCGACGCGATGAAGTCCGGTCCCAGGTGAGACCGGGCGATGACCACAGGGTCCCCTCGGGGCACGCGCGCCGCCGCCTTGAGCGTGACTCGCGACAGCACGTTCTCGAGCTCGCGTACGTTGCCCGGCCACGGATAGCTCTTCAGCGCCGAAATCGCCTCCGGATCGAGACGGACGGGCCCGAGGCCGAGCCGGCGGCGCGCCACATCACAGAAGTAGCCGGCAAGCAGCGGGATGTCATCGGCGCGGTCGCGCAGCGCGGGCACGTTCAGGGGGTAGACGTAGAGCCGGTGGAATAGATCGGCGCGGAACCTGTTGGCCTTGACCTCGCGCTCGAGGTCGCGATTGGTGGCAGCGACGAGGCGGACGTCTGCCTTGACGACCTTGTCCGAGCCGACTCGCTGGATGTCCCCGTGCTGGATCGCGCGCAGAAGCTTTGGCTGTACCGACAGCGGTAGCTCGCCGATCTCGTCGAGGAAGAGGGTGCCGTGATGAGCCACCTCGAACTTGCCGGCTCTGTCTGCCGAGGCGCCGGTGAAGGCGCCTCGCACGTGGCCGAACAGCTCGCTATCGGCGAGCGTCTCGGGCAGGGCTGCGCAGTTGACGTAGAGCATGGGCTCGCTGCGACGCTCGGACGCCGCGTGGACTGCACGGGCGACGAGCTCCTTGCCGACGCCGGTTTCACCCGTGACGAGGACCGTGAGATCCGAGCGCGCGACGAGCTCGATGTCCTGGCGCAAGCGCTGCATGGCGCGCGTCGTACCGATGATGTCCGTGCCCTGACGCAACTGTACGTCCCGCATGAGATCGCGGGCTATCAGGCCCTGCCGTTTGGCACTCTGCTCGAGGGCCTCGATGAGGTGAGTCGTTCGCATCTCGGCAGCCGCGAGCGCAGCCACTGCCGACAAGAAGCTCGCGTCAATGCCCGCGAAGCTGTGCGGTCGCGCTGCGTCCGCTGTCAGGGCGCCGATGAGAGCGTCGCCGACGCGCAGGGGGCAGCCGAGGCAGGCATGAATGCGCTTGAAGTCCCCCCGGTCATCGGCGAGCAGGCCGTCATAGGGATCTGGCAGCTCGCTGTCGCTCGGAAACGCGACCGGGGCCGACGAACGGCAGATGATTTCAAGCCGCGGGTGTTCCCTGAGTGGGAAGCGCCGGCCCATGGCATCCTCGGACAGCCCCTCGCTGACGATCGGCACGAGGTCTTCGCCGTCCAACCTCAGGAGGGCGGCCGCGTCGTAGGGGATGACCCGCTTGAGCGCGACGAGCAGCCGGCGGTAGCGCTCCTCGGACGAGAGCGCGGCAGTGAGGTCCAAGGCGATCGCCACGATGGCATCCAGCTGCTCCATGGTTGTGAAATATACAACACTGTTACCAAAAACTCAACACACGCTCCGTTGCGCAATCGACAACGAATCTGTCAACTAGCTGTATTCTTTGGGACTATCGGATGGCGCGCCTGTTGCTCCACGGCTCTCAAGATGCGTCGCCAGGAGGCGACCCGGAGGCAACGCCATGAGCACAGATCAAACCCTCGGGGAGATGGTCGCCGCGGATCCCGCCGTGGCCAGGGTCTTTCAGCGGTACAGGCTGGACTACTGCTGCGGCGGGAAGCAGTCCCTGCGTCAGGCGTGCGCCGCCCAGAACGTGGACGCCGAGGTGGTGCTGCGCGAGATCGCGGGCGCTGGCGCAGTCGCGAAGGACGAGGCGCGATGGGCAGAGCGCCCGCTCGACGAGCTCATCGCGCACATCATCGACCGCTACCACGCTCCGCTGCGCGTGGAGCTCCCACGACTCGTGGAACTTGCTCGCAAAGTGGAGCAGGTGCACGCGGACAACCCAGATCGCCCCGAGGGTCTCGCGGACCTATTGGTGGATGTCCAATCGGCCGTCGAGAGCCACCTGGCCAAGGAAGAGCAGATCCTCTTCCCGCTCGTCCTCGCGGGCCGAGCGCAGAACGCCTACATGCCGGTGCAGGTCTTGACCCAGGAGCACGAGGACCACGGCCAGAACCTGCGTCGTATCCGCGAGCTCACCCGGGACTTCGATCTCCCCGGGCACGCGTGCGCGAGCTGGCAGGAACTGTACCGCTCGCTCGCGGAGCTCGAGGTCGATCTGATGGACCACATCCACCTCGAGAACAACATACTCTTCCCTCGGGCCCTGGCCGGCGGAGCGTGAAGGGAGGTGTCGCCGTGGAGCTGCAAGCGAGCACGAAAATCCACAGCCTACTCGAGGAGCACCCCTTTCTCGAGGACTTCTTGCCCTCGTACGACAAGAAGTTCGAAATGCTGAAGAACCGCATGGCGCGGGCGACTTTGGGCCGGGTCGCCACCCTGCGCACCGCGGCTGGCATCGCCGGTCTGGATCTGGTCTCATTCATGGACGCGATCGCCGACGAGATCGAACGTCGTACCGGCGCGCGGCCGCGCGTCGAGGTCTCCAGCGAGCAGCGTCAGAGCCGGGCAGAGCGCATCGACGAGCTCAAGGAGATCATCACGGACCTGCACGACGGCGGCGACATCCACGCGGCCAGAGCCCGCTTCGCGCGGACGGTGAAGGACGTCGAGGCGACCGAGATCGCCGCCATGGAGGAGGACCTCATCCGCGGCGGCTTGCCCGTATCCGAGGTCCAGCGGCTGTGCGACGTCCACGTCGGCGCTTTCCGCCAGGCCCTCGACGAGCACGCCCAGGTCGAGGCGCCCCCGGGGCACCCGGTGCATACCTACATGGCCGCGAATCAGGTCATTGCGCGGCTCGCGAATCAGCTCGGGGGCCTCGGTCGCGCTGTCGGAGCCAGCGACAACGTGGATGAGGTTCTCGACGGCGCGCTCCGCGTCCTCACAGCGCTCGCGGGCATCGAGAACCACTATCAACGCAAGGAGAATCAGCTCTTCCCGCTGCTCGAGCGGCACGGCGTCACTGGCCCCTCGCAGGTGATGTGGGGCGTGCACGATCAGATACGGGCCGAGCTGCGATCGGCTCGCAACGCCGTCGAGCAACGTGACGCCGCGGGTTTGTCGACCGTCGCGCCGGCGCTCGCCCGGGACCTCGTCGAGATGATCTACAAGGAAGAGAAGATCCTCTTCCCTTTGTCCCTGCAGACGCTCTCGGACCCGGAGTGGACCGAGGCGCGACGCGGCGAGGACGAGCTCGGCTACGTGCTGGCCAAGCCCGCCGCACCGTGGCCCGCTCGCGAGGATGCACCCGCGCAGGCCGTTGCTCCGGCAGCGGGACTGCTGGGCCTGATGACCGGCGAGCTCACACTGGACCAGGTGAACCTTGTCTTCACGCATCTGCCCGTGGACCTGTCGTTCGTCGATGAGAACGACGAGGTGCGCTTCTACTCCGAAGGACCACAAAGGATCTTCCCGCGCAGCCCCGCGGCCATCGGCCGCAAGGTGCAGAACTGCCACCCGCCCAAGAGCGTGCACGTGGTCCAGGAGATCCTGGACGCGTTCAAGTCGGGCAAACAGGACGTTGCCGAGTTCTGGATCCAGATGCAAGAAAAGCTCATCCATATTCGCTACCTGGCCCTCCGTGACTCGGCGCGGACGTACCGCGGGTGCCTCGAGGTGAGCCAGGACGTGACGGGCATTCGCAGCCTCGAAGGCGAGCGGAGGCTGTTGGATTGGGCGAGCCCACGATGAGACAACATGGACCAAGGGACAGGTGAGCGATGTCGATCGAGAAACTGAAATGGGCTGCGATCATCAGCTTCGTCGTTGCGCTGGCAGGACTGCTCATCGGCGGCATCTTCGCCAACCGGCAAGCGCCGCCCTACCCCGGCCGGGTCACCGCCCCCGACGGGCGCGTTCTGTTCACCAAGAACGATATCCTCTCCGGGCAAGACGTCTACCAGAGATACGGCTTGATGGACCACGGCAGTGTCTGGGGGCACGGCTCGCAACGCGGCATGGAGTTCTCTGCGGTGACCCTGCACCTGATGGGTGACATCGTCGCCAGGCACTTGGCGCAGGCCGAGTTCGGAAAGCCTCTCGATGCGCTCGACGGGGAGAGCGCCGAGCTCATCGAGCTGCGTACCCGGAGGGACATCAAGACGAACCGCTATTGTCCACGGGATGACACCTTGCGGCTTTCGGCCGCGCAGGTCGCGGCGCTAGAGGAGTCGGTCACGTTCTGGCAAAAGACCTTTGCAGAGGGCGACCGCCGCTACGGCTTCCTGCCCAACACCGTACCATCCAGGGAGGAGCGCCTACAGATTGGCCGCTTTTTCTTCTGGACTGCCTGGGTGGCGGGAACCGCACGGCCCGGCAAGCCGTACACGTACACCAACAACTGGCCGCCTGATCGCGCTATTGGCAACGTGGCCACGACTGCTACCTACGGTTGGACGATCGGCGGGATCCTATCCTTGTTCGTCGCGCTCGGCCTGTTCATCTACTGGGTCCACCGCCACCAGCTGTGGTATGGAGAGGCCAAGGGCGCTTCGCTCGCCGACAAGCTCGTCGATGCTCCCCTCACCTCGAGCCAGCTCAAGGCAGCGAAGTTCTTTCTGGTGGTGCTGCTCCTGTTCCTGATCCAGACCACCTTCGGAGGCTTGCTCGCGCACTACACGGTCCATCCCGGCACTTTCTACCTCTCGATCGTGGGCGAGAGCATCCCATACAGCTGGGCAAAGTCCTGGCATCTGCAGCTCGCCATCTTCTGGATCGCGACGACTTGGGTGGCTTCTGCCATCTATCTCGCCCCCATCGCGGGCGGTAGGGAGCCCAAACACCAGGGGCTCCTGGTTCAGCTGCTCTTCGTCGCCGTCGTCCTGGTGGCGGTCGGAAGCCTCGGCGGAGAGGTGGCCGGCATCTACGGAGCGTTCGGTGATCTCTGGTTCTGGTTTGGCCACCAAGGTTGGGAATACCTTGAGCTCGGCCGGTTCTGGCAGATCCTGTTGTTCGTGGGCCTCGTGTTCTGGCTCGTCATCGTGTATCGCTCCGTCGGCCCCAGCGCGGCGAAGGCCAGGGATCCGCATTTTCGTGGCCTGATCAAGTTCTACACCTTGTCGGCGATCCTCGTGGTGGTGTTCTTTGCCTTCGGACTGGTCTTTGGTCGCGGGTCGCATCTGACCGTTGCTGACTATTGGCGTTGGTTCGTCGTTCACATCTGGGTCGAGAGTATCTTCGAGTTCTTCGGCGCCGGGGTGATCGCCGTGCTCCTGGTTGCGATGGGCTTGGTGTCCGCGAAGGCGGCCTTGCGCGTCGCGTTGTTCACGGCCACTCTCGTGTTCCTCAGCGGCATTCTCGGCACCGCGCACCACTACTTCTGGTATGGCGGACCTTCGCTTTGGCTCGCAGTCGGCTCGGTGTTCTCCTCCATCGAGCCCGTGCCCCTGTTCGGTCTCGTGGTCCGCGGGCTGCTCGAGTACAAATCGCTGCGCGAGAAGGGCGAGCAGTTCGAGTATCGCTGGCCCATGTACTTCCTGGTCGCCAGCTCTTTCTGGAACTTCCTGGGTGCCGGCGTCTTCGGGTTTCTCATCAACCTGCCGCTGGTCAACTACTTCGAGCACGGCACCTATCTCACGGTCAACCACGGGCACGCGGCGATGTTCGGAACCTACGGCATGCTGTCGATTGCGCTGGTGCTGTTCTCGTGGCGGGGCCTGGTCAAGAGGGAGAAGTGGAGGGACAGACCGCTCGCCCTGTCTTTCTGGGGCCTCAATGGAGGTCTGCTGGGCTTGACGTTCCTCACGCTCTTCCCGGTCGGTATCGCGCAAGCCTGGACGAGCTTCTCGAAGGGATTGTGGGCGGCGCGCGATGCGGCGTTCTTCGAGAGCCCCTTCGTGTCCGTGCTGGGGCAGCTTCGGATGATCCCGGACACCGTGATCATCGTGTTCGGTGTGGTGCCGCTCGTCTACTTCCTGTTCCGCACGTTTCCACACCTGAAGGCAAAGGGGATCGCTGACGGTGAGTCCGTCTGGGAGAAGCTCGGAGTCGATCCGTGAGAATCGACCAACGCAGCGCACGTGGAGTTCGCCGCGAGTGGAAGACGGTCCGGGCCATGGTCGAGATGTACTGCCAGCATCATCACGGTGGCGGCTCGGTGTGCCCGGAGTGCCAGGAGCTGCTCGCGTATGTGCGTCGCCGGCTCGACAAGTGCCCTTTCGGCATCGACAAGCCGACGTGCGTGAAGTGTCCGATCCACTGCTACCGCGCCGCCGAGCGCGAGCGGATCCGCGAGATCATGCGCTGGGCCGGTCCGCGCATGACCTGGCGCCACCCGGTGTTGGCCCTGCTGCATCTGATGCGCGACCGGTGGCTCCCCGAGAAGGCCCCCGTACGAACCTCCGCCCCGAGGGCGCCGAAGCACGTCGAATGTTCTCGGCTCCGAGAAGCCGATCAGCGTCGATGACAGGTTCCCCCGTGGCGTGCGCGGGAGTTCGGTACCCGACCGCGATGCTCACGCCTCCCAGCAGGGCCAGGACACCGGACAGCGGCACGGCGACGCCGGCCAGCAGCACGCCCTGGGAGGCGGCGCAGGCGACGGTCCGCGCCGAGAAGTGCCCGAATGACGCCAACACGAAGATCGTCGCCAAGAGGACTCTCCCGACGGGGACAATGAATCGCAGCTGGGGTTGCGTGACGGTACGCACTGGGGCGCGGCGTGGTGCGACGTAGTGCTCATCGACAAGGGTGGTCATGGTCACGTCAATTCGGCTGCTGCCGTTCGCCACAAAGGTTGGGCCGGCGCGACGCGCCACAAGTCCCGCGGCCCGCGGGGGCCCCGTGCGAGCGACAGGTCGCCAGGACCGATTCAGCTGGCTGTCTGATCTCCCTTGCGGCCGAGCTTGCGCAGCGGCTCTGGCGTCTCGAAGTCATCGGCTGACAGAAGCAACCGCTCGACCCGGGCGCCCTGTTGCAGCGCATCCACGATTTCATCGAGATCTTCCAGGGTGACTCGACCGTAGAAGACGTGGTCGGGCTCCACGCAGACCGAGGGTCCGGCCCAACATGTGTCCAGGCATCCCGAGGAGCAGGCCCGGACCTCCGTTTCCGCGAGACCGCGCTGTTTCAACAGCTGCTTCAAGCGCGCGTGGATGGCCTCCGATCCGCGCGCGGCGCACGATCCCTTCGGGGACATCTCGGACCGCCGGTTGATGCAGACAAATACGTAACGCTTGCGTTGCGCCACGGAGGGGATCTTCGGCCGCCGGGCGCTACGTCAAGTGCGGGCCACGGACGTTCTACAGCGGTGGCGCGGTCATTCCCGGACACGTGCGCGGCCCGCGCGATGCTACTGCTTGCAGTGGGCGCCGGTGGCGTCGCAGACGCAGTTCTGGCCGATGTCACACGTCACCTGACTGCCCGGGCACTTGCACTCGAGTGTGGTCGAGCCGCAGCTTGGCGCCATCGTCGCCGCTGCCACGGCGAGCAGGCCGAGGAACACCCAGACGTCGCGCAACCACCGTCCTTTGGCCGATAGCCTCATGTCAGCTCCTCCTTGACCCGTGTACGCTGGATATGGTCGGCGCCGGAGCAACCGCAAGCCCCTTGCTTCCTTCGAGTCGTGTTCCGTCCTGTCGTAGAGCAGACCCAAGGGGTGTGCGACACCCGAAGCCGCAGCAGGTACCTTTCGATGATGCGCCGGGCACGCGACGTCAGGCGTGCGACACGGTGTCGCCCCGTGCCGTGACCTCGGTCGAGCGAGCAATCGCGTGGTCAGGGTCCGCGTCCCAGCGCTGCGGGCACCGCCGCCAGATCCGCCACGTCGGAGAGAAATGATCTCAGCGGCAGCACGATCGTGGCCCCTTCGTTGGAATCTCCGATGACGCCGAAGTTGGAACTCGGCGGCGGCATGTTCGGCAGTGAACCGGGTAGCACATAGGGCTGGCCGAAGAACCGCCGGCGAATGATCGCGATCGCTTCCGAGAGGTCTCCCAGCGCGGCGAGTGCCTGGTTGAGCGTTCCGACGGCGCCCGTGGCCTGGGCGTGCAACTGCTCGAAGACCTGATCGGTGAACATCCCTCCTTCCACCCACGTCGTGACCCAATGCACCTCGGCGCGTAGGCGCCTGAGGCTCGCGAGGTCCAGGAAGATATCGTAGGCGATGCTCGAGTGATAGTCGTCTATGATGAGGTCGCTTGGCAGCACCTGCACGCCCAAGACCTCGGCTTGACTTCCCACGTCGACTTCGACAACCAGGTTCTGCTGGATGCGCAGGAAGACGCGTTCGGGATCGTATGCCGGAAAGAACACCCCGGAAATGACCGGATCGCCATCGCGTCGCACGGGTTGTCCGGCGAGCATGGCATCGAGCTGTGTGGCAAACGCGTCGGCCAGCCAAAAGACCGGATCGAGGCTCGTCTCCTCCTTGTCTCTATTGACCAGCAACGCAGATTCTATGTCGTCGTTGAGCGGACCGACGTCCGAATACCAGCTGGTCCAGCCTTCCGGTACGTTCAGGCACGCGAAACGGCCGTCGAAATCACGGTGGGTGAAGCCATAGACGTTGCCGTCGCTTCCTTCCGTTGCCGACGCGCGAAAGGAGGTGACTTCATTGGCGAGGCCACCCAGACGCACGCCGCGGTAGCGGGTGCCGCGTCCCGCGGAAAACGTGTTGGCGGCGCCACCAAATCCCTGATGCTCGAATAGGGTCGTGATGACCGTCATGTGCCCTCCGATCAACCGTCGCGCCGTTGCGTGCCGCCCGCCGTGTCGTGCCGTGGCGTGTCGCCGTGGACCCACTGGGCGAGACTTTCGGCGGCTTCCTCCAGCTGCTGTCCCGCAGGATCGAAACATCGCAGTGCCTGCAGCAGCTCGACCGACTCGGTGATCTGTTGGGTCGACGAACGGGGCGCTGGCTGCTTCACCTGAGTGAGCAGGGTCCGCCGCGCGGTGTCGAGATGCGGCTGCATTGCTCCGCGAGTCTGCCTCGCGAGTGCCCGCACGGCGCTGAGGTCGGAGACGGTCGCGACGGGTGTCGCAGCGTGGTTGGGTCCGACACGCTGACGGACCGTGCGCTCCGAACGCGCGGCGAGTAGTCGTTCCGGTGTGGCGCCGATGGCTTTCAGCACGGCGATCTCTTGCTTCAGCCGCTCGCGCCCGAGCCTGCTGTCTCTCTTGGCACTGGATCTGGTCTTGTTGGTCACTGCCCTCACTCCTGTGGAAGCTTCGTTCGGCTCTGGTCGTCCGAACGAGCCTGGTCGACTGCTTGGGACGGACGCATCCGCTCAGCAAGCGCGGTGGACACTGTGTCCCGACTCCGTGGTTCGTTGCAGAACTCAGCTGGTGCGACGGGCACCAATCCGCCGAGGTCTGTGGCAATCGTTCCCGGTCCTAGCCGGCGAACGGATAGCTCGTTGGTACGTGGCCCGCTGTAGCGACAGGCTACCAAGTCGACTGCGAATGGACGCTGACTCTGTCGAGCGTAACACCAACCGGGAAGTGCGTAGTACGGGCCGACGCGGCCGCAAGCCCCGGACGGGCGAGAGCAGGAACACGCACCGAGCTTTCGGTTCCACCCGACCCACAGGAAATCGACTGACCGGCGCGTTCCACTCCTCCGTCCGTCCCGCGTAACGGATCGCGTACGCGCCGCATGCCCCCGCACAAAGCCCCGCGCGGCCGACGCCGGGCACACTGTGCGGATCGGTCGCGCCAAGACAAGGAGGGTCACCTCATGAAAATGCGAAAATGGTCCCTGGTAGCTGCGACCTGGGCGTCTCTGAACGCTGTCGGTTGCATGGATGACGAAAGCACGAAGGGCGGCGAGATGGCCGGCGCCGCGGGCACGATGAACGCGCTCCTCGACGTGGCGGGTGATCCCCGCGATCCCGAGGACGTGGCCGCGGATCTGCGACGCTCACTGACCAGCTGGGATGCGGGAACCGAGGCGAACGAGGTCATCGGCGTGGGCCCCAACCAGGGTCCGCGTCAGTCGGGTTCGAATGTCGGACCGCCGGATCCGAACGACAGCGTGCGCCTGTACGACGACAGCACCAACGACCTCGCCCAGGACAAGCTCGGTGAGCTCCTGTCCGTGACCATCGCGCACACCTCTGGCTCGACCTTCGAGGTGACCGTTTCGAACACCAGCGGCGCCAGCGCGTGCCAGGTTCAGGGCGATCGCAAACAACCACGGACGGAGCTGCGCGCCCTCCCGGTAGTCGTTGCGTGCGCGGTGGAGCTGTAAGAACGTCTGCTGCAACAGATCCCGTGCCAGCTCCGGATCGCTCACGCGTTTGCGGAACATGGGCTCGAGCCGCGGCGCGTATCTGCGAAAGAGCTCTCGAAAGGCTTCCCGGTCACCGGCACGATACGCCAGCATGAGCTCTTCGTCGGTGACCACGGGCGACATGGTGCACCCAGCGCGCAGCGTGGGCAATTCCCAAGCACGCGCCGGTTGTTCCACTGCCGAGCCAGCTCCGACCGCTGTCGCACGAGACTGGCGGACGACACGGTGTTGGTGCGCTCGTCCTTTGTCTGCTACGTTGCGGGCTTGGATCGACGGACCTTCATTCGAGCGCTTGTTCTGGCGGGCGCCGGGGGGTTCGGGCCGCGCACCGTGCGAGCCACCGTCCCCGAGCGCACTGTGCTGGAAGAGCGGGAGCTCACCGTGGAGGGCGACCGCCGTCTGGCGCACCGGGCACTGCTGCTACTGCCGCGCAAGCGTCCCGCGGATGCCCAGTTGCCGCTCCTGGTGCTGCTGCACGGGCTCGGGGAAACGGGCAACGAGCAGCTCGGCATTCGAGCGTGGGTGGACCGCTATGGCCTGGCGAGCTGCTACGACCGGCTCGTTCATGCTCCGGTCTCGCGCACGCTCGAGCACCGCAACTACCTGTCCGACGAGCATGTGCGATCCTTGAACCAGGCGCTGCACAAGCAGCCCTTCTCCGGGATGGCGCTGCTCTGTCCGTTCACGCCGAACGTCTACAGGATGCCATCGCGCCAGCAGGCCGTCGATCGCTATGCCGAGTGGCTCGAGACGCGGCTCCTGCCGGCGGTCCGCGCTCGGGCTCCGGTGAGCTCGGACCGGAAGTGCACGGCCATCGACGGCTGCTCGCTCGGCGGCTACCTCAGTCTCGAGGTGTTCTTGAGGAAGCCGCACCTGTTCGGGGCTCTGGGCGCGGTGCAAGGAGCGATCGGCGCGTCGACGGCGCCGAAGTACGCCGAGCGGGTGGCGAAGGTGCTCCAGCGTCGTGAGCCCATTGCGACCGCGATTCGACTCGGTACTTCGACGGGGGACCCCTACCGCAAGCCGAACGAGCGCCTTTCCGCGGAGCTCTTGGCGCGCGGCCTCGAGAACACGCTCGAGGTCTTGCCGGGGCCGCACAACCAGCCGTGGCTCAGGGAAATCGGCACGCTCAGCATGCTGTTGTGGCACGACCGAGCGTTTGCTCGCAGGGGGTGCGGCGTGAGGTGAGGGACAACCGAGCTGCTCGCTGAGACAGAACGACTTCAGCGGAGCTCGCCACGTCTGCAGCGCGAGCCGAAACCGAACAGGAACAGCAGCAGCGCGGGAAGGCCGGCCGAGCGCGAGACGGGCTGCCCCCTGTACTCGCATCCGGCCGACGCGCGCTCGGCGGGGCACGCCGCGCTGAATCCGCGCCGGGGTGTTGGATCGCAGACCCCGGTGTCGGACTCCGATGGCGGGTAGATCGCACAGATCCCTGCAATGTCGTCCTCGCTCGGCCCCTGGGCGAGTTGTAGGCTCGGTTGGTAGTGACCGTACATCACGGCGGAGTGATCCGCTGAAGCGTACAGGTCCGCCAGGCCGAAGAAATGCCCGGCCTCGTGAAGCGCCACCGCGGACAGGAGCGGGCTGTTCTTCCCAGTCGAGCCGAGCTTCTGGCTGTTGATCTCGACGTCTGCATCGTAGATCTGGCCCGTCTTGACGTCGGCGGTGACCCAGGTCAGGGCGAGCGTCCACGGCGTGTGAAACTCGTCCTGTGGCCAATCGCCGTCGAGAAACACCCAGGCATTAGAATTGGGCCCGGTCAGGCTGTAGCCGATCGCGGGGCATTCGTAGGGTGCGTACGCAAAGATCTCGATGTTGGGCTGGCCGGACCCGCAGTCGACCTCGAGCCACTTGGACATCGCGCTGCCGATGGTCTCGGCTGCGTCATCGTAGCCGATCTCGCGCAGTGGCGAGCCCTCGGCTTCGACCGAGAAGGCAACGCAGCGGCGCGGCCAGCTCAGCGGGATCCCGCCGATGGAGCAGCCAGAGGGGTCTCGCTTGCACTCGGGCTCGTCCTCGGTTTCCGGGAAGTCGCAGGTCGTGGCTCGGCAATACGCGTGCGCCACCGCCGGCAGAGCAGCGCCGCCCAATGTGGCGACGACCAGCGCAACCGAAGAACGTCGATCCCTCCGCCTCGCTCTGAGCCGTGCAAGATCCTCCCAGCTGCTCTGCACCATCTGTCCACCGCCATGCCCGTGGTCCGCCACGCGAACACCCGCAAGGAGGGTCGATCATAGGCGATCGGGGGCTCGGCGCCAGCCGGTGTTCCCCGGGCGGCGGCGACATGCCTGCAGGTCTTCCCGGGGCGCAGCACCGGACTCACGCGCAGTACCAGTCGCCGCCACTATCGCACTGAACGGCCGAGGGGAGCTCTTGCGTGGCGTCGGCCGAGCTTTCTACGCGGCGCGCCGCCTCCGGGCGGCCGTGACGGATTTGGCGAGCGCCTCCAGAATGCCGATCACGGCTTCCTGTCCGCCGAGCGCCTTGAGCACCTTCTTGTCGACGACGAGTGTCTCGAAGGAGCGGCGTGCTCGTGCCACGTGGCGGCCCCGACCTAGGACACGCGCCGTCGCGAGATTGGCCTCCGGCATTTCGCGCAAGGAAGAGCGAGAGGGCTCACGGGTACTGCGAGTAGATCTTCTTTTCATGACGTGTTGCCCGCCGGGCGCTGATGATTCGGAGTATAGCGCCGTCGGAACGCTCCGCATAGACGACATAGAGGAGGCGTGGCGTCTGCGAGGCCCCGATGAGCACCAGTCGGTCGGGGCAGCGGGCATCCGCAAGGTCGACGCCATGCGGGTCCAGAAAGCACTGCATGGCTTCGACGAAGCCGACACCGTGCTTCTTGACGTTCCGCACGGATTTGTCCGCGTCCCACTCGAAATCGCCAACCCGAACCGTGGCCATGCTGCCTCCGCTGCGGGAGCTTCCTGCGCCTACTCCGCCTTCCCACGCGCTCCCGCGAGCCCCAGCGC
Source organism: Polyangiaceae bacterium (assembly GCA_016929495.1). Taxonomy (GTDB): domain Bacteria; phylum Myxococcota_A; class Polyangia; order Polyangiales; family Polyangiaceae; genus JAFGIS01. The sequence goes on along the minus strand of JAFGIS010000614.1, from coordinate 4,115 downwards.
CGCCCGATAGTCCCTGCGCGCCACGAGCCGCTTGGCCGTTTCGGCCCAATCTCGATACCACCGATACAGCGCCACCAGCTCCGCGGTGCGCGCCTCGACTTCCATTTCCTTGTCCACGGCGTCGCCCACGCTCTGCGCGTCCCTGACGAGCCGCCCCAGCCGCTCGATCTCATTCCCGTCGAGCCCCCGCCGCGCGAGCGTGGCCCTGAGCGCCCGGTCGTGCTCGTCGCCGTTGCCTCGAAGCCGCTCGATGACGTGCGCCAACGCGAGCAAGGCGTCCCCCGCGTAGCGCGTGTCCGTAATGGGGAACAGCGCGACCGCTTCCGGATGCAGCCTTTCGAGCGCAGCCCGAAAGCGCGCGAAGTGCGTCGTCACCCAGCCGTGCACCTCCGCCATCGCGCTTCGGGCCCGGAAGTGTTCGCTCGCGGGGGCGGCCGTGGCGCGGTATTCGCACGCTCGCGTCAAGAGCGTCCAGCCTTCGGCGTGGTCTTCGGCGCTGAAGCCGCCCTGGCTCATGAGATCGCGAATGGGAGCTCGCGTCGCAATGGCGCTGAGCAAGACCAGGACGCGCGCCGGGGTGTCGGCGAGCGTCCTGTCACACGGTACCGGGCTCATCGCGACGCGAGGCTCGTGCATGATCGCGTCACTCTCTTTCGTTCACGGCGTCGTCGTTGGGGCAGGGGAGGCGGCGGTCGCGCCGACCTCGGGCGTGACAACGGGCGCAGCGACAACGGGCGACGAAGACGGCTCTTCGCTGGCTGCATCGTCGGTCTTCCTGGTGCGGCGCTTGGCGAGCCCCATGAGGATCAAGTGGTCGCGGCGGCGGATGATGGCGCGGGCCGTTTCCGACCAGTCGCGGTGCCAAGCGTACAGCGCCTCGAGGGCTTGCTGATTGGACGGCACGCTTTCGACCACCGGGGTTTCGGCCGGCTTGGCCGTTTGGGCGAGCGAGAGCAGGCCACGCAGGTGCTGGCGGACGCTCGGAGTGATGCCTCGCTTCTGCAGGGTGGCGATGGCCGCGCGATCCTCCGCGGATCCCGCCTCGAGCTGGTCGAGTCGGTCGAGCAGTATGGCCACGCCGAGCACGGCCGAGGGCCCCCGGTTGGCCTCGAGCCCCGCGAAGACGATCGTGTCCTGCTCGGGGTGAAGGCGCTCGAGAGCTGCGTGGATGCGGCGGTAGCCGGCCTCATCCCAGTCATCGAGCTCGATGATCGCCTGGCGAGCGGCCGCGTCGGCGTCGTGGCTGGGTTTGGGCGCGGCATAGCCGGAAGCGGCGAGCAACAGCTGCCAACCTTCGGCTTGCTCGGCGTCGGTGTAGCCGACGCTGGCCATGGCGTAGCGGATCCGTTGATTGGTGGCGACGGCGCGCAGGAACAACAGGGCGCGCTCGGGGGCAGCTTCGATTTGCTGCTGTTGATAGGATTTGGTGGACATTGTGTCTTTGCTTTCTGGCTCGGTGAGCCGGCTTGTTGTTTCATCCGCTCTGTCGGGCAGCGCCGAACGTCGGTTGCTTGCGAAGTGAGGCGGGGGGTACGAATTCGACGGGGCGCGACGGATAGCGGGCGCCGCAGATGGACGGGTTGCGGGGGGACCCGGACGGGCAGCGGCGAGTCCCGGTTCGTCAGCGGGGCGCGCCGGAGGCTTGGCGGCTCGGCCGGGCTGTGCTGAGGACGTGCCGGAGGGGGTGGAACGTGGCCCGGAGGGGGTGGAACGTGGCCCGGAGGGGGTGGAACGTGGCCCGGAGGGTTGGGATCGCGGTCAAGGGGGCCACCGGCCGCGGCGGCGGGGCCGTGGGAGCGGCCGCATGGCGTCCGGAGCGGCGAGGACGGCGTGTGGACGGAGAGCGGGGCTGTCGGGTGGCTGGTCAAGCTAGGTGGACGGGCGGTGGCGACTTCCGAGGTGGCCCGCGTTGGTCCCGGTGCCGGCCCTGACGCGAGCGGCGAGATTGGGCGACGCCGCGGAGGCTGCGCCCTTCGGGGACAATGTGGAGGCGTTCGCGTCTGGCAGACACGACGAGATCGACGTACCGTCAGCAGGCGTGGACTTCGAGGTCGTCGGCGCCATCCTCGAGCAGGAGACCATTGCGGTCGGCCGCGAAATCCGCGAGCTTCCGAGGCTTCGCAGGGTCTACGGCCGCGGGAGGTGGCGCAAACGCAAGGGGATCGCTAGGATCAGGGTTGGCGATGGCACGATCCTCACGGCAGAACTCCACTGGTACGAAGCGCACGGCATCGGTCGCAAGGAGCTCAAGATCAAGCGCCTCATCCCGTAGCAGGAGGACGCTGGCGGCCCGGATCCGACACGTGGTCTGCGTCTCCAACGAGGGCTATCCGGCCTCGCTCGAAGTTCGCAAGATCTATGTCTCCGTGGCAGACCGTGACGCAGAACAAGAGGGAATGGTTCGCGTGGTCGACGAGTCCGGCGAGGACTACTTGTACCCGAAGCAGTTCTTCGCCGAGATCAGGGTGCCTCCGGCGCTCGCGAAGGCGATGGCGAGGGGGGCGTAGGGCGGCTGTCACGCTCGGTGGGGTACTCGCTGGCCACCTCCTTGGCGCTGAGCAAACCGCCGCTCCTCGAAGACGCGCCTACTCGTCACTGGCTCGCCGGCAGCATCTACCCTCGCTACGAGACGGTGCGAAATCCCGGATGGTTGGCAAGCGACCCGTCGAGAGTAGCCACTTCGCCGATGATGGTTTGCCTCTGAAAAGCAACCAGCGCCGCATCGTTGAAGTTCAGGGCGCCAGCGGAAGACTCGACGATGTCGAGTATCTGCGGGAAGAGCGCTTGAATCTCGTGATGCATGAATGCGACCGCTCCGTCTTGGACCCAGCTTCGAGCCGTGCCAAGCGCGCGACCCCAATCCGGCGGGTCGCCCCTGCGCTGTATGGCTCTCCGACACAAGACGGATATCGCCTCCTGCAGGAGGAGGTCGAGCACCAGCGGCGTGTGTCCCTGTCGCTCGAGGCGCATCTGCGCTTCAGCGTGTAGAGAATCGTTCCGGTCGAGCTTTCCGACCAAGACATCCGCATCGATGACGACGTCAGCCATGCGCGACGTCAGCTGTCATAGAGAGCGTTGCAGTCCTCGACTGCATCGCCACCGAATGCGACGACGCCATCGGCCTCCTCTAGCCGTTCCCACGATAGCGTGGGAAGCTTGCGCGACGGTTCTCGCGAGTTCGCCGCGCGGAGCACGAGGGCCCGCTCTTCGGCGCTGAGCTTGACCAGTTGCTCGACGAGTTCCTTGGGAACCTGCACCGCCGCAGCCGATGAGTCCCTTGGAGGTGCCATGCTCGGCATTGTAGCGCCCTGCGTTCGAACGTGGCCCCCAACCCGTGAAAGGAGCCGTCTTCTCTGACCAAAGGAGGTGCCCCTGTCGGTCCGAAGCGCGCCTGCGGAATCCCATGGCCGGCCACGCGGCCGCCTCACCCTCCGAGGTGAAATCAACTTCACGCGGTCCGGGTAGAGCACCGAAGCCATCCCCAACGAGACTGCGAAAAACCCATCGACCTCCCGCGACTCACCTCAGCCATCGTGCGCCAGCTTCAGCGGCACGCTTGAAGTGATCCACCCGGCGGCACGATAGTGATCCACTTGGGGCCGTTGCGTGCCAGGCGGCGACGGCACGTTGAGCGGTCGACCGCCGAGCGCAGTATGACAGAAGCCGGCGGGGTACAGCGGATCAACGCTAGGGCGAAGACGCAGGAGTTCCGGGTCAGCAAGGCGAGCCGCGCCAGCCTTCTGTGCCGTGAGCACGTCGACGCCCCAGCGCCAGCCCCTGGGTCGTGCGTTCTTCATTCCGGTCGAGAATCAGCCGGCGCCGATGCTGGCCGCCAGCGGAGATATCCGGTGCGAAACCGTGCTGCATGCGCGCGTTGCGTCGCCCCTCGAGCGTACCGACGAGGAAGGCACTGCCGGGGCGGCCCTCTACCTTGACGTCTCGGAGCGCCTCGTGCTCGCGTCGCTGGTCAACAAGGGCAAGGTCCCGCGCAGCCGGCTCGTCGAGGGCGAGTAGGTTGGGCATGCCGGGCTCGCGGCGCAGACCCTACCGAGCCATCTTCGCCACGCCGAGTACGTCGAACATCCTCAAGGCAGCGACCCTATCGGGCCCCCGGC
>JAFGIS010000613.1 GCA_016929495.1 Polyangiaceae bacterium | reverse complement strand
TGGAGACCGCTTGGCGCACGCTTCGAGTCCAGGTTCACCCGGATCGGGCCGCGCAGGATCCGGTGGAGTTTGCACGACGCAGCCGTCTCTCCGTCGAGATCAATCGTGCGCGCGACGTCATTCGCAACCACCGGGAGCACGCGCGCAGACGCTCCGCGGCGTGAGCTCGCGTGTCGACGAGCGGCCATGCCGGGGGAGCCAGGGCACCGTGGTCCGTCAGGCGAGCATCGTCCCGGCGGGTGTACGCTGCGGCACGTCGATGACGCTGGGCCTCGGCTGCAGCAGCGTGAAGATCCGCGCGGTGCTTCTGCTGCCGAGAGAGCCCGTGGCGGCGACGGCCGCGGGCAGGGGCGGCAGGTTGCCGCTGTTGTCTTCTTGGCTGTACGACCTGGTCGCGTCGACCACCAGCCGCCCGTTCGCAGCACGCGGGAACCGGCGGCGTCGAACACTCTCCTGGCGTGCCGTGCCGCTGCCGAGGTTGCCACCGAGCGTGATGACGTCGTTGGTGCTGACCTCGATCACGATGTCTCCGTGGGCGTTCATGGCGTGCGGCGGCATCTGAGCGAAGGTGAAGCCACCGGCACTGCGGCGATCTTGCACGATGATATCGCCCGGCTGCGGCGCCACCTGCGTCGGGTCGTAGGCGTGATAGGTGCCGAGCTGTTGGTTGCGCCGCTGGTAGGCCGTGGCCGCGTACTCCCAGTGCCTGCCGGTCGCGCGCAGCAGGACGTCCCGGCCGACTTGCGAGCCGCGAACCATGGCCTCGAGCTCGAGCGCTATCGCGACACTTCGAACGCAGGCACACACGAACACCGCGCTCCAGGCCGAGTGCGCACCGCTGTCGCGGTGAGCATCGCGAGCGTGGCGCAGCGCGTCACTGACCAAGGTCGCCAGGTTGGCCGGCACGCGGGGATCCGTGACGGCCGCCATCAACACCGCGGACACGCGCGTCACCTCGCTGTTGACGGTGGATGCGGAGCTCGTGGTCGGCAGCGCACCGTAGCTGGTCGTTGGAGCGATCGCGGCGGCCTGCAACTCCAACAGGGTTGGGGGCGGCACGGTCGCGAGCACGGCGAGATTGTAGCGCACCAGGTTGCCGAACATGCTTGGCTCGCTCTCGAAGATCGGCGCGCCCGCGCTCGTGTGCCAACGCCGTGACTCCGCGCGGGCGGCCGCGACGATCGCGTTGCGTACCTGCTGCTCGGTGCGCATGCGCCGGAACGCGGACAAGAACACGGCCAGCGTGTCCGGGCCCAGAACTCGACGCATGCGGAGGTCGTCTTCGCCGAGTTGCTCGCCTGCTCGCCTGCCTACGGGCGCAACGCCCATCAAGTCGGCATAGAACAAATCCGCCTCGCGTCGCTCCTGCTCGTCACCCATCCTGAAGTCCCATCTGGCTCGTCGCATCGATCTCACGCTCCCTTGTTCGGCCGCTCCGGATCCTGTCGTGCGCCGCCCTGTGTGCCGTCTCGTCCTGCGAAACGCGATTGATCTGTGGAGGCATTGGCCGCAAGCAGACGCTACGGCGACGCCTGATACGCGCGCAAGGCCGACTGAGAATGCCCTCGCCTTTCGCGGAATACCTCCACCACGGCCGGGTCCGAGCGCGGGCGTTTCCTGCGGGGCCGTGTATCGGTCAACACAGCCGCTGGGATCTCGTAGGAGTAGACCACTTCGTCGCTCGCGGCGTCCACCGAGACACTCGTGCCTCGGAGCACCCGGTCCACCTGCGGGAACCTGGAGCGGAGCTCGGAAACCAGGTAATCGACCTGCGCGTCCATGTCGCTGAGTATGGCCGCGCCGAGTGTCTGGCCGCGGAAGGTGTGACGAAACAGCCCGGTGCGCCGCGATGTCGACGTCCATTGGGCAAGCCCGACCCCTGGCAGCCTGGGTCCCTGCCGCGCGCTCGTGCTACGGTTCATGACCTGGTCTGCGGTGAACGTGGTGAGCGCTCCGTCGAAGTTGCGGGCGCGCATGGGAGTGGCCTCCCGGCTTCCTTCCACGCGGTTGGGCAGCACAGCCGACTCCGCCAGGAGGTTGCCCACGATCCCGGCCGCACCATTGACCGGGTAGTTGTAGGTCGAGACGAGAAGCTGCATGACGTAGCGCATCCGTTCGTCGCGACTGGCCTGTGTCCAATCTCGGGTCCCCGCGGCAGGGGCCGCGCTGGGCGTCGCAGCGGGCGACGCACCGGGCGCAGCAGACGGCGCAGCAGAAGCTTGCGGTGGCGCGGCTGCGGGAGATCCGGCCACGGCCGGGGTCGCGCTGCCGGTTCGACCGTTATCCAGCAGCCACAGAAGGTAGGGCGTCGGGTTGAGCAGCGACGCAGGCCGCCGATGGCCAGGGACATAGCGCGCATTGGCCGTGGTTCCAGGTACGTACGTCTCGAAGTGCAGCATCGAAGTGCCGCCCGGATTGACGCCAATCGATCCGATGACCTGCCCCGCGCTCACCCGACTTCCCCGCGCCAGGCCGTTGCGAGTCAATGAGTCGGGCGCAACTTCGCCGTAGTTCACCACGACGTTGCCGTGGTCGACGAAGAGCGCATAGCTCGTCATTCGTGGCCGACAACAGAACCCGTAGAAGCTTACGATGCGACCGTCCGCAATGGCCACCACCGGATCGCCTCGATTCGCGAAGACGTCGATGCCCACGTGGTAGCGGCGGCCATGGTCGCGGCTCGCCAGGAATTGCCTGCCCTCGTTGCTGCCGATGCGGGAGCCGTCGGCGGCTCGATAGTTGACTTCACGGCTCCTCGCGTGCGAGCTGATGACCGGCCAGTAGCTGCCTGCCGGAGGGTTGGGCGCGAAGGGGACCGGATCGCCGCTGGGCACGGCCATCGGGGCCGGTGAAGCCTCGTCCGGAAACTCCTCTCCATCGAGGTAGTCGAGGCCGAGCTCGGCGCCTTGTTCGTCCGATTCCAGCGCGGCTCCATCGCCCTCCAGCTCGCCCGACTCGGACACGCCAGAGTCGTACGCCTGCTCGTCCGATTCGAGCACTTCGGTCTCGTCGAGTGACTCATCCGACTCGGACACGCCCGGATCGTAGGCCGCGTCATCCGATTCGAACGACTCGTCCGACTCGGACACGCCCGGATCGTAGGCTTCGTCATCCGATTCGAGCGACTCGGTTTCGTAGAGCGACTCGTCCGATTCGGAGGCTACTCCGGCAGCATGCGAGCCGTCGCTCTGCTCGTCCGATTCGGACGCCGGGGCGCCATAGTCCTCTGTGTCCTCCCATCGCTGAAACGGGAGTCCCATCAGGTCCGCCCAGAACAGATCCGCTTCGCGCCGGCTGCCGCGCACACGATGCTGCCTCGACCTCGAGCCATCCCAAGTCCTCGCGGATCTCTCGCTCATTGCCAACCTCCTCTGTAGCGCACGTCGCAACCGGCGCTGCGCCGCTGCAGGCCTGGCAGCCGCCTCGTGCCGCTGGCGGCCAGGGATCTGTCGACCTCCGGGGACGATTCCAGATCACGCACTCGGACGCAATCACCAAATCGATCGCGGTCCGCGTCTGTCCTGCGGTGCACGCCGACCGCTCGCTGCGCGCCTCTCACGGACACCCATCGGGAATGCCGTGCCCACGCGTATTGGGCCGGCTGGTAACTCCGGACGCGCAGCTCGATGTCGTGTCCTCTGCTATCGCCAGTGGTGATCCTCATGCGGCGGTGTCGTGGTCGGGTTGTCGAAGTCCTTGTCCGGCGCGGGTTCCGGCGTTGGCGCAGGGCTCGCCACGAACGGCCCATGCTAGCGCTCCGCGCCCGAGCGGCTCGGCCGGCCACCGAGACTGCGCTCGAGCTCGGCGATCCACCTGCGAAGCCGTTGGTTTTCCTGCTCGGCTCGCGCTGCCCGGGCCAGGGCGTGCCTCGGCCTGTGTGCTGCTGCCCGGCTGCGCTTGAGCTCGGCAATCAACCTGCGAAGCCGTTGGTTTTCCTGCTCGGCTCGCGCTACTCGGGTCAGGGCGTGCCTCAGCCTCTGGGGCGCGGCCCTGTCGAGCGACTGCTCCTGCACGGCCAATCGCTCCGACAGCCGCTCCAGTCGCTTGGCTTCCTGCTGAGCCAGCAAGTGTACGGCAACGGCCGGTGCCAGGATCCGGATCGTGGCCTGCCATGCCGCGTTCTCCTGGCGGGACACCGCGGATACGGCCACGGCGGCCCCGGCCAGCGCAAGCTGAGAGGAATTGGCGATCAGAAGCTGCCCGAGCACCTGGTGCCCCAGGCGACCCTGGATCAGAACCACACCGCCGAGCAGCCGTGCGAGTTTCTTGAGCGGATCGTCAGCCACCGGGCTTCGCCGTGTCCACGAGCCATGCGACGCGATAGGCGTCCGGCCCGATTTCGCCCACTGGGGCAAGCTCGATGAGCAACACCCCGTCGCTCACCACTGTTCTAACAGGCCCGGTGCCCTTCCCCAAAGAAACGGGCTCCAGCAGCGTCGCGGTTGCCACAATGTCGGTGCGCTTGCGAAATGCGTCCCAGTCCGCGCTGCCAATGAAGGGTCTGAGTGAGACACGCGCTGCGATTTTCGAGGTTTTGTCGACCCAGGCGAATCCCGTCGCAACGCCCGCGATGAACCGCTCGTGCTGGCGATTGCCGAGCGCCACCTGACTGGTGGCCAGGCTGGCCAGCGGTGCGAGCCACCCGAGAGGGCTCGACGAGCCCGGATCCGAGAGGCCGATCGTGCGCAGCAGGTCTCCGGCAAAGCTCCACAGTAGCTGGTTGCCGGCAACGAGCAGGTTGTTCGTCGCGAAGAGGTCTCCCTTGGCGCCGAAGGCGCCGACCTGCATCGACCCTGCCACGGAGTTGAGTTTGTCGATGCGCGCCGCCCTGGCCTGAAGCCGCGCGCTGCGCAGCGTCCGGGTTTGACTCGACCGGAGCTCCCGAATCGAGCGGTCCCGGGCAGCCAGAGCCCGCGCTTGCGCGCGCTGCGCCGTTTCTGCCCGGCGCTCCAGGGTCGCGAGCCCTTCGACGACCCTCTGGGTCACGGCGAGATCGCCACGCTTCTGCAGCTCGGCCACCTGCTTGAGCAGTGTGCGCTGAGACCGCGCGAGTTGTTCGATGGCGCGCGCGTTCTGGCGAATGGCCTCGTACGCCCGTCGGTCGTTCCGGGCGCTGATCCGGCGCAAGGCTGCCAGGTCGTCGCGGCTGGCGCTCGCACCCGGGCCGGCAGGCCCGTCCGAGGGCGAGCGCGACGAGAAGCGTTGCGCAGGAGAAAGGGGAGGCAGTCGCGACGGTGCAGCCATCCGCGCAGCACGGGAAGGCCCTGGTGAGCTTTCCGTACCGCCGAGAGCGCCCAGCTGCCTCAGGGCCTGCCCGAGGTCGGTGCGCGCTTGCTGCGCGATGCGTCCCCGTGCGGCGACGATCGCGTCCTTGGCCTTCTTTCGATCGCCCTGCAGCGCAGAGGAAACCGCGCCCAACAGTCCCTGAGTGGGCGAGGGCTCGTCTTCCACAGCCGACTCGATCTCGTCGAAGTAGTCTGTCATGCTGGTTCACCCGACGTTGATGCCTTGGGGTCTTGCGTGTCGACCAGCCAGGCCACCCGGAGCGCAGTCGGAGCCTCGCTGCTGCTGGACGGCGGCCGGTGGTGGCGGCGGTGTTGACGGTGGTGGTGGACAGGACGCGCTGCCACGTCGATGGTCAACAGGCCCGCCTGCACGATGGCCGAGATCCCGATCACGCGATAGGGATGACCGCCGTTGCCCGGCACCAGGGGCCCCGACGCGAGCGTTGCCACGGCACGCACACCGGTATAGCCCTCGAACGACTCGACATGATCGGGCGCGATGTGTCGCGACAGCGGAATGACCTGCCTGAAGAGCGCTTCGCGCTGGCCAGGCCTCCGCAGGGCGAGGGCACGGTGCGACGGCGCAACAGCGCCTTCCCGGACCCTCTCGAAGCTCTCGGCCATGCCTGTCACGAAGCGCTCGTGTTGCCGATCGCCGAGCAGCCACCAGCCGCTCAGCAGGTTGCCGAACGGAGCCACGTAGGACCAAACATCGACATCTCGAAACCGTTCCCAGGGCCGCGGCCAGCGCCCGGACAGCAGATCCGTGAGCTCGTCGCCGAACAGCCACACGAACAAGGAAAGCGTCAGGGTAAGGTTGTGCACCCCCAGCGGCCGGCCGCGCTCTGCGTACGCAGCGAACAAGGGCGCGCCGCTGAGCAGCACGATCTGGTCCCACAGTCCACGGCGACGCAGCCGACGAGCGAAGCGCAGCAGACGGCCCGAGTCCTGCTCCTGCTCGGCTCGCCGCGCAGCCCAGACACGCACGAACCGGCCGCCCACCTTGGCATCGCCTCGTTCGAGCTGCCGGAAGATCCTGCGTGCCGCTCGTCCCTGGGCACGGGTCAAGCGCTGAACATCGGTCAGCAACGTGCGCGAGCAGCGTTCGATGGCCGCGGTGTGCGCATGGGTCAGCAGCGTGCGGCGTACGGCAGAACGGCACACGGCCTGCCGAAGACGTTCGATTTCCGTGGCGGACACGAACGACGGCTGAACCGCGAGCCACACGGTCCGCCCGCTGGGCAGCACCGCCGTGACCACCCGCGCGCCCCGAAGCCGAGGCACGCGGGGTGGCTGCATGGCGTCGACAAGCCGCGACGGTGTGGCGCTCGCCAGGTCCTCGGCGGCGGGAGCCCGCGCCTGGGAGTCCCGCGAGCGGGCGCCTGACATGGGATCTCCTCGGCAGGTCTCCGACTACTTGCTGGTGGTGGATGTGGAGACCGTGGCCTCTGCTGGGGTCTTCTGCGTATCGATGACCCAGACGACGGTTACGGTGGCAGCAGCAAAGCTGTGGCCGGTCGCGTCGGAAGCCCGCACAGCTTTCACCGTGATCTTCCCGTTCTCCGCGCGGGCGGTGACATCGAGCGACTCAGTTGCCGGCACGTCCGTCTCCTTCACCGTCACCAGAGCCGGCACGCTTCCGAGCTCGTCGAACTCTTTCTGGAAGTCCTCGGCGACCTTGATGTCGTACTTCTGCTCTACCGTCGTGGGGTCGCTGGTTGGGAACGTGAGCTTTGCCGTCCCCGTGACGAACCGCTCGTGCTGCCCGTCGTTGAGGAAGTAGTACACGGTGGCAGCGTTGCCGATCGGGGCCAGGTACGACCAGACATCGGCGCCCTTGCTCCAGGACTTGGCGCTCTTGCCGCGCCGCCCCAGGAACTGATCGACGATCTCGTCGAGAAGCATCCAGCCTGCAAGCGATCCGGTCAGGATCAAGTTCGGCTTGCAGAACGGATCGGACCGCTTGCCGTAGGCCGCAAAGAACGGCATCGCCGAGGCGATGAGCACGCTGTTCCAGATATGGCGCTGGCGCTGGCGCTTCAGCAGCGTCACCATCTGCTTGCGATGCTTGTCGTGAGCCGCCTTCTGGGCGGCCATTTCCGAGCTGATCCGCTTGTCGAGCCGCGCGTCTCCGGCCAGGATGCGCTTCGAGAGCTCCTTGTCGCTCTTGAGCTGCTGCGCCGTGATCCGCTTGACGGCCACGCCCTGCGCGGACACGAGCTTCTTGATCGCCTGCGCGTTGGCCGCAGTCGCCTGGGCCTGGCGCTTCTCGTTGGCCGAGATACGAGAACCCAGCTTGTTGACGTCGTTGGCTGATGCGGGCGCAGGGCTGATCTGCATCCGGGTCTGCCGGCCATTGGGCAGCCGCGCGATCACGACGCCTCGGCCCCTCAGCTTGCCGATGGAACGTAGCTTCGCGCGTCGAGCCCCGCGGATCTTGAGCATGCGGTTGCGGATGTTGCGCTGCACGGCACGGGCGCGCTGAGCGGTCCTGCGTGCGTGGGCGGCCATCCGGCGCGTCATGAGTCGACGGCGCGCAGCCATCTGCCGCTGACGCGCGCGAGCCCTGCGGCGAACTGCACGGGAGCGACGGCGGTATTCTGCCGCGGATTCGTCGTCCTCCGTGGCCTCGTCGTCCTCGGCGCCGAGCGCTTCGTCGTCCTCCGTGCCCTCGTCGTCTTCGAAGGCTTCGTCGTCTTCGACGCCCTCGTCGTCTTCGACGCCCTCGTCGTCTTCGAAGGCTTCGTCGTCCTCCATGCTCTCATCGTCTTCGAAGGCTTCGTCGTCCTCCATGCTCTCGTCGTCCTCGACGGCTTCGTCGTCTTCGAGGGCTTCGTCGTCTTCAAGGGCTTCGTCGTACTCGAAACGTTCGTCGTCTTCTCTCGGCATGTCGCTTTCTCCCAACCGTGGCCCCGAAGGACCGTGCTTGCCTAGGGCCTCTTCGGCTTGCGGCTTGTCGTTTTGTGTTCACCTATCGGTCGCCTTCGAGCCGGGCCGGCCGAGACCGATGGCTCAAGGTCTTCGTCGTCGTCGAGGTCGAGCCCGTCATCGTCCGGCATCTCCTCGATGATCTCCACCCGCGCCATTTGCCTCGCCAGGTGAAGCACTGCCTTCCCGGTGGCAGCCTCTTGCTCCTGAACTTGCCGAAGCTGCTCCAGCATCTCCCGGTGAGACTTGCGCAGCAGGTGCAGCTGCTTTCTCATCGCAAGGAGCTGCTCGCGCAAGGGCGCCAAGCCGTCGTTGGTGAGGCCCTCGAGTTTCTCGAGCACGTCGTCGCGCTCCTGATTGTGCTCCAGCAGCCGAGGAATCAGCGACATCAACAGCGAGATCGGATCGGTGGGGGCTCCCGAGTCCGTGCCGGACCGGTTCATGCGGGCGACCGCGGCCTGCAGTGCCTCCTCCATCGCCTTGGTGTTGCTGTCGGTGCTCATGGCATGCTCGTCCTATCCGAAGAAACCCGCGTCCCTCGCCCAGGCGTCCGACTCGTCCAGCCCGTCCTCGAGAGCTCGGCAGTCCACGCAGCGCCGAGCGTCACGATCCGCACGCAGCAACTCGACTGCGAGCGCTGCACGTTCTTCCTGATTGGCAGGGTCGACGATGAATTCCCCACGATCATCGACCAGGTACTCGGGAACGTCCGGATCATCCTCGCGGGTCAGGGCGTTGAGCTCCCGCAGCGACTCGTTGGCCAGCGAGGCCAGTCCCGCCACGATGGGCCCTGCCGGGATCTGCACCGATCGCGGGCCGTCAGGACCCGGAACCTCGACCTCGAGGCCCCGTGTCGCGGCTTGCCCCAGCACCGCGGCGCTCTGCAGCATCTGCAACACCCTGGGGTCGCCCATCAATGCGGCGAACTGACCCAGCGCGTCACGTCCGGACCCGCCGCCGGCCGGGGCCGGACTGGGAGCAATACCCCGACCCGGTGCGGGTGCGGCCCCAGGCGGAACGGGCTGCGGCTCCTGACCAGGCAAGCCGCGCGGCGGCTGGTGCCCGCCGAAAAGATTCGCCACGCCTCCGGTCACCCCTTGGGCCACGCCAGCGCCCTGGGCTAGCCGGTTCGACCACTGCGCTATGCTGTTGGCCGTGCGGTTTCCCCGCCCGCCGAACATCTGCGCGAACTGCCCCACCAGCTGTGCTCCGGTCTGGAAGGCCCCCAGGCCCTGTTGAACGTTGCGCGCCAACCCACCCCAATCGAATCCTCCTCGACCGCGCGACGGCTGCCCGCCTCCACCCGTTCGCCGGCTCTCCAGCACGGCTCCGAGCAACTCGGCCTGTTCGCCTGCAGACAGCGATGGCGTCTGCTCCGCGAAGTCGGCCAAGACCCTGTCAGGTCGAACGGGCCCGTAGCCCTCGTCGAGCTCGACCGCGATGTCCTCCAGGAGTTGCTGCGACTCCAGTCTGTTCGGTGCCCACGAGCCCTCCAAGCGCGAATACACAGCTGCTGCCTCCGCGTGGCCTTCGATTCCGGATTTCGCCCGCCTCTCAGCGACGTTCAGAACCACCGCTTGAAGCACAGGCGCACACAAGCGAGCTCGGAGGCTACGTCGTGCCGGAGGGCTCGGTCAAGCATGACGCAGCGCGAGCAACAGGTCAGCGGACCGGTTCAAGCGTCACGATTTGCGTGCGCGCAGCCCGAAGATCAGCACGACATCGTCGAACAGGTCCGTGACCCGGCCCGCTTTGGCTCCCAACGCCAGCTTCCACGGACCGGGTGAGCCGGCGACCTCGCTGGTGGCTCGGAGCGTGCGAGCGTCAGGCCAAGGCGTCGTCCACCGCGACAACCTGGCGCCGGAACCCTTCGGAGGATCGAGCTTCAGCTCGAGCGCGTCCTCACCGACCTGGGCACGCGCGCGGGCGAAGACCACGACCTCCTGGATTTTCAGGGCCAGCCCCCGGTAGCGTCCCGAGAATCGTTGCTCCGAGAGCGGCAGCGTCGCCTCGATGGGCTTCCCCACGGCCGCCTCGCCGAGCTGCTTCCACACGGCGGGCAGGTCGTGCCTGAGGCTGACGCACTGTCGCGGGGGCGGCTTCAGCCCGCCACGCCCGAGCAGCTTGTCGCGATGGGCGCGGGCTACGGCGGCCAGCGCAGCCCCGCCGCTGCGTGCGGTGTACTGGAGCGTCAGTACGAGGTCGGTCAGCTGGGCCAGATCCACCGCGTTGTGGGCCTGGTCGAGATCGATGCGCCACGACGAGATGGCCCCGGCGCCCTCGAAGGGCAGATAGCGCTCGTCGTCGAAGCGCAGCTCGAACAGCCCAGCGTCCGCGTTGGGGCGGCTGGTGGCGATGGCCTGGACGGGAGCGAGATTGACCAGGAAACGTGCGTCCTCGGAATCCTCTGCCTGCGGATAGGACCCGCTCGCGTTCGCATCCGTGCGGACCCGGTTGTCCAGCAGGGTCAGCGTGCAGTTGACGTTGGCGTGAGGACTCGCCGGCCCAAGCATGGACACGCTGACGGTCTTGAGCCGACGGAAGTAGTGACCCGGGAAGTCACCGTCGAACAGGGTCTCGGTCACCTCCAGCTGGCAGTGTCCCGTGGCAAGCAGCTGCTGCAGCGCCGCCGGATCGTCTTCTTTGAGCGAGACGTGCCGGGTGATCTCCAGCGCACGCTGGTCGCCTTCGAGGTGCGCGGCCTCCATCCGACGCAGATCGAGCAGCAGACGCTCACCGGCGAGCAATCCCTTCTTCAGGCTGTCCCAGTACGAGAATTCGACGAAGTGCGACGACCGGTCGCCCTGCTCGAACTGGTGCGCCCGCTCCGCGAGCTTCGCCGTGTCGAAGGCCAACTTGTAGGCCTGGAAGTAGGTACCCGACAGCTGGCCCAGCATCCAGCCGTAGAGCTGCTCGCTCGTGAACTTGTCCCTCAGATAGCTCTCGACCTTGCGCGAGTTGTCGACCGCGGTGTCGTGTCGGCGAAGCTCGGCATTGCTGATCTCCAGCTTCAGGTTGATTTCTCCGATCTGCTTTTCCACCCGCTCGCGGTCCTTGGCCAACAGCTCGAGCTCGTGCTGGAACTCGATCAGGCGCCGCTGGTACTCCGCCTGCGCAGCCGCCATGTCCGCCTCGGTCTGGAGCCTGTTCATGACCTTGAAAATGCTCTCGGCGAACGCCATGGCAATGTCGCCTGCCATCTGTCCGCCGAGCTGCACCGTGGTGAACGGAGAGCTGAATCCGCCGGCTGCGCCGGCCTGGAACTCCGGAATCGCGTAGAGCACCTTGGAGACGAGATCCACGCCCTCGGCGACCAGGCCCATGGCCTGCGCTTCCGTGAGGGACTGCTGGCGCGCTTGCTCCTGCGCGTTCATCAGCTGCTGCGCCTGAGCCGTGGTGTATTGGATCTGGATATCGATGTGGTCGCGCTGCAGCGCGAGCCAGGCGAGCTCCTCCTCGACTTGTTTGATCTTGGTCTTCTGGATGTCTCGGATCGCCTCGAGCAGCACGGTCTCGTTCGAAGCGCGCAGTGCGGCGAGCTGCTCCGCATCGCGCCGCTCGAGGACCTTCAGTGTCGAAGCGCCGAAGCTGCGCAGCTCTTCGGCCAGGCGCACCGCTCGGCTGAAAAGAAGCTTGAATCGGTGGTTGGGAGGCGGGGCGTTGAGGCCAGCGGCCACGCTGCCGAGGTCCGCCCCGGCCGCGGCCGCCCGCACCAGCATGCCAGGGTCGATGGGAGGCTCGAACAGCGCCAGCTGCCGTACCACCCCCTTGATGTTCATGCAGTTGCGGATCTTGAACAGGCGGTCGGCGACCGTGTCCCACTGCTTGTCGATCTGCGGATTGTGCGGGACGCAGAAGTACTGCGTCGCCATGCCGAGCACCGAGGTCGCGCCGCCGGCGTCGGGCTGGGCATTGACGCGGAAGGGCCGACGGACCTGGCTGTTCTCGAAGCGCACGACCCAGTTGGCGAACGGATCGAGCTTGTCTCGGACCTGGCGGAAGGTGACCGGTTCGATCTTGACCATCGGCGGCACGCGCTCCGGCCGCGGTCCCAGGATGTTGCCTGCAAGAATGTAGAGCTGGGTCGCCTCCTGGATCGACTCCATCGAGTCGCGCCGGAACAGCTTGTCCCCCCACTCGATCAGGTTGTCGATGTACTTCATCACGACCGCCTTCTGATAGGCGACCGTGCGCAAGCGCGCGATCACATGGGGGTCGAAGGGCTTCTCCCACCAGTCGGACACCTGATCGTTGACGTTCTTCTGCCTCCGGATGAGCCCCTGGTCCTTGCCGCCGTAGGACAGCAGCGCCATGAGCTCTCGAGCCCCCGCGTACTCGGTATTCTCGTGGAAGGGGGCGAAGCGCCAGTAGCGTTGCGGCGCCGGCGAGCCCGCGTCGCACGTTGGATCGAAGATGAAGTGGAACCAGCGCTGGGCCTCTTCGTGCCGACCATCCTTGGCAAGGCGCAGCGCCACCTGCAGCGGCGCGTAGAAGAAGAGCTCCCAGTTATACAGGGCGTACGGGTTGTCGCGCTCGAAGTCGATGTCCAGGCGCGGATCGTGGTCGCGGCTGTCGGCGAGCGGGCCCGGCCGGTATGTCCGCCTGAACCAACTGTGCCGCTTCGGGAGCCATCTCCCGCCGCGGGTCCCGTGGTCCACGGCGCGGTCCACGCCGTCTTTGGGCTGGCGGGTCGTGCTGAGCGCCAGCAGCTTCTCGATACCATCCGTCTTCAGCTTGATGATGAGCCGGCTGGTGTCCGGATGCTCGAACGGGGTGAACCGGAGCCGCTGTTCGTAGTGCCCTTCCTGACGCGCGAGCTGAAATTGTGGGCGCTTGGGCGCCGGGGGTCGCGCAGCCGGCGTCCGGGGACGGGCAGGAACGGCGCCTGCGCGCGCTGCACGACGTCCACGGCCCCGCTTGCGGCGCCCACGTCGCCGCTTGCGACGCCGCTCCGCAGCGTCATCCGGGTGCCACGCTTGCTCCTCCTCGTCGCACAGCACATCCTGCGCCTCGAGCACGCCCGTGTCCTCGGCACGCTCCTGGGGCAACAGCTGCTCGATCGCCTCGCGGCGTCCCCGGCGGCGTCCGCGTCGGCGTCCCCGCCGTTTGGACGCGCCTGCGGGTCGTCGCTGTCCGAACCGCGGAAGCGCCGGCCGTGCACGGGCCCCAACCAGAGGCCTGGCTACAGGTACGCGCACCAGACGCGGCCCGATCCAACGGTAGACCGGCCGCACGAAGTAGCTGCGCAGCCGGTCCTGGAAGAAGAACGGAAACAAACCCGGATCCGCCAGCGAGCCCGAGTCGAGCACGGGCAGCACCCGTGCAGCGCCGCCGGGGGATGCCCCGAGCACCTGGCTGAGCCCGCCCGCAGGCCCTGACCGCAGGGCAAGCGCAGCGCCACGGCGCTTCGCGTCCGCCGTGAAGCCCGTGGCGTTCACCCGGTAGCCGGCAGGCGCTGCCAGCTGCCCCCCGCGGGCGAGCTGGAACGTCTGCGGCGCAAGGCGCGCACCGACTGGGTGAACGCCATGGCCGCGAGGGCGTAGTCCCAGCCGGGCCAACAGCTGGTTGCGTGTCCGCGCATCGCGCTGGGCCTTGGGGATGACCGCGACTCTGGCCGTCCCGTGCGCCTCGGCCGGGATGAGCTCGCCATTGCAGCCATCGAGCTCGAAGCGAGCGACAGGGTCGACCTCGGTCCAGGACAGCACCCTGTCGTCCGCAGCGTGGACGACGAAGACCCTGTCGGTTTGATCGAGTGCCGTCTGCCTGAGCCCGCGGCGATACACGTAGATCCGGACCTGGCCCTGGTCGTCGGACGCGGTCGCGCGAAGCGTGTAGGCCGTCGGTGGGATCCACGCGCTTCCCAGTATCTCCGCAGGAGCCGACTTGCTCACGAGCTTGTTGTACTCGTCGTGGGTCACTACTTTGAGATCGTCGCGGACGGCTCCGCTGGACAGCTGTTTGCGCGTCCAACGTCCGCGGTCGTACACCGAGTAGGCCAGGCTGATCTCCCAGTCTTTGCCCAGCTTGTAGGGAGCGGCGTCCTTCTTCGGCGTGTCCATCTCCTTGGTCTTTTCGCGGAAGACGGTCCAGAACAGGTACAGACGACGCTGGAACATCACGGGCACCAGGTGATCTCCCTCGATATCCGCGTCGAGCTTCTCCCAGGGCGTCCACACTCGTCCCTTCTCGAGGCGCCGGTAGAACCAGATATGCGGAGCGTTGAAGGTGCGCGCGAAAATGTGGTAGGTGCCGTGGTCCCAGCGGACGTCCGGGGGCGGGTGTAGACTCGTGTCCACCCGGCGCTTCTCGAGCCGCGGCACGCTAGCTCGCCGCTCGAACCAGACGGCCCGAACGTCGAGGCGGGCGACCTCATCGAGGCGCTGCAGGTAGTCGATGAACGCGGATTCGACGTTCTCCTTCTTGATCTCCTGCTGCAGGATAGTCCGTTCGAGCTCCTGGAAGAAGGGGGTCTTGTCGTCCCGCAGCTCCGGCTCGATCCAGTTCTCGGGATAGAGGAAGATCTTGCGGTTGGCTTCCCACACTCGATAGTTCTTGAGCCACTTCCAGTCGCTGGCGTCGATCAGGCGCGCCGGAACCTGCGCCTCGAGATTCATGAGACAGCGCTGGAAGAACGTTTGGACTGCCGAGATCGCCTGCTTGATCCTCGATGTGAGCATGCAGGGGTTCATGTCCACATCGATGAGGAAGTACTCGAACAGCTGGCTTCGGGTTCGTACCCCCTGCTCGTGCATTCGCGGCAACAGGTAGGAAACCAGGGCTTCCCTGCGCTCCATGCGCAGCGGATCGTTGAGGGCCTTCGCCACTTCCAGCCAGCGCTTCTCGTCGTAGCGGGACTTGACCGCCTGGACGATCGCCGCCGCGATCTCCGCGTCCGGCACCGAATTGGCCCAGGCAAACAGTGTCTCGGGAGCCGCACCGGTCCGACGTTGCTGGCTCACGGCGCGCTCGAGGCGCACCAGAAGCGGCTCGGCCCCTGGCTCGACCGGAGGCCGGAGCCCTGCCGCGTCGACGGCGAAGCCTTGAGGTCCAACGAGCGCGTCGACCACGGCCCTGTCCCAGCCGGTCGCCTTGCACAGCACCTCGACGGCCCTGGGCAGCGCGCTCTCGCGGAACACCTCGAACAGATCGGTGTTGGAGCGCGGGAGCTTCTTGCGCAGCGCGTAGACCGCGGCGAGCTGTCGCCAGCGCTGGAACAAAGCTACGGCGTCCGTCCCTTTCCCCCCTCGCATGGGCAGCGCATCGAGATCCAAGTAGCGCGGCTCGGTGGTCAGCCACTCGAGCTGCGCGTCCGTCATACCGAAGCCGGTCACGATCGAGGAGGCCTTGTGCAGGCGGCGGTAGCTCTGCCGGACGGGTTCGAAGGAGGAGAGCCCCTCGGACGGATACAGCTGGCCCGTCGTGAGCGGCCGCTTGGCGTCCGGCGCCGTGCCATAGTAGACGGTCAGGCTGGCTGCCGCTGATTTGTTCTTGTACTCGAGCACGAGCGGGTACAGCGTGTTGGGCTCGAGCGCAATGGGCCGTGACGTGTGCTCCTCGACACGTCCCGAAGCTCCGTCCTGATCGAGCAGCACATGCTCGGTGCCGTTCACGGTCACCACGAGACGGACGGCACCCTCGGTCGTAACGAAGAACGTGTGGGGCGCTCTGGCCTCTGCAAGCAGGCGCCCGGTCCAGCGAACGCTGAACCGGCGTCCGGGAACGGCTGGCGCAGGCGGTGCACCCGCCCACGAGAAGGCGAGCGCCCCATCGGTACGGGTGAGTGTCGGCGGTCCTCGAAGCTCGGCGTTGTTGAAGTAGGCCCCGCTCAATCCGGTCCCCGCGAGAGCGTAGAAGTCGTCGATGACCGCCCCGCTGCTGCCGCGCTCGGACCGCAGGACCGTGTGGACCAGACGCGAGGTGGCGGCGCTGCTCGTCCCGAGGGAGTCGCTGAGCGCCTGGACGACGGCCCCCTGCATCTGTCGCGTGCGCAGCACCGGCAGCAGGTGCTCCAGCACGAGCTGCGCGTTGGCCCGCCAGCGCTGCTCCTGCACCGCGCTCGCCGCAGCCGGCGCCGCGCTCGCCGCAGCCGCGCTCGCCGCAGCCGGAGCCGACCCAGCCTCCGCGCCCTCGTCCTCGTCCGGCCGGGCCGCCACGGCCTCGTCCTCGCGCGAACGAGTCGTCGTGGGTGTCGCGGCGGGCGCGGGCGACGCAGTGGCTGCGGACGACCCGGATGACGGGGCATTCGCAGCCGAGCCTTCGAAAAGACGGGCCGACGCAGCCGACGCATCGGGAAAGATGCGGGCGAGATGCCGATCGAAGAACGCACGCCGCTGGGCGAGCGTGAGCCGCGTACGAGGATCGATAACCTCCAGGGCCGGGTCGACCAGGGCGGGGTCGAGCAGCATCGCGAGCTTCTGCCGCAGCACCTCCGGTGTGACCTCCTTGGGCGGCGCCGTCGCAGCGAGTGCTTCGAGCAGCCCTCGTCGAATGCTGGTGAGTACTCCGTCTGCTTGCTCGTGGGTCGGTCCAAGATCGCGCCTTGGTTCGTCCACGGGGTTGAAGAGGTAGACGAGCTGCTCGGGGGAGAAGTCCGAGGCGCGGATTTCTTCCACGATGTCCACGAACCGACGGGTCGCTGCTGGATCGGCTGGACGGAGCGGATCGGCTTCCGGGGGCACCAGCCGCAGCAGGCCGTCGAGCTGGTGCAGCCGCAGCCGCAGCGCACGACCGAGGAGCGCGACACGATGGATGGCGGACAGCCCGGCCAGGTCGAGTCGCAGCGTCGTTCCGCGCCGGGCGTAGAGAGCGCGCGCCATGGCGAGCTCGTCACTGGTGATGCGAAACGCGGCGAGCAGCGCCGGAGCCACCGGGTCCAGGTTGTCCCCGGTGTGGAGCAGCTCCGAGCGGTCGGGCCGGAGCTGGAAGGCACGGTTGTCCGTGCTGCGCCAGGCCACCGCGCGCGTCTGAAGGAGGCGATTGAACTGGCTGTCCTCGCCGGCCGTGTCCAAAGGTGCCCACAGGCCGACCAGCTCGGCGATGGGACGATCGAGCCGCTTGGCCAGGGCCTGTGCCTCGACGAGCTTCTGCAACACCGGCTCATCGAGATCGTTTGCACCCAGGGCCACCAGGGCTCGATCGAGGTCGGCGAAACTCCAGCCGACGCGTCGCCGCAGACGCAGCAGGCGCAGCATGGTGGACAGGCGGGGCGTATTCAACCCGACGATACGCACCTTCTCCGGATCGCAATCGACTGCCGTCGACTCCAGCTTCATCGAGTCGTCGGCATTGAGAAACCGGGTGCTGACCAGATCGATGAGGCCCTGGAACCCGAGCCCCGTCGCTTCGAGGAACTTGGGAACGCGGGCCAGCTCCTCGATGTAGTTGTGGTCGCCGTGCTGCTCGGTCTCGAACCCGAAGTGCTTCCACGGCTCCGAGGGGGCACGGGCCACCAGAGCGAGTTCCTCGCTGGACATACCCAGCGCCTCCGCAAGAAGGGCCTCGCTTCGACGCTCTCCCCTGGCCAGGGTCGTCAGCAGATCCACGCGTTTGACGCCGAGATGGCCCAGGTACGCGCGCGCCACCGCGAGCGGCTCGTGGTAGGGCAGACTGACGGGGTGAACGGCTTGCTGCAGCCGGCCGTACGCTTCGCGATTGATGAATTGAGGGACCGCCTTCAGCACGTCCGCAGGTGTCTTGCCCGTGTCGTGAGCTGCACTGCCGCCCGCCACCCGCGCCTCGAGCAGCTCGTTGACCAGGTCGATATAGGGCAGCGGGGTGAGCGTGTTCTCGCAGGTCAGGGGGATGTCGGCCAGATCCGGACGCCTTGCCAGCAGAGCGTCGAGCGGTTGATAACGAGACAGCACCTGGATTCTCGCCGGCGAGAACCCGCGCTTGGCCAGTCTGTCCTGGACCTCCTTCAGGCGTTTGGGATCCCTGACATCGAGATAGCGCAGCAGGTCGACCAGGTACGCCGCCGGGCTGTAGACCGATCGACAGTGGTCGCAGCCGCAGGAGGCCAGGCTGCCGAACAGCGCGCGGGCATCGGGTATGTCCTTGAGCGCACGGGCACGCAGGTCGCGTTCGGGAATGGCGCCTCCGCCGAGCACCAGCGGAGACTGCTGCAGCGCTTGCAGCAGGCGAATCATGGCAAGCGTGCTGGCAGCTGCAGTCTGCTGAGCTTGCGCGTGGACTCGCGATGCCTGCGCCCTGCCGCCGAGCGCTTCGCCGTAGACCTCGACGAAATGCCGTCGGGGCGTTGCGGCAATGGCGTGGGCCGAACGCATGCCGGTGCCGACGAGCAACGCCACCTCCTCGGGATAGTGCGTGACACGGCTGATGCGCTCGATGGCCTCGATTTCCTCGATCGCCTCCTCGGCGGCCATGTCCTCGACGCCTTCGATGAGCGTGTCGTCCGACGACACGCGCTGCCGAATGGAGTCGTTGAGCAAGTCGTGGGACGGTGCGCGTTCGAGCACTCGCCGGGCGCTCTCGCTCAGTTCTCCCGCTTCGATCAGCTCTCCGACGATGAAGCGACTCGGGAATCTCTCCTCCAACGCTTCCATGATGGCTTCGGCACGTGTTTCGACCCAGTCTTGCTCCTGCTCCTCGGCGTCCGCGGTCACCTCGTCATCGGCTTCGAGGTCATCTGCGTCGTCGTCCGTTTCGAGATCGTCTGGCCCATCATCGGCCTCGAAGTCGTCCGCCTCGTCATCGGCCTCCAAGTCGTCCGCCTCGTCATCGACCTCGAAGTCGCCTCCTTCGGGGCCTTCACCGAACGCAACAGCGGACCCCTCCTGCTCGCCCTCTGCACCGGCCGGCGACGGTGACGCTTCGACCTGCTCGATGAGTTCGCACCAGTCGTCGAAGTCGAAGCGACAGAGGTCCTCCGCTTTGTCCCAACGGCCCTCCCTGCGCAGCGCGAAGAGGCGTCGCACCAGGGGGGGATCGGCCCCGACCACGGATCCCAGCTCGACGGCGAGCGAAAGCTCCTGTTCGGCCTCTGCGTCCAGCCCCTCTTGCTCCCCCTCGGCCTCGTGCACGGTCAGCGTCTCCCAGAACTCGACCGCGCCACCCGATCGTCGCTGGTAGCGATGCAATACCCGACGCAGGGTACCGTCAGAGACATCGGCGCAGGCCAGCATCTCGGCCAGGCCCGAGCTCGTCGGACGGGGGTGGGGTCTCAGCACGCTCTGTACGATGTGCTCGGCGAGTTGCTCGAGCATCGCGTCGAGATCTGCGAGCAGGCCGGGCGCGACGATCTCGTCGGCGACCGCCTCCTGCACGGTCGTGGCCAGCTCGGCGACGGGAACCTCGATCAGCGCCTCCAACCGGGCTGGCAACCCGCTGCGCCCCAGGGCGTAGAAGAGCTCTCCCGGAAGGCCAGTTTCGGTAGCGAGCGCTCGTGCGCGCCGAAAAAGCTCGAGCCGCTCCGGCGCCACGTCGATCCATTCGGCGACCTCGTCGACGGCGGCTTCGTCCAGACCGTCGAGCAGCTCGGGGCCATCCTGCAACTCCCGGACGACATGCTCCACCAGGCGCTCGTACTCGGCAGGACCGCGGACCGTGCGAGGGGAACGGAGATCGACTCGGATCCGCTCGGGCGGTGCGAGCACGGGCGCCGATTCGGCCGCCACCGCTCCGTCAGCCGCGAGCAACTGCATCACCAGGCTCGAGCGGGCCAGCTGGGTCGAGTGGGTCGGGGGCCGCTCGTAGCACAGCCGGTACCATCCCGAACTGTTGATGGCCGCTTCGCCCAGCTCTTGCTCTTGGACGCGCCCCTCCGCCAGCGTGCGAAGAGTGCCCCTCACGCGGCTCCCGCGCTCTACTCGCCCCTGGACTCGGCCGCGCACTTCGCTCGCGGTCGGCGTCTGCTCGACGGCCTCGTCGACCTCGTCGGAATCCCACGCAGGCACCTCCAGCTCGAGCGTCGGCTGCTGTCCGTCCAGCCTGACCTCGCGGACCTCGCTGAGCAGGACGCGGCCGCCTTCGACAACTCGGATCTCGACCTCGGCCGGCCCGCTGCCTTCGAGCTCGCTCAGAGCGTCCGCCGATAGGTCGAGCACAAAGGC
>JAFGIS010000056.1 GCA_016929495.1 Polyangiaceae bacterium | reverse complement strand
CTACTGAACGAGATCCTTCAGGTTCTTGAGCGCCGTCGCGCGAACCTTCTTGCTAGCAGGCTTCGCCGGGATCGTGATGGGCTCCTTGGTGAAGGGATTGATGCCCTGACGCTCCTTGGTTGCCGGTTTCTTGACTACCCGCAGTTTTACGAGGCCGGGGACCACGAACTCCCCCGGGCCACGGTTGGACAGCTGCTTGCGGATCAGCTCTTGGAGAGCTTCGAACGTTCGGTTCACGCTCTTCTTGTCCAGATCGGTTGCATTGGCGAGCTCGGTGATGACCTGAGCCTTTGTCAGCCTTTTTCCAGCCATGCGCTTCCTCCTGTGGAAACTTACCTAGATACGTGTCGCCGTCGTGTACCGCCCCTTCGGGCCCCAACGGTCAACACGGTTGCCGCGGTGAGCCGTCAAGGCACGGAACGAATTATCAGCCCACGACGCCGGCTTTCAAGCAGAAAACAGCAGTCAGCGCCAAGGTTCGTCCTTTTTTTTGAGAGGTGCAGGACCCGGAGCAGCTCGAACCCCGACGCAAGCCGGTCGTCACACGAATGCCCGCGCGTCTTCCAGGAGCCGTTCATAGGCGACAAAACAGCCAGAATCCTGCCGGTTCGCGAGCGCAAGATCATGTGCGCCTACGGGCACTTGGAGCCCATCTCGCACCGACTGCACGAAGGCCCGCGCCCCGCCTCCGTTGGCGTGCTCGACCCCGTGGGAGGGTCCAGACTCGTTCCGAGCTGGATTCCAGGGTCCCCGGCAGCCTCCGCCGAGGCGGCTGCCCCACCTACACGCGTCGCGCGCCACGCGCGCCGGGTCTGCCCCGGCGCCGGGTACGGATAGGTCCGGGTCGGGACCGACCAGGACCGAGGTCAGCGGCTCGGCAGAGCGCCCGCGTGAGAGCCCACATTTTCTGCCTCTCCGGCGCGTTGCCGTGGTCGTAGCCGACGAGGTGAAGCAAGCCGTGCGCCAACAGGTGCGCTACCTCGACTTGGAGCTCTCGTTTGCGTGAGCGGGCTTGTCGTGCAGCCGCGTCGATCGAGATGACGACATCGCCGAGCGCAAATGGCTTCCTATTCCCTCGTTTTGGTGCATCGAGCGGAAACGCGAGCACGTCGGTCGGACGATCCTTGTCGCGGTAGCGACGATTCAGGTCCCGCATGTGAGCATCATCGGTCAGTAGCACGCTGAGCTCGGCTTGCTCGAGTTCGAGCTCAGCAAGCATGCGATCGCCAATTCGTCTTATTTTCTGGGTGTTCAGCTTCAGTGAGTGTGGTGCGCGTCGTAGGACCTCTGTGCTCATGGTGTGTCTGCTCTTCGCGCGGCGCGTGACGCGTGTGAACGGGTAGTCGTGGCTTTCGATTCTTCAGCACTCATGCACTCGAGTCCGAGGCACCCTGGTGCCCGGACGAACGGCGGCGAACGCTGCACCATGGCGGTAGCGAGCCCGGCGCTTCGTACTCTCACCGCTGCACCACGGCAAGCTTGTGCGACGTACGTGCTGTACAGGACTCGTCCGCGTGTGAACCGTGCGCGTGGGTGCGCGGCCAGCGTTCGAGCGGTGGTCGATGCGTGCACGCCGACGTGCAAGCGGATGCTGCGGCTCGAGAGGGACGCGCGCGATGCTTCCCATCGCAGGCTCTGGGCGCTACGCTTCATACCCTCGTGGCAAGACCCTCTCGTCCACCTGGTTTCGATATGACCTATCGGCCGACCGAGACGGTGTTCCTGCCACCGTGGCGAGTGCGGCTTCCATCGCTCGTCTATCTCGTGATCGCGCTTGCGATCGGTGCGGTCGTGCTGGCGGCCGAGGCGAGCTCGTCGAACAGCGAGCTCTACGTTTGGGTCATCGAGAACAACTCCAGACGCATCATCGGCCCGGAGACGTTCGCGATCCTGCTCGGGGTGAGCGCGATCGCCACGGTGCTCCGCACCGGCATGCGTGGAGTCCGCGTGCACGGCGATGGCCTTGAATACCGAGACGTCGTCTCCTTGTTCATTCCGAAGCGGCGACGGTACCGCTGGGCTCAGATCGACGGCATCAGCCTCCGGGACCCGAAATCCATCGGTCTGGACCTCTGGGATGGGACTCGCGTGTTTCTGCCCCCGGTGAGCGACCATGCGGGGCTCGCTGCCACCTTGGAGAAAGTGGGGGCCGCGCGTGCCATTCCCGTGCAGGGAGGCAGGGGTCTCGACGACATTCCCGAGTCAGGGGACTTCGGCGAGGACGTGGCCTGACACCGTGCAGGCCCGATAGCCTTGGGCCAGAGGCAACAAGCGGGAACGATTTGAAGCAGCCGGCACATTTCCAAAAACAGGGAACCGGGAAGCTAAAAGATGAAAACGAGAACCGCAGTGCTGTTGGCTTTGGGCGCCCTGTTGGCTGCTGGCGGCGCGTGCGGAGGTAAGCTCGGGGACAGTTCGAACCCGAAGGATCAGACTGCGAACAAGGACGGTACGGGCGGCCGAGGCGAAAACGACACGTTGGGGCGAGCGGGAGCGGACGGCGCAACCATGAGCAACCGAACGCTCGAAGCGTGCAAGCCAGGCTTCCGACACGAAGACCAGCCAGGTAGGACCTGCCCCTACATCACCGACGACGGGCGCTGCTACGAGACTCCCGAAGCGGCGTGTGACTGCGCGTGCCCACGGGGAAAGGCGGGCGCGATCGTGTGCGTGCAGTACGGGGGCAGCTCGGAGTACATTGAGGTGTTCTGCGAGACCACTTGAGATCCGGGCCATGACGGCGGCCGTCTACTTGACGAGCTTCGTCGCCAATAGGTCCGGGTTGTCCCTGTTCAACTCCGCGAGCTGTTGAACGTATGCCTCGGCGCGCGCATCGCGGGTCGCCGCCAGGGCCCGGGCCGCCACGATCCTTTGGCCAATGGGGTACGCCTCGCCGGGCAGCTCGAGTCCGGCGATGAGACGCTGCGCTGCCCCCGGCGAAGCCTTTGCCGCAAGCAAGGCTTGGAGCCACGGCTTGAGCGAGCCGAGCTGTTCCGCGAAGCGCGCCGCCACGTTTGCCCCGCCTGCGATGTCATCGTTCGCGAGCAGTGACAGCACTCTTTCCACGACGGACTGTCGGTTCGTCCTCTCGTACGCGGCCGCTTCCGCGAGATTGACGGCGACGTCGGGTTTCTTCTGGTAGCGCGCCAGACGCGCGAGACGCAGAAGATGAGCGGGCGATTGATAGCTGCTCGGCCACTGAGAGACCAGCTGCGCGGCGAGCTCGAGCTTGCCGTGATTGAGCGCCGAGTCGACTGCCACGAGCTCCCCCCACGCGACCCTCGTGTCGCTGAGCCGAGTGATCTCCGGCTCGGACTTCGGGCCTCCTTCTTGCAACACCGATG
>JAFGIS010000612.1 GCA_016929495.1 Polyangiaceae bacterium | reverse complement strand
CTCCCGGCAACAACGGCGCCGACGGTCTGGCGTGTTGGGACCTGAACAGCAACGGCGTCTGCGACCTGGCAACCGAGGACACGGACGATAGCGGCGCCTGCGACGCGGCCGACTGCCGAGGCCCGGCTGGAGCCGACGGAGCCAATGGGGCTCCCGGTACCGATGGCGCCGACGGTCTGGCCTGCTGGGATCTGAACGGCAACGGCGTTTGCGACCTTGCCAGCGAGGACGCAGACAGCAGCGGCGCCTGTGAGGCCGCCGACTGCCAGGGCGCCGTCGGCGCTGACGGCCTCAACTCCGTACTGAGTGTTTCCCACGAGGCTCCGGGCACCAACTGCACCTATGGCGGACAGAGGATAGAGACGGGTCTGGATGCCGACGGTGACAGCGTGCTGGACCCCGGCGAGGTGAATGACGCCTCCACGAGCTATCTCTGCCAGGGACCGCCTCCCCCTGAGGTCGTCGAAGGAGCCTCGTGCGCCACGGGCCTAGTCTGCAACTCCGAGAGTTGCTGCAGGAACATCGTGGTCCCTGCAGGCACCTTCCTCATGGGCCGCTGCGGAGACGCGGGTGCCGGGTGTCTGGACGAGTCCGACGGCAGCTCAAGCGAGTTGCCGGAGCACCCTGCCACCGTCAGCAGCTTCCATCTGGACAAGTACGAGGTGACGGTGGGTCGGTTCCGCGCGTTCATGAATGCATACGACGCCGGATGGCGTCCGATGGTCGGGCAGGGAGCGAATCGGGTGGTCGAGTCAAGTCTAGGGCTCGCTTCAGGCGAAACCGGCTGGCAGAGCGCGTGGGACAGCCAACTAGCGAGCGTGGCCTACCAGGTGACGCCCGGGGATTGGTCATTGGAGGATCGGATCACCTGCAACGCCGACAGTGAAACGTGGCGACACGAGATCGGGACGGAGGAGCAAGAGGACTACCCCATCAACTGCGTGAATTGGTACGAAGCGTTTGCATTTTGCGTCTGGGACGGAGGGCGTTTGCCGACCGAGGCGGAATGGGAGCGCGCTGCGGCCGGAGGGACCGACAACCGGCTCTACCCTTGGGGATGGGATGTGCCCACGGCGTCGCACGCCAACTCGGCAGAGGGAGCGAATTCCCCTCACGTGGCCGTCGGCAGCACGCCGCTCGGCAACGGTCGCTGGGGCCACAGCGACCTGGCTGGGAGCATGTTCGAGTGGACGCTGGACTGGTACTCGGACACCTACTACCTAACCACAGAAGCCGGCTGCTCCGACTGTGCGAATCTGACCGCCGCCACCTACCGTGCAGTGCGCGGCAACAGTTGGCTCGCCGCTGGCTGGCAGCTCCGTGCCGCCGGCCGTGGCGGCCCTGGCCTGAGCCCAGGCATGAACGCCGCTGGGGTCGGCGTGCGTTGCGTCCGGGGCCTGTGACCGTCACATCCGAGAAGGCCTGTCATCCCGCGGCTCGGCGCAGTTCCGCGATGCGCCCGCAGCGAAATAGTCCAGCGTAGCCAGGGGATTGGCGCTGGCCGCCGAAATGGCGCCACGGCAGCCATGGTAGCATGCACCTTGGTCGGCTATCATCGATGCGTCGTGTGCTCTTGCCGCCCATCCGGCGCTTCGCCGAGTCCCCTCCTGTTCGTCTCGTTTGCCCTGTTGCTCGGCGCGTGTCGCACCAGCGGTGAGCAAGCAGATGGCGAGACTGGAGGTGCGGTCGCAAGCGGTGCAGGTCCAACGAGTGGGGGCGCCGCAACCGGAGGAGCTGCAACGAGTGGGGGAACTGCAGCCGGAGCAGGTCCAACGAGTGGGGCAAGCGCCATCGGTGGCAACGCGATGGCGACCGGTGGCTCGGCCACATCTGGCACTGGAGGACAGCCCTCGGCAGGCAGCACATCGACCGGCGGGACCGAGCCTCGCGGCGGAACCAGCGGAGCACCCGCAGCGGGTGGCACTTCGGAGGCGACCGGTGGCGCGACTGTGTCTGGCACCGGTGGGCGGTTCTCTGGCTCGGGAGGTAGGGCGCCAACGGGCGGAACCTCGAACCAGGGCGGGGCAGGCACGGGGACCGGCGGCACGGCCACCGGAACAGGCGGCCTCGGCGCTGGGGGCACGGGGGCCGGCGGCGCAGCCGCCGGAGGTGGCGGCCTTGGCACCGGGGGCACGGGGGCCGCAGGTCCCGCTACGGTCGAACTGATGGAGTCGGTGGTCTTCTACGATGGCTACGCGAGCACCTCCGAAGAACCCGTCCCCGAGGGCATCATCCGCCTGACCAACTCCGTGATGGCGACGCGCCTGAGTGAAGAGCAGCTGTCCGTCATCCAGCCCCACCTCGAGCTATCCGTCACCATTGGCGCGCTGTGTGACAACTACGACCGAATCGGTTCGGTGCGTCTCGCCCTCGTTCCCAAAGGATCGCAGAGGTACGACCCAGAGGACGTTACGCGCATCGAGCTCGCCCGCTTCATCACTCCGTTCATGGACAAGAACCGGACGCCGGACACCGTGCCCTACGCTTGGGACATCGACAACGTGTCGGCCATCTTGACGGATCCGGAGCTGCAGAGCAGCTACGACTTCTGGATGGAGCTCTCTGTGTTCGGCGTGCCCTATGCCGCCAACGAGGAAGTGGCCGGCTGTGCTGGACGCAGCGACGTCTTTCGGGGTTGGCTGAGTCTCTCTACGGACAGCTCGGTACAGCCCACCCAGTTCGACGTGCTGCGCCCGCTCGCCTGTGACGAGCCCTTCAACGACTACCAGGCGGGTGCCAGCGACAGGATCGGCGAGACCCGAAAGACCATCGAGTTTTCTCTGGAGAAGGACGCCCAGGACGCGACGATCTTCCTGATCACCTCCAACCACGGCGCCAACTCGGGAGGTGAGGAGTACATCCGCAGAGAGCACTTCGTTCACGTCGACGGCGAGCAGAAGCTCTCCTATCGACCAGGGCGCACCTCCTGCGAACCGTTTCGCCGGTACAACACGCAGGCGAACGGCATCTACGGGCCGAGTCCACGGAGCGACCAGGACTGGCAATCGTTCAGCAACTGGTGCCCGGGCGACAAGATCGACATCCGCGTCGTTCCCTGTGGCGCGCTCGCTGCGGGCGCGCACGAGTTCGTGATCGAGGTACCCGACGCAGTCTTCGCTGGTGACGACGGCAACTTCCCGCTGTCGCTCTACCTGCAAGCTCGTTGAGCACGGCCAGGTCGTCCCCGGGAGGCGCAACGGCTTCGCCGTCGCTTCGCAGCTGGGGACCCTCAAGTTGGCTGCCGTCCTTCGTGCGTCAGAGCCCGGCGAAACAGCTGCGGCCCGGCCTGACGACGGGCAAGCTGGCTACTCGAGCGGGATCGATCCCTGGCAGTCTCTTGTCGCCCATGGACAGCGACAGCGCCAGCGTGCCGTCCGGAGTGGGCTTCGGCCCCATACCGAAGCGGATCATGTTGTCCCAGCAGAACGCCCCGTCTCGGTCGCTCGAGCGTACCGGCCTGTTCGGCGTCGCGGAGAGCTCGGCCAACCACCTCGGACAGTGCCGCAGCTGGCATGTGCCGGCCTGGCATGTTTTTCGCAGAGTATCTCTTTGAATACCGGACGGCGCTGCTACGTCTTGGGTCCCAGGATTCGACCGCGTAGACTGTCGATCGGAGCTTTCCATGAAGACGAACGCTTTGGTGCTGTTGGGCGTGCTGGGGGCGTTCGCGGGCGAGGCCTGCGGGCATAAGGCGTCAGGCAACGACGACGATGACGGCGGCTCGGGCGGAAGCGTATCCGCGGGGACCGAAGGTGCCGCGGCAGGACACGGCGGCACAACGGGTGGATCGGCCGGCTCGGGCGGGAGCAGCAGTGAACCCGCCATCAGCAGCGCACCCCCGGCCTGGATACGCCCCGACGATTGTGGCGGCATCGGCGATCGCTGCGCCGACATTCTCGGTTGTGGGTCACTCTCGTCCTGTCAGCTCGTGGGCAACGTGTGCATCCCGAAGCTCGAGGACGGCGCCACGTCGCTGCCCGGCCGGACCCCGGAAACGCCCTACTGT
>JAFGIS010000611.1 GCA_016929495.1 Polyangiaceae bacterium | reverse complement strand
CTCCAGGCGCAGCGGGCTATCCTCAGCAGCCGGGCTACGGACAACAGCCCGGTCAGGCAGGGCAGCAACCAGCTGGGTACGCGCAGCCCTCAGGACCTGGTGTTCGACCGCAGCCCGGATACGATCAGGCGCTGGGAGCTGGCTCCGGTGCGACACAAGCCAAGCCGATCCAGGCGCTGTTGTCCGAGGCCTTCGACCTGTACAGGAAGCACATTGTCGCGCTCGTGCTCATCTGCATCGTGCTGTTCATCCCGTTCTCCGCGGTTCCGGTGGTGGCGCGCTGGATCGTGATGGCGCCGACTGCCGCCCTTGTCGACGCGAGCGTGCAGGGTATGGACTCGGCAGCACAGGCCGCTGCCGCCGACATGCAGCGTGCTCTCGCCGAGCCGGACCCGGCCAAACGCGCCGAGCTCCTGGCCAAGCAGCAGCAGCACGCCACCCAGCTCGTTCAGGCGAGCAGGGTGGGTGTGGCCGCCGCGGCCACCGGACTCGCGGGAAGCGTACTGCTCGCCGGGCTGGTCTTTCTCGAGGCCTTCGTGCTCATGTGCTTCATCTTCCCGTTGACGCAGGGCGCGGTGACCGCCGCGGTCATGGATGGAGCGACGGGCGGGCAGGTCTCCCCAGGGCGAGCCTTCAGTCTCGTCTTCCGGCGAGTGGGTGGACTGCTCGTGACCGGCTTCCTCTCGGCACTGGCCGTCACGATTGGATCCTGCCTGTGCGTGCTGCCAGGGCTCGCCCTGGCGTTCGTGTTCGCGCTGAGCGTTCCGGTGGTCATGTTCGAGCACAAGTCGGGCGTGGCCGCCCTGAAGCGGAGCTACGAGCTCGTGAAGTTCGATTGGGTCTACGTACTGGTCGTGCTCGTGGTATTCGGCGTCATCTACGGGGTCGTGTCGTCCGTCGCGCAGTTGGCTTTCGGGTGGACCGGCATGCTCATCGGAGGCATGGCCTCCAGCGTGATCCAGGCCGTGCTCTATCCGTTCTCGGCGATCGCGACGGTGCTGGCGTACATCGAGATCCGCCGTCGCAAAGAGGGAGCCGGCCTCGCGCAGCTCCGGGCAGAGCTCGACGGCGCTCGGGTGTAGGCCAAGAGCCTCGCCGTGGCAGACAGACTCGCCGGGATCCGCGGAAACTCCACGGCGAAGCTCGTCGCGGCTGCGGTCACGGCAGTGGCGTGCGTCGCCTTCGGCGCCTACCTGCTCACGCGGCCGAGGCTCGCGACTCCCGAGGCGCTCGCCCGTGACGTGCCTTCGCTCCGGCCCGGGCAGCAGTCGATCGTGCTCGTTGGGGACGTCATGCCCTGGGACCGCGCAGCGCCCTATCTGGAGCAACACGGCGCCGGCTATCCCTACCGGTCCACCCTGCCCCTGCTCCGCGGCGCCGGACTGGCGGTCTTGAATCTGGAGGGCCCGGTGGCGAAAGAGGCGCCGAAAGCCGAGAGGGCGTTCAGCTATCGCATTCCCCCCTGGACTCTCGCCGGGATGGTCGAAGCCGGATTCGACGCCGTCAGCCTGGCCAACAACCACGCCCTGGACTGCGGACCGGCTGGGCTAGCCGAGACACTCGCGCGGCTCGCCGCGGCCAAGCTCGGCGTTTTCGGTGCTGGCCTGGATCCGGCCGAGGCCTACTCGCCCCGCGTTCTCGCATTGGGACAGCTCAGGATTGCACTCATCGGGTTCGTGGCTCCAGAGACGATGCACTTCGACTCGAAGGCGGCCAAGACCGACCAGGGCGACGTGGCCGCGACGAAGGCACTGGAACGCTCGCTCGGCTGCAAGCCGGGACGTCCGGGCGTCGCCGTATTGACCAGGGAGCGCTTGTTGCAGGCGGTTGAGAAGGCCAGGACGACGAGCGACCTAGTCGTCCTGTTCGTGCACTGGGGGATCCGCTATCGTCAACCACCGAGCGCCTACCAACGCGAGCTCGCACACGCCGCTATCGACGCCGGGGTCGACCTCGTCGTGGGGCATCACGCTCATACATGGCAACCGATCGAGCGCCATCGGAATCGAGCGATCGTGTACGGCTTGGGCAACTTCGCATTCGGATCGAAGAACCGCCGGGCCCGTGAAGGGCTGGTGGTGCGGGCCATCGTTGAGGGCCACGCGGTGACTCGGCTGGAAGTCTATCCCCTCTATACGCTCAATCGCGACGCTCGCGTGAGTTACCAACCCAAAGTCATGGCCGGATCCTGGGCTCGTTCACTCCTCGAGCGGCTCGCCCAAGCCTCGCGCTCGCTCGGTGCCTCGGTCGAAATCGTCGGTGGGCACGGTGTGGTGAGCCTGGCAGCGACTGATAGCTGAGCTCGGTGCGTTGCTCGACGGGTGAGGTGCCGCACCCCCGTGAACCCTTCACCGCCGCAAGTGGCTCCAACGGCTGCGGCCACTGCAGCCAGAAGGCGGCAGACCCGCGGGCCAGCACACAGAGGCAACGAACCATGGCGATCTACGAATACGAAATCCTGGGCGCCGACGGCAGCGTGCGCGGCATCTTCGAAACCGAACAGAAGATGAGCGAACCGGCGCTCACAGCGCACCCGGTGACCGGGGAAAGGCTACGGCGGATCCTGTCCCGGACCTTCGCCCATGGTGCCGAATCATCGAGCTCCGGCGACTGCGCTACGGGCACGTGCGGCTTGGACGACTACGGATCGGGCGGCGGCTGCGCCTCCGGAGCATGCGGCTGGAGCTGATGCGAGCCGGCTGTACGGACACGGAACGCTATCGTCCGAAGTGACTGAACCGGCTCATCAGCTCCTTCATCACATCGCCGATCCCTCCGCCTTCCACGTCCTCGGCCGGCGGTGCCACCACCCATAGACCCTGTTCATCGAGGAGCCCGGTGCCGCCGTTGATTTGCAGCCCCAAGTCATCGACCATCTTCGATGAGGTTGCATCGAAAACCACGAGTCCTTCATGTAGTTTCTGTAGCTCCGCACAGTCTTCCGCCGTCGGACTCTGGTGCATGTGGTCCTCCGTTGCGGACAACACGATCACCTGCTCGAAACCATCGTCGTGGTAGTCGTCGTACAGGTCATTCCCGGTCAGCGGAAAATCCTCCCGCCGCCGCTGCTGGCTCCGCCCGTGCCGGTAACGCCTCCGGTGCCGCTATCGCCGCCCGTGCTGGTCTCGGCCCCGCCGCTGCTGGCTCCGCCCG
>JAFGIS010000610.1 GCA_016929495.1 Polyangiaceae bacterium | reverse complement strand
GCGCTGCGGCGGGCGGACACTCAGCGAGTGACGCCGGTGCCGCGACGGGCGGTCCATCAGCGAGCGACGCCGGCGCGGCGACGGGCGGCGAGTCCGACGCCGACGCTGCCAACGACGCCGGCAGCAGCGCCGAGCCCCCCAACGACGGAGGCACGCCACCCGATGCGTCGCTGGATGCGGCGACCGACGCCGGCGCTGCGCCGGAAGCCGGTCAAGGGGTCGATGCAGCCGAGCCCGACCAAGACGCCGCCGCGCCACCGGTCATCGGCGGCTGGGCCTTGAGCCTCTGCTGCGCAGGGGATGGCGACTGCGGCCCGGATGCGGTCTGCGTCGAAGGCGCTTGTTTTGCCGAAACCGCCGCCTGTACGGACGACACGACCTGCGAAGACGGCGACGAGTGCGACCTCGATGTCGGTCACTGCCGATCGCCAGGTTGTGGCTGCGTCTCGGATGGCGACTGCGGGCCCGATGCGCTCTGCGTCGACACACCCGAGCAATGCGGCATGTGCCTGCCGCGGTCCTCCTTGTGTGGGCAGCAATGCGTTCGTCCGGAGGGCTACTGGACCTTCCGGCATCTGCCGGCTGCCGATCGAGAGTCCCTGGAGGTCGAGGGAGCGGTCACCGAGCTCACCGAGGATACCGTGGTCGTGTCCCCGGCAGGCGGCGGCTCCGTGACCTTCGGCTATGCGCTTCCGTCGCGCGAGGAGGCTCCCTACGAGTTGCCCCTGGCTCTCGGCGAGCAAGTATCGGTCGAGGTTCTCTTCGCCGCCAACCCCTCCGGCATCGGGGACGCGAACGTCACGATTCGTGACGAGCACGGGAGGCTCGTGTTCGCTGCGGCCCGGGCCTTTCAGGCCCCGGTCTCGGTCGGTGGCGTGACGGTCGAGGCGGTCGACGTGGGTTGCAGTAATGGAGATGTCGGTGACTGCATCCAAACCCGCTACGCCATGGCTCTCATCACCGACGGTCGCGGGGTACAGAGCGCCGCGAACGCAGACGAGCGGACGGTGGTGGTAGAAGACGGCAGGTTGGCCACTTTGGTTCTGGTCTCCGCCGAGATCGACGAGAACGCCTGCCAGCCGGCGGAAGAGCACGGGCCGATCTTGTCCGTCATGCTGTTGCCGCACTGAGGCATTGCAGCTCAGTCCCTCAAGGCCCGGAAGCAGCGTGGCAAATGGTCACTCAGGGCCCTGGCCACAGGGCGCAACTGAGGTCGCATTGCTCGTTGAGATAGTAGTCGGGCCCCAAGTCGCACATTTCACCGAACTCCTGATCGATGACGTAATCACCGCAGTATGGGGCGAGCGTACAGCTCGGTGTGCAACCGGGCTCTACTGCATCATCGTCGCCAAGGAAGACGGCCAGCTTGTAGCTGTCGTTGTAGTAGACCACGTTGCGGACGCCGTCGTCGCACTCTTCCCATGCTTCGTCGAGCCTCCCGTCGCCGCAGTAGGGGCCCGGGGTGCAGTCGCTCTTGCAGCCGCCGTAGCTCGTATCGTGGTTGCCGCTGCCCTCGTCGCACGCTTCGCTGCCCACGACGATGCCGTCGCCACACTGCGGCACGCACTCGGACAGTACGCGGTCTTCGAGCTCCATGTCCGTGCAGGTGAACCCTGCCTCGGGCACGCAGGCCCGAGAGCAGCCGTCACCGTCGTTGGGGTTGCCGTCATCGCACGGCTCGCCCGGCTCGAGCGCCCCGTTGCCGCAGACGGCTGGGCACACGAGCTCGCCTCCATCCGACCTTTCGCAGATCGGCTCCAGGGTGCACCCGAACGAACAGCCCCGACCATCCCCGGACCCCTTGCCATTGTCCTCTCCCAGGTCGCACTGTTCCCCGGGTTCGACGACGCCGTTGCCGCAGACGCTGCGCTGGCACACCCCGTCGGCGCAGGACGCTCCCGGCTCCACGAGACAGCGGCCGGAGCAGCCGTCCCCGTCCGCCGTATTGCCGTCGTCGCACTGCTCGGGTCCGAGCGTCGCGCCGTCTCCGCACACCGGGACGCATGCGGCGCCAGCAACCAGACACCGCCACCCAGGCTCGACTTGCTGGCAGTTGCTGGAGCAGCCATCCCCTTTGACCGTGTTTCCATCGTCGCACGCCTCGGTGATGTCACGTATCCCGTCTCCGCACACCAAGCGGCGACAAGGCTTGCCCGGCTCTGGACACTCCCAGCCGGGTTCCCGTTGGCAGTACACGCTGCAGCCGTCGGCGGACTGGAGGTTGCCGTCATCGCACGTCTCGGCCGCGTCGAGAACGCCGTTGCCGCAGCCCCGGGCAGCGCTCTCGGCGGCTGGGTCGGCCAGGGTCCGGATCGGTGTTCCGCCGGTTCCTGAAGAGCCGCCGCTGCCGGAGCCCCCTGCGGAGGAGAGTCCGCCCGTTGCTTGCTCGGACGAGGCAAGACCACCGGTGGCGTGGTCGGTAACGGCGAACGGGAGTCCGGCGTCCGTGGAGCAGGCCCCGAACGCGACCAGAGCCGCCACCGCACCGCCTGAAACCCGTATCGTCCCGCGCATCTCGGATTCGGCGTGACCGTAGCACCTTTCCGGGCGTGCCGCCCGCCGAGCGCCAGGAGCGCCAGCCGCGATCGGTGGTCCGCTGGCCGAGTCACAGTCGCCGGAGTTGAAGGTCATCGCGGGGTCCAGTTCGGCTGAGTGTCAGTTCCCGGCCACAGCGCGGCCCCGCCACGCTGGCGCGTGGCGGGAGGCTCGAT
>JAFGIS010000609.1 GCA_016929495.1 Polyangiaceae bacterium | reverse complement strand
GTCGACTGCGGCGGTGACTGCGGCGACCAGGGGCCTTCCTGTACGGCGCCCGTCTGCCCCGGCAATGGCGAGCCGAGCACCTGCACGACGACCTGCCGTTGCGCCGCGGGTTGGGGGGACTGCGACTCGAATGCACAGTGCCAGCCTGGGTTGATCTGCGGCAAAGACAACGGCGCGCAGTTCGGCATGGGCGCCACGTACGACGTCTGCGTCCCGCCGACATGCACCAACGGCGTCCTCGACCCCGGCGAGACCACAATCGACTGCGGCGGCGACTGCGGCAGCATCTGCCCGTGCACGCCCACCGAGGAGATCTGCGACGGGCTGGACAACGACTGCGATGGAGCCACCGATGAAACCTTTCCGGAAGCGGGGACCGACTGCAACACGGGCCTTCCGGGCATCTGCGCCGCTGGCGTGCACATCTGTGGGGACGGGCAGCTCGACTGCGAGCAGACGGCCACCCCGACGGAAGAGATCTGCAACGGCCTCGACGACGACTGCGACGGATTGACCGATCCCGGTTGCCCGGCATGTGGCAACGGGCAGGTGGAGGCCGGGGAAACCTGCGACCCGCCCGAGACCTGCCCCACCAGCTGCGACGACGAGGATGCGTGTACGACCGACGAGCTCGTGGGAAGCGCGGAGGCCTGTGACGCCGCTTGTGCCTACACACCCATCACCGTGTGCCAATCCGCAGATGGCTGTTGCCCCGCCGGCTGTGACGAGTACGTCGACGCGGAATGCCCGGTCAACGTTCTCCCGTTCGTGGCCACCGAGCTCCTCGGGCGTCCTACGGACGAATCCATCACGATCAACGTCATGGCCGGGCAGACGATGGACGCGTACTTCGAGTACGGCACGGAATCTGCAGAGCCTGGGCTGTACACCGGAAGCACGATCGCCACCGACTATCCCGACGGGATCATCGAGACCGTGATCGACGGGCTGGACGCCGACACCCTGTACTACTACCGCATGCGCTATCGACCAAGCGGGTCCCTGGCACCGTACCTCGCCGGCGACGAGTGCACGTTCCGCACACAGCGGCCGGCAGAGAGCACGTTCACCTTTGCGGTCCAGAGCGATTCTCACCAGGGCTATGCAGCCTTCTACAGCGACGCGCTCTATGGAATCACGCTCGACAACGTGCTCGTTGGCCAACCTGACTTCCTGGTCGACCTCGGCGACACCGTGAGCACGGACGATGCCACCGAGACCCAGGCTACGGTTCGCCAGAAGTACCTCGCCCAGCGCGTCATGTTCGACCTGGTCGGCGCGTCGACACCGGTGTTCCTGGCCATGGGCAACCACGAGAACGAAGAGGGCTGGAACCTGGACGACATGGACCCGAATCGATCGAATTCCCTGCCGGTCCTCGGAGTGAACGCCCGAAAGCGATACTTCCTGAACCCGATACCGGATGACACGTTCTACAGCGGCAACACCGACCCCCTGCCCGAGCTCGACGGCGACCAACTGCGCGAGGACTACTACGCGTTCGAGTGGGGCAACGCCCTATTCGTCGTCCTCGACCCCTTCGCCTACACGATGACCAAGCCCTACTCCGGCGCGATGGGCGGAGAGAAGAACGACGAGTCGATCATCGGCGATCGCTGGAGCTGGACCTTGGGAGATCAGCAGTACTTCTGGCTCCAGGACGTGCTCGAGTCGAGCGCGGCGCGGTTCAAGTTCGTCTTCGCTCACCACTACACCGGGGGCACCAGCGACTACGTGCGTTCTGGAGCGCTGGGCGCCAAGTATTGCGAGTGGGGCGGCTACGACGTCGACGGCACCACCTACGCGTTCGAGAGTCACCGCCCGGGCTGGGACATGCCGGTCCACGATCTGTTCATACGCAACGGTGTGACCGCGTTCTTCCACGGGCACGACCACGTGTTCGGTTGGGAGGTCCTGGACGGCATCGCGTACGTGGAGCTGCCGCACGCCGCGAACGACGACTACGGCATGGGTTTTGGCGACAACCCGGAGAACTACCCCGAGGCGGATCTGGTCAACAACTCCGGACACCTCCGCATCACGGTAGCCGCGGACACGGCGGAGCTGGAGTACGTGCGGTCCTTCTTGCCGGGTGATGGCAACAACGGGCAGGTGGCCTATTCCCACGCGATCCTCCCATGCGACGCGCGGGACTCGGATGAGGATGGCACCGACGACTGCAACGACTGGTGTCCGAGCGATCCGCTCAAGACCGACCCCGGCTTCTGTCGCTGCGGCATGGAGGATACGGATTCGGATGGTGACGGCATCCCCGACTGCGTGGACAACTGCCCGAGCGATCCGCTCAAGACCGA
The DNA here is from genome assembly GCA_016929495.1 of Polyangiaceae bacterium. Taxonomy (GTDB): domain Bacteria; phylum Myxococcota_A; class Polyangia; order Polyangiales; family Polyangiaceae; genus JAFGIS01. Next base: position 1,588 of record JAFGIS010000609.1, on the reverse strand, counting down.
GCCCGGCGCGTGCGGCTGCGGCTGGCCCGATGCAAATGGCTGCTGCGTGGACGGCGAATGCGCGCCGCTCCGGTTCATGGTGACCCGCGTCGGCACCGGCGGCTCCTCGCTCAGCGTCACATCGACTGCGACCTTCATTGAGGAGCGCATGGTCGAGGACGGGACGTTGGTCAACACCCTTGCGCTGCCCACCCTGCAGGCAGGCCTGAACCAGCCGCTGACCCTGGCCGGATCGGCGTACGTCGAGGGTGCCCTGAAGCGGTCCAGCGACGGGCACTTCGTCACCCTCGCAGGCTACGCTGTCGCTCCCGGCCAAACCTCCGTGGCGCAGACGGCGAGCAGCACCATCGGCCGCGTGGTGGCGCTCGTGGCGCCCGACCGCACCATCGACACCAGCACGACGCTCACGAACGGCATCAACGGCGCATCCGGGACCAACGGGAACCCCAGATCGGCCGTGACCTTCGACGGGACGGCCCTGTGGTTGGTCGGGTCCGGAGTGAGCAACTCCGGCGGCGTTTGGCACGTCCCCTTCGGCGCGAGCACGGGGACACAGGTCACAGGCAACCCGAGCAGCGTACGAACCTGCGGGATCTTCATGTACCAGCTCTACGCTGCCACGAACGTTTCGCCCTTCTACGGCGTGTTCACCGTGGGTAGCGGCCTGCCCACGGGCGAGGGGGCCGCGGTTGCGCTCCTCCCGGGATTCCCGACGTCGGGCTCCTCCTCCCCCGTCGATTTCGCGGTGCTCGACAGCGATCCGGACAGCGACGGGCCGGAGACCATCTACCTGAGCGATGATCGCGCCAAGTCGAGCGGCGGCGGCATCCAGAAGTGGACCTTCGATGGCACGACCTGGTCGCTCGCCTACACACTGAACAGCGGCATGACCACCGGCGTTCGCCATCTGCTGGCCATCGAATCGCCCACAGAGGTGACCCTGCTCGCGGTCACGACCAGCAACCCGAATTCGATCGTCAAAGTGGTCGACACGGGCAGCGCAAGCACCGCGACGACCCTGGCCACCGCGGCGACCTACACCGCCTTCCGCGGCTTGGCCCTGGCGCCTGTGCCTTGAGCCCGGGATCCAGGGGAACCCTCGTCCCGGACGTCGACGAGGCCGTTCCCAGGAGCCGCCCTGGCTACCCGTCTCGTCCGTGGGCGGTTGGGCCCGAAAGCGGTGGCCGGTCACGCAGAGACGAACTCCGTCTGGTGGGCAGCTCGTTCTGATTGTACCCTGTGCCTCCTCGGAGGTTCTCGTGTCCAGCGTGATCTGCCCCCATTGCGGCCAAGCGCATCCTGTCGAAGCCAAGCATTGTCCGAACACGGGCAGGCCAATGCCACCTGAGGCAAGGCCAGCAGCTGCGCCGGCTCAGGCTGGACCGCCAGGAGGCTCCGCCCAACAGCCGGGCTATGCCCAGCAGCCTGGCGCGGGAGCGTACGGTCAGCAACAGCAGGGCTACGGTCAGCCTGGCGCGAGCGGCTTTGGACATCAGCCGGGGTACGGCGCACCCGGCTACCCACAGCAGCCGGGCTACCCTCAGCAGCCGGGCTACCCTCAGCAGCCGGGCTACCCTCAGCAGCCGGG
>JAFGIS010000608.1 GCA_016929495.1 Polyangiaceae bacterium | reverse complement strand
CTATGCGGAACACGCTCCGACGTCCGCGCCGAAGGGAGGCCCCTGATGCACGTCGATGCAGACGAGCTCATGGCCTACTTCGATGGGGAGCTTTCGCCCGGACGTGCCGCCCGCGTAGAACAGACGCTCGATCGCGATCCAGAATCGCGCGCGATGCTCGCCGAGTGGGAGTTGGTCGGGGACGCGGTGCGCGATTGGTTCGGGTGCGTCTCAGAGTCGCACCAAGCGGCGACGGACCGAATCGCGCGTGACTTCGATGCCCCCACGGCCGGCTCCGTCGTCCCGTTTCCGGCGCCGACGCAGTCTTGCCGGCTCGCTCACGGAGACTCGGAGGGTCAGTCGCGCGCACATCGGACCATCCCGGCGGTTGACCTGACCAACCCGGTCGGACTTCCGGCGCACTCCGCGTGGCGGCACGCTGCAGGCGCAGCGCTTGCGGTTGCGGCTGCTGCCCTACTCTTGGTGAAGACCGCTGGCCATGACTCGAGGTTTGGCCCCGATGTGCACCAGCTCACACGGACAAAGGTACTTGGGCTAACCGGCCGAGATGTCCGGGCGTGCGCTGACGACCAGCCCGGCGCCGCCATCGAGTCACTGGACCTCGGCGAGCGCCAAGGGACGATTTTTCTCGTTTCGGGCGGCTCGGAAGTGACGCCAGTGGTATGGGTCGAAGACAGTCTCCCGTCCGAGGACGGCACGAATGCTCTCCCGTCGGAGGACCACGGCAGGGACAAGACGCTATGAGGATCTGGAGCATCCTGTCGTTTGCTGTCGTATCCACGCTCGGGCCTATCAGCCCTGCCGGTGCCGAAGGCCTCGGGGCGCCCAACAAGGGCAGCGAGCCGGCGCCCGCGACGCTGTACGCGCAAGTAACGGTGCTGCACGCCACCAACTCCGGCAAAGGCATCGACCCCCGGATCGGTCAGATGCCCGAGCTTCGGAAGCCTCCATTCTCCGCGTACGACACGTACGTCTTGCTCGAACGCACTCGGCTGCCACTGGTGAAGGGCAGCCCGAAGCGGCTGCCGCTGCCCAATGGATGGGTGCTCGAGACGCAGCTCGGTGAGCGGGTTTCCGCCGACGAGGTCCGATTCTCGGCTGCCGTGACCAAGCCCAATGGCAAGGAGTTCCTGCCACTGCTCAAGGTGAAGGCACGCATCGGGCAACGCTTTGTGGTGGCGGGCCAGAGCCACCAGAAGGGCATCTTGGTGCTCGTCATTCGTCCCGCGCGTTGACCAAGCGCCACCCGACGTGGGCCAGCCGGACCGGCGCTCCAGGCCTCGACGCCACGGAATCGAGGCCCCATGAGCGGGGAGGTAGCGGAGTGGATCCGCGCTGAGCGCCGGGTATTCCAACGCCCTCGCCCAGGTGGGGGCGTCGAGATACTCCGAGCTTCAACGGTCGCGAGGCACCAGTGCACCGTCTGGCCGTTCGAGCTCGGGGGCGACACGTCGCGTGCGAATTGGCACGACGGCGTGCTTGCGGCGGCGGCGCCTGACGACTAGACCGTCACCTCGACTGCGGGATCTCGCCAACGCCGCGTCCAAAGGAGTTCCACATGGCGGACATCGATAAGCTGGTCGTGACGGTAAACTGCGAAGAATGTATCGGTGATGGCGTGTGCTGTGACGACGCCCCGAATACGTTCAAGATGAACGACGACGGGTGCGCCGAGGTTCTGTCGGGTTCGACCGACGACCGCGACACTATCGTCGGGGCAGCCAAGAACTGCCCGACCGACGCGATCAACGTCAAAGACAAGGAGACAGGCGAGCAGCTGGCGCCGTGACTTCGGGTGGCGGCGCAGCGGGCCATGGTCGGCTGCGCTGCCAATGACCTGTTACTCCGCTTCCTTTGGAACGTCGGGTCTGTCGCTGCCTCCAACTGAGTGAGGGCAGCGACAGACCCCCGATTCCGCACCCCTTCTATTCCGGCTCGGCAGCGTCCACGCCCATGGCCGCCAGCGGCAGCGTGACCGAGAACACGCTGCCCTCGCCAACGCTGCTTTGTGCGTCGAGTGTGCCGCCGTGGGCGGCTACGATGTCGCTCACGATGGACAGGCCGAGACCTGCGCCGCGGCCGTCTGCCTTCGTTGTGAAGAAAGGCTCGAAAATCCGATCGAAGTCACCGGGCGCAATGCCGACACCTTCGTCGCTTACACGGACCAGAACCGTGCCCGGTGTGGGGCTCTTGTGCATCGTGATCCTGAGCCGCCCACCGGACCTGCTCATTGCGTGAGCGGCGTTCGTGAACAGGTTGACGAAGACCTGCGTGAGCTGTCCGGCAACCCCTCGCACGGGGGGCACGACGGCATCGTACTCGCGCTCGACTTGTACTCGGTTCTGGGTGAATTCGTGCTCACAGAAGACAACGGCCTTCTCCACGACGTCTTCGAGCTGAACCGGTCCTGGGATTCCGCTCGCCGGACGGGAATAGGCGACCAGATCCCTCGAGAACTTGAGGATGCGTTCTGCGGCCTCGCTGATGCGCTGAAGACGTTCAGCATCGCCGGCGTCGCCACTCGAGAGCATCTTCTTCTTCAGGTAGTCCGAGTAGGCGACGATGCTCGTGAGCGGGTTGTTGAGCTCGTGCACGACGCCGGCCACGATCTGTCCCAGAGATGCCAGCTTCTCGGCCTGGATGACGTGGGCTTGCAGCCGCTCGAATTCGGCGCGGGAGTCGCGCGCTTGCTGGAAGGCGTTGGCGCGTTGGAGTGCGACACCGAGCACCCTGGCGCCGCGACGGGCAAGCTCCCAGCAAGCCGTGCTGTTGGCGATGGATGCTGTGTCATCGATGGCCAAGTGAAGGGTCGAGCCGCCCGTCGTATCGTCCACGCGAAAGACCCGTTCGGTAGCCGCTGCCGGGAACAGGCGCGTCGGGTCGCGTCCCTCGCCGGCGTGTGAACCCGTGGGCACCCGGGTCACGATGAGTGGTTCGCTTGCGTTGGGTCGAACCAGACACGCACCGACAGCCAGGGAAGGCAACAGCCGAGACAGCACGTCCAGACAGTGGGTCGCCACGGCCGGCGCGCCTCGGTCGACCGGCACGCTGAGTGCCAGGTCCAGGAGCTCCTCGAACCATGTGGCAGGCATGTGAACCTGCGCTTGGTCGTCCTGGAGCTGGTCCCCCAGGACATCGGCGTCCGACCGGACGGCGGCGGGCGGTTTCGCACTGGCAGCGGCTTCTCTCGGGTCCACAGTCATCTGAGCTCACCCGAGTCTGCTTCCTCGCTGGCCTTTTCGAGATCGAGTATCTTGGCCTCGCCCACGTAGTCCTTGGTCTCGTAGCGAGTGATTTTGCCGATCTTGCGTACGATCTCAGCCATCCTCTCCGCCTCGCTGATGATGATACCAGCGGCGCTGCATAGGTTGTGGTCGTCGCGCAGGCTGCGGCGAAGCAGTTCGGCGTAGCCGATCACGCTCGTTAGCGGTTGGTTGAGTTCGTGCGCCGCGGTTCCGGCGAGCTCCGCAACGATCGATTCTTTCTCGCGGGCGCGGAGCTCCCGTTGAGCGCGCATCAATCGTTCCTCCATCCTAAGCTTGTCGCGAATATCCGTGAAGATGCCGACCGAACCGACAGGCTGACCGCTCTCCATGATGAGAGCGGCCGACACAGTGACGTGAATCGGCTCGCCAGCGGCGTTGACGACCTCTACCCGATATCCCTCGAGCCTGCGAGGCCCACTGACTTTCGGATCGACGATTTTGCGCATGACCCGTCGCGCGCCCTCCGGCGGATAGAGCGCAGCCACGTTCAGGCGGCCAACGACTTGATTCGGATCGTAGCCGAACAGCCGGGATGCAGCACGGTTGAACAGCAGGATGCGGCCTGACAGATCGGCCGACACGATCGCGTCGATTGAGCTGTCGATGACGCGCTCGAGGAACTCCTTGGTCTGCTGCAGCTCCACGGCGGTCTTGCGTTCGAGGGTGACTTCGCGAAAGCTGAACAGCACCGCGTTGTCTTCGTGGAGAACGGAGCTGAAACTGACGCTGATGATGATGGGGCTGCCGCCCTTGGGATTGATGCCGAGGTCCATGCATCGCGGATAGATCCCGGAGCCGAAACCCCTGAGCAGGCGAACCACGCGCTCGCGCTCCTCGTCCACGATGAGCGCGCTGAACCGTCTGCCCATCAGCTCCGTCTCGGAGTAGCCGAGGATTTCCCGCGCCCGAGGATTGGCGAAGAGCACGGTACCATTCCGGTCGATGACGACCATGCCGTCGGCCGCACTCTCGAAGAAGTCCGCATAGCGTTGGAACAGCTGAACCCGCCGCTCCGCCTCGAGCCGGGCGAACGCACTTTGTTGCGACTCGTCCCGGAGGGACTGCAGAATGCGCGCGTTGCGGAGAGCGATGGCCGTGGCGTTGGAAACGGTGTGCACGAGTGCCATCTCTTGCGACGAGAAGGACATGGGGTTCTTGGACCGCAGGAAAATGACCCCGAAAGGCCCGTGCTCGTGCAGAATCGGTACCAGGGCGAGCGAGGTGAAGCCGAAGAAGGGCTCGTTCTGCCGTATCTCCGCGAGTAGCGGGTGATGGGCGGCATCCGGGATGACCAGCGGGTTGCCCGTTGCCAGAACCTCCCGGATTTCCGGGTACTTCCCCAGATGGATGGGCAGATCCCGAAGCTGCTCGTCGTCGCTGCTCGCCACCACGTAGCCGACGCTCTGCTGCTCGCCCACGAGCACGATACTACAGCGGTCGACCTGCGTTACGGATGCAACCTGGCGCACGACCGCGAACAGGATGTCGCGGATGTTGAGGCTCGATGCCAGTGCTTGAGTCAGCTCGAGGACGATCTGTGAGTTCTTCTCACGACGGTTCAGTCGCTCGACGTAGTCGCGGAGCCGAGTCTGTCCGCGTATGCGTGCCACGAGCTCGGCCGGGCGGAACGGCTTGTGGACGTAGTCATCGGCGCCCATCGCAAAGATGCGCCTGATGTCCTCGTCGGAACCCAGGGTCGTGAGCACGACGACCGGAACATCGGTCAGGTGAGGTTGGCCGCGTATCAGGCGAAGCGTCGCATGCCCATCGAGCGAGCGCGCCGTCAGGTCCAGCACCACGACCAGGGGTGTCTGGTGCTCAAGCCAGGCGAGAGCCGCCTCACCGCTGCCCAACGAGACCACCGTCATGTCGGCGGCCACAAGAGCCTGCTCTGCCTGAGGACGGCTCTCTGGGTCGTCGCCCACAAGCAGCACAATGTCACGTGTGTCCACCACCCATGATGGTACGACGGAAGAGAGGAGGCGCAACTTGTCCGCGGTTCAAGCGCGCCGACGGCTGCGATTCGGCTGCGCCGAGGCCGTGGTTCGCGGGCGAGCCGCGCACCGGCTCCCAGGAAAGCAGGGACCTGCCTGGCCAGCGCCTGGTTCAGCGGCGAAGGCTTCGGGCTGGCTCTATCGCCACAGCGCCTCGGGTGCCGGCACCCAGTCGAACCCGTGCTGCGTGAGAGCCGCGGTGATCCTCGCCTGATCCCCAACGGCCACCACGGTGAGCCGGTCCGGTACGAGCGTCGTCCGCGCCTGCTCCGCGGCGGACTGTAGCGTGACCGCCGCCACGCGCTCAGGGTAGCCGGAGAAGTAGTCCGGAGGCAGGCCGTACGTGAACAGAGCCTGCGTGTCCGACTCGACTGCCTCGATCCGCTCCAGATGCGCGCCGAGCGCAGCCACCAGATCTGCTTTGGCTCTCGCCAGCTCGTCATCCGCGATCGGGCGGCCGCGCGCCGGATCCTGGACGCCCTTCAGCTCGGATACCAGCTGCTTGAGGGCAGGCGCGGTCACGTCGGTCTTGACGCTCGTCGTTGCGATCCATGCTCCCCAGTAGCGCGTCGCTACGGCTACGCTGCGCGCCCCGTACGTGTAGGCGTGCTTCTCTCTCAGGTTCGTGTTGATTCGCGACGTGAAGAGCCCGCCCACTATGGAGTTGATGACTTGGCGTGCTTCGTGTCCGGGCATGCCGCGCTTGGGCAACGGCTGCGCCACGAACAGGGCCGTCTGGACCGCACCGGGACGGTCCACCACCAGGACCCGGGTCCGAGCCGGCGCCTCCGGCACGGGGGGCGGAGCCGCTTCGAGCACTGGGGCGCCGGTCCAGGAGCCGAACAAGTGAGCGACGTCCGAGCGGATGTCGTCGAGTGCGACGTCTCCTACGACCACCAGCGCACTGCTGTTCGGGACGAAGGCGTGGACATGGTAGGTCCGGAGATCCGCCGCCTCGAGTTGTCGCACGTCTTCGACAGCTCCGCCCACCGGAGCTCCGTGGATATCGCCGAGCTGGGCTCGGAGCCCCACGAGCGACGCGATGCGCGAAGGCTCCTGGCGTTCCGCCAGCAGCCCGTCGATCCATTCGGAGCGGACGCGGGCGACCACGCGAGGATCGAAACCGGGACGCTGCACCACCTCGGCCAACAAAGCCAGCGCTCGCGAAGCATCGGAGCGCAACGTGGTCAGCCCGACCGTGAGCGAGTCGCGTCCCGCATCGGAGGCCAGCGTCGAGCCGAGTGACTCGGCGGCTTCGGCCAACGCGAGTCCAGGGTGATCGACAGTGCCTTCGGTCAGCATGCGCGTGGTCAGAGCCGCGAGTCCGGTGCGGCCGGGCTCGGGTGGGTCGCAGCGAACCACCAGCGACAGCGTGAGCACACCCGCCGGGCGGCGCACGACGTACACGTTCATGCCGTTGTCGAGCCGGTCGTGCTCGGCTAGCGGATACGTGACCGGCGCCGGACTGCCTGCGGGCGGCACTTGATCGCGCCAATCGCTCGCGCGAGGCGCAGGGGGCGGGGGAGGGCGGTGGGACGATGCAGCGCAGCCCGCGGATAGAGCCATCAGGACGAGACAGGGCAGCGCCCGTCCGGCCCGAAGCGCAGTTCGCTCGAGCGTCGTGTGTGCTTGGCGTAGCTTCTGAAGCATCATGGGGGGCTCTCCGGACGGGCAGCGGGCATCGTGATGACGGCGACGCGGCGGGCCTGGCCAAGCTCAGCCGCGACGACGCTTCGGACGTCCTCCGCGCTGACGCGCTCTATGCGTTCGGCCCAGTCCGAGAGCGCGCCAGGATCGCCCACATAGTAGTTGAAACGTTGCAGCAGCCCCGCCCTGCCCGACTCTCCGCCGTGCCCGTTGAGAAGCTGTAGCTCGTCGTACAGATCGACCAAGAGGCGCCTCTTCGCGCGCTGCATCTCCTCGAGGCTCGGTTTCTCCGTCGCTAGCCGCCGCACCGCTTCCTCGAGCGCGCGTTCGAGCTTCGGCACCGACTTGCCGGAAGCCGCCAGCGCGCTGACGGAGACGATGCTTCCGAGCGCGTTCGGGTCGACCCAGGCAGAGACGTCACTCGCCAGCTGCTCGTCCACCACGAGCTCGCGGTACAGGCGAGTCGCCTTTCCGCCGGCGAGCAGCGCCATGGCCACCTCCAACGCCACGCTCTGATGGCTGTACGCGGGAGGCGCCACCCATCCGAACGACACCTGCGCGAGGTCGACCGGTTCGACGACTTCGAAGCGCCCCGCCTTAGGGGGGACTTCTCGGCCAGTGCGGACGAGCCGGGGCGGCTGCGGCTGGCGGCGCAGGTCGCCGAAGTAGCGGTCGACGAGCGCCTTGGCTCGCTCGCGCTCGAAGTCGCCGGCCAGCGCGAGCGTGGCGTTGCTCGGTGCGTAGTAGTCCCGGAAGAACTGGCGCACCTCGGTCAGGGTAGCCGCCCGGATGTCTTCCACCGAGCCGATGATGGCGCCATGGTACGGATGCCCCGGCGGAAAGAGGCTATCGAGCAACATGAGCGAGCTCGTGCCGTACGGAGCATTCTCGTAGCTCTGCCGTCGTTCGTTGAGCACGACATCGCGTTGGACGCTCAGGCTCTCTGCCGTCAGCGAATCGACCATGAACCCCATGCGATCGCTCTCGAGCCACAGTACGAGCTCGAGGTATTGCCGCGGTACCGTTTCGAAGTAGTTGGTGCGGTCCCAGCTGGTGCTTCCGTTGCTCGTTGTGGCTCCCGCGGCCTCGAGCAGGGTGTCGAAGCGCTTCCCGACGTGACGAGACCCTTCGAACATCAGATGTTCGAACAGGTGCGCGAAGCCCGATCGTCCGACGGGCTCGTTGACGGGACCGACATGATACCAGACGTTGATGGCCACCAGCGGAAGCGAGTGGTCCTGGTGAAGGATCACCTCCAGCCCGTTCGGCAGTCTGTATTTCTCGAATGGAACGTGGACCGCGGGAGCGCGCGCTGTGGTCGCAGTGGCTTGGGCCCGAGCGAGCGAGAGCGGTGCGAGCACGGCGATGGCTGTGAACACCAAGGCGAGGGCGAGTCTCATTGACCGGAGCGTAGAGCGTGGCAACCCTCGCGCAATTCCAGAGTCGGCCCTGCGGACGAGATTCCGGCGCAGCGCCAGGTCTGTCTTGTCGGCGCTATCGAATTCTGCGGCGAATCCTGGAGGCAGGGCGGGGGCGGTGCGCGAGCTTGATGCGCTCTGGCCGGGCGTGCTACCGAGTCGCTCTGGAGGCAATCAATGTCCAATCAAAACCCAGGGCAGCCGGGAGGATACGGGGGCGGTGGACCGCCAGGTCAGGGACAACCCGGTGGCTGGAATCCAGTAGCACCAACTGCGCCAGGTCCTGCGTATGGATCAGCAGGCGCACCCGGTCCGCTGCCGCCAGGCCAGGGATGGCCGCCCCCTCAGCCCGGAGGTCCTGGCGCCGCACCAGGCGGCTGGGGACAGCCCCCGCCAGGAGCTCCCCCAGCGCAACAGGGGTGGAACGCCCCTGCGCCCCCGCCACAACCCGGCGCCTGGGGTCCGGGCCAGCCTGGCGCCACCCAGCCACAGCATGGTTTCGGCCAACCCCAGCCGCCCATGCCAGGCCAACCGCAGGCCATGCCGCCCGGTGCACCTGCGCCAGCTCCTGGGTGGGGCGGTCCGCCCGGTGCGCCTGGCGCCCCGGGTGCTGCGGCGCCGGGAGCTTGGAACCAACCACCTCCTGGCGGCCCTCAGCCCGGCGCTTGGGCAGCGCCGCCTCCCGGACCGCAAGCGGGCGGCTTTCCTGGCGCCGCCTCGACGAAGCCAAAGAAGGGCAACACGGGCCTCATTGTCGCGGTGGTCCTCGTGCTGCTGCTCGGCGGAGGGGGGACTGCTGGCTGGTACTACTACCGGGCGGCGGCGTTGGCCGGTGCCGTCACTTCGGGCGCGACCTCGCCGGTTTGTCAGCAAGCACTCATATGCTGCAAGCAGGTCATGGCAGTGCAGTCCAAGGACCCCACCAAGGTCACGATGTGCGATGGCCTCACCAAGCTCCCGGAGAAGATGTGCACCGAGTGGGCCGAGAAGTACCGCACCACGGCCAAGACGCTCGGGCTCGCGTGTCAGTGATTGGGTCTCTCACACCAGCCCGCGAATGTACTTGTGCGGGACGAGCTCCTTGTAGCGGGCGTACTCCGGATTGGAGCCGCTCATGAAGGCGTCCTCGCGCTCGGAACGAAGCCAGTACAGGGCGCAGAGCACCAACACGCCAAGCCACGGGAGGCCGGTCTGCAGCATCCGTGCGTACACCATGATCAACATGAAGGCCTCGAGCGTGTAACTCGGGTGCCGGACCATCGAATAGAAGCCGCTATCGACCATGCCCTTGTCCACCAAGACGCCGAACTTGGTGAACATGTTGTACAGGCTCATCGTGTAGAAGATGTTGAGCAGCAGCTCGACGACTAGCATTGCGTAGAACAGCGGCCCCTGAGTGATGGCGGGTACCTGGCTCAATGGGAAGGGGATCACCGTCCAGACGACGTAGCCGAGCAGGGGCGAGTAGCACATGGCGGCCGTGAGCCAGCCGAGCGGCGTGAAGTCCACGTTGCGGATGCTGGTCCACGAGAAAGCCTTGAGCACGGAGTGGACGTATCCGATCATGCAGCCGGCGATCGCGGCCGCGTAGATCAGAAACCGGATGATCGCCGTCGCCTGCTCGAAGGTCACGGCAGCCGGCCCCGTGTGCCACAGCACGCCGAGGTTGGACGCCGTGGCCCGTAGCCAGCGCACGATGCTGTTCGGGTTGGTTACGACCATGCCCGGCAGCTTGAGCGCGCTGTCGTCCGGGATCAGAAACCCCAGGGCCACGTTGACGTCTGCGGCCATGAATCCCGTGAGCGCGTGCGCGAAGGCCCAGAACACGAACAGATGCAGGGTCCAGGCGACGAGCCGGTAGGCGGGCGTGCTGCCCGCGAGCCGCGATGGCCAAGTTCCGACTTGGTTCGCCAGAAGCTTGTAGCGGCGCGCGGGCGTGCGCTGCCAGCGATACAGCCCGAGCACCAGCGATCCCGCGACGCGCGCGAGCCTCGGCAGCCACCGTCGCGGCACGAAGTCCATGCGCCGCCACGCCCAGAGCGCCAGATGCTCACGCCGCACGGCCCAGAGCACCATCCAACCGAGCAGCATGCTCCCAGAAAGCAGCCACCAGGCGCTGTCGGGAAGCGCACGGCCCCAAGCGCCGAGCAGGGGGTTGTTGCGGATCCAGGCGACGATGAACCTGCCGGTGAACCAGGACAGCGGAAACGCGAGCCCCAGGCCCAACGCATGACCGAGTCCCGAACGCGTGCCTTGCCGAAGCCGCCGGAAGGAGCCCACGACGGCTCTCCCGAGCACGGCGATGAGACCCAGACGCCAGCGGGCGAAGAGAAGGACTTCGAGCAAGAGCACAGAGGCGAGCACGCCGATCTCCAGCGCCATCACCGAGCGGTCCTGCGAGAACAAGAGCAGGGTGCTCTGCACGGTGTACTCACTCACCGTCAGTCCCAAGAACGCGTCTGGACCGGAATCGAGCAGCTCTCGGCCCCTGTCGTTGTACTCCAGGAGCCGCCCGACCAGCGGCTGGCCTTCGACCTTGCGCTCCAATCGGATCTTGCCGACGACTTGATAGCCCTCGAAGACGTTCAGCACGTCGCCGGGCACGAACGTCGGCGTCTTGCCGAGGTCGAGATCGAGCCGGCCCTTGCGGTTGCCCGTGACGAAACCCTGCCGACCTGGAGGATAGACGAAGGTCTTCGGCAGGATCTCGAGGTGCAAGCGGCTGCCGGAAGCAGCCACGACTCGCGCGCGACCGAGTTCGCTCTGGAAGCCGCCGAAGAAACGATAGAGAGGGATCTCGTCGCCGGGCACGTAGTGGCAGCCCGTCGGCTGCTCGAGATCGAAGCTGCGCCCGTTCTCCAGAGGTGGCAGCGGTGCGGCCGTGCTGTGGGCCACGTGCAGCGGCGTGAGCGCGGCGATCGCCAACGTCATGGACAACAGAACGTTCATGACGAACAGCAACAGGGTGCCGACGGGGCCGAGCTGGCCCGGAGACGACGAGCGTGTCAGGCGCTCCGTCCACGTTGCGCGCGCAGTATCACGCCGAGCGTCAGCTGAAGCGGTCACGGACCCAGACCGTAGCCTCGACGCTGGCGCAAGGAAAGGCAGCTCTGGGAACCGCTGCCCCAAGGGCACGACGGGAGACGCCGACCCTGCCGCTTCTGGCTTGACCCAGCCGGGTGCCTACTGGAACGAAATCTCCTGGATGCAGAAGTCGAACGGCGTCGTGGAGCCCTTGCTCGTGTAGACGCCTACCTGGATGCCGGCGACGGCCGTGAGCTTGGACGCGTCGAGCGGTGTCTGATTTCCCCCTTCCCAGCATTGATCCAGGAAATCGGTTGCCAACGTGAGTATGTTGGACCCGCACATGATGGGGGTGCAGTAGTTGGCGTCGTCATCGAAATCCAACTTGGCCCGGAGGTTCGAGGTGCTGACGTTGCACGCGAGCGTCACGGTCACCGTCGTGTACGCCGAAATATCGACCGGGGTCTTGGCTGTCTCACCCTCTCCCGTACCCTCTGCCTGACCGATGTTCCAACCGAGGCCAGCGCCCCAGTTGATTTCGTAGTCATTGTCGTCCCTGACCTCGGCTCCTTCGCCGGACACGCAGATCGACGTGCCGCTACTGGCGAAGCACGGATCAGGACACGCCGGATTCATCGTGGACGTCCCACCATCGGTGCTGTCGTCGTAGGTATAGAAATAGCCAGAGTGCCCGGTGGTTGTTGCCGTGCCAAACCCGTTGAGAACGGTCGGATTGACCACGGCGGGTCCGGTGGTGCCGGTCGTCGTGCCCGTGGTCGTTCCCGTAGTGGTACCGGTCGTGGTGCCGGTCGTCGTGCCCGTGGTGGTGCCGGTCGTCGTGCCGGTCGTCGTGCCGGTCGTGGTTCCCGTGGTGGTGCCGGTCGTGGTTCCCGTGGTGGTGCCGGTCG
>JAFGIS010000607.1 GCA_016929495.1 Polyangiaceae bacterium | reverse complement strand
GAACGAGCAGGGTTGGGCGCTCGACCGTCGTGTGGACGTCGACCTCGCCAACTGACCCGCCTCCCGGGAATCGCGTGCCGCACAGCGCCACAGCCGAGCACCGGAACGCGGGCTCAGTTCCTCGAACTGTGGTTGGACGGAACGGTCGACCGAGGCCGTGCGAGCTGCCAGACATGCGGCAGCGCATACCAGTTCGACCCGTGGGCCATTCCGCTGTCCCAATATGCCCCACGTGGTACCTAGAGGGACAATGAGCGGCCCAGTCTCGAGGCCCGACAAACGCGGCCCACGGTGACGCATGACGGTAGGTCGCAAACTCAGTTTCGCGCTGGTCGCAGCCGTCTTCGCCGTGCTGGCCGTGTCTTCCTGGGTTCGCGTCCACAGGGAAGTAGCTCGGTTCGATGCGGATGCGCGACGTCATCATCGGGTCTTGGGCACGACGCTCGGCGCAGCCGTCGAGCAGCTGATCGAGGAGGAAGGCGAACAGGCGGCCGCGACGTTGGTACATCACATCGATGCCTCGCGCAGCGGGATCTCTATCAGGTGGGTCTCGTTGAGCCCAGGTGTTCCGCGCCACAGGCTGCCCAAGTTGCCGCGAGCCCAGCTTGCGCCCGTTGCTCGCGGCGAAATCGTGCAGCTGACGCAGCCCAGAAGAGACTCCGACGGCGAGGACTATGAGGACGAGCGGCTGGTTTCCTACTTCCCTATCCGAGGCCCCAGCAGCGGGCTAGGAGCCATCGAACTCGTCGAGAGTCTGACGCCGAAGTCCGTCTACACGGGAGAGGCGATCCGCAGCACGCTGCTCGCGAGTCTTTCCGTTGCGGTCGTGTGCGGCCTGCTCGCGGTACTACTCGGTGCGTACTACGTGGGCAGGCCCGTGACTCGCCTGGTCCACAAGGCGCGGCAGATCGGTCAGGGTCAGTTCGAGTCCCCGCTCGAGCTCGAGCGCCGCGACGAATTGGGTATGCTCGCCAGCGAGCTCAATGCCATGGCTTCGCAACTTGCTGCTTCACGCAGGGCGATGGAAGACCAGACCGAGGCACGGCTGGCGGCGCTGGAGCAGCTGCGTCACGCGGAGCGGCTCACGACGGTCGGCAAGTTGGCTTCGGCCGTGGCCCACGAGATCGGTACGCCCATCAACGTCGTGGCCGGCCACGCCAACCTGATAGTCCGCCGCAGAGTCGAGGGTGACGAAGCGCTCTCGAGCGCGCAGGTGATCGTGGAACAGTGCGCACGGATGACCAAGCTCGTGCGCAACCTGCTCGACTACGCGCGCCGCCGCCCCCCGAACCGGGTGTGTGTCAATCTCCACGACATCCTGAACGAAACGACGCAGCTCCTTGCTCCCCTTGCCGCGAGCCGGGAAGTGGCGCTGGAGGTCCAAGGAGAACTCCAGGCCTTGGCTTCGGTCGACCCGGCTCAATTGCAGCAAGCCTTGGCCAACTTGGTCATCAACGCCATCCAGGCGAGCCCTCAGAAGAGCACCGTCCGTCTCACGCTCGAGCTGGTCACGGTCGCGCGACCGGACCGAGACCACAGTCGTGAGCGGCCCACTTGGCGTATTGGCGTTGCCGACCACGGGTCGGGGATCCCCTCCGAAGATCTAGGCAGACTGTTCGATCCCTTCTTCACCACCAAGCCCTCGGGCGAGGGCACAGGGCTCGGGCTCAGCATCACGCGCACGATCGTCGAAGAACACGGAGGTTGGGTTTCCGTCGACTCGACAGTCGGCCGGGGCGCACGATTCGAGCTATACTTGACGCCACTTCGCGAGTCATGTCCCAGCACATCCTCATCGTAGACGACGACCACGCAACCCTCCGTCTGATCGAATTGGGACTGAGGTCGGAGGGTTTCGAGCTCACCACGGTGCCCAGCGCGACCGAGGCGCTTCGCGTGCTCTCCGAAAGAGAGGTCCGCGTCGTGCTGACCGACCTCAACATGCCGGGGATGAGTGGAGTCGAGCTCTGCAATCAAGTCGCGATGGCTCATCCCGATGTACCGGTCCTCGTGATCACGGCGTTCGGAAGCATGGAATCCGCCATTTCGGCCATGCGTTCTGGGGCGTTCGACTTCGTGACCAAACCGTTCGAGATCGAGGCCCTGGCGCTTGCTGTTCGCCGCGCGGTGAAACATCACGAGCTTCGTGCCGAGGTCCGGCGCCTGAGGCTCGCCGTGGGAGCCGGTGAACCGACCCACGATCTGATCGGCATGAGCCCGACCATGGCAGAAGTCAGGTCGCTCCTGACTCGCGTCGCCATGTCGGATGCCACGGTTCTCGTCACCGGGGAAACAGGGACGGGCAAGGAGGTCGCTGCTCGTGCCATCCACGCTTGCAGCAAGCGTTCGTCGAGCCCGTTCGTAGCGGTCAACTGCGCTGCCTTGCCCGAAGCGCTGCTGGAGGCTGAGCTGGTCGGACACGTTCGCGGAGCGTTCACGGACGCACGCGTCTCGCGCACAGGCCTGCTCGTCAGCGCCTCGGGCGGCACGCTGTTCCTGGACGAAATCGGCGACCTTCCACTGGGACTGCAGCCCAAGCTTCTGCGCATCGTCGAGCAGCGCCAGGTGCGCCCGATCGGCAGCAATACGGAGGTCCCGTTCGACACGCGTATCATCGCTGCGACACACAGGGACCTCGAGTCCGCGATCGAGGATGGCCTTTTTCGTGAGGATCTGTACTACCGGCTGAACGTACTCACCGTTGCCATGCCGCCCCTGCGCTCGCGCGGCGGCGATGTGCTGCTTCTCGGGCAGCACTTCGTCCGGCAGGCCGCCCGAGCGGCGAGCAAGGCCGTGCAAGGGATCTCGGGATCTGCCGCGGCCGCGTTGCTCAACTACCCTTGGCCCGGCAACGTTCGTGAGCTTCGCAACGCCGTGGAGCGGGCCGTTGCGCTGACCACCTACGACAGCATTTCCCTCGACGACTTGCCCGACAAGATCCGGGGCTATCAGTCGCGCCACGTGATCGTCGCCGGCGATGACCTGTCCGAGCTGGTGCCGCTCGAGGAGGTGGAGAAACGCTACATCTTGCGCGTCCTCGAGGCGGCCGGCGGCAACAAATCGGTGGCCGCCCAGAAACTCGGCGTCAATCGCAAGACGCTCTACAGAAAACTCGCCGCGTACGGCGTTGTGGACGCGTAGTATCCTCCCGTCCTGGTCCCGGAGCGGCGTCCTGGCTTCGGTATGGATCGGCCCGGCGGACTGAGTCAGGGCCAGGGCATGGACTGTGCAAGCCCGAAGCCATCACCCATCCGTAGCGAAAGGACCGCATGATGAACATCACACAGCCCGCCGCGGATCTCCTCCATGGTTTGCTGCGCAGGGTCCGTGCGCCGCAAGGCGTCGTCATCCGCTTGGTGCCACAATCCGCGTCTCTGTCCCTGCAGACCGACATTGCGCGGCCCGATGACTGGGTCTTCGACCGCGGCGGCAAGCCAGTGCTCGTCGTTGACAGGCAGGTCGAGGCGGCGTTTTCGGACATGACGCTCGACATACGGACGACCGACGACAGGGTGTCGCTGGTCCTGGCGTCGGGGCCCTGAGAACAGTCCCTCGGAAGCGAGCTCGGACATCTGCGTGCCAGGACACGGCGCGGCACCCTGGAATGCGCGGGAAGTGGGTCATATTGCGCCACCGGGCGCGCCACGCCGCCCCAAACAGGGGCACCACCCTGCGAAAGACCGGCTCAATCACCGGCGAGGCACGAATTTTGCTTGCCCGCACGCGCAATCAACCACGCCGAAAGTCCTCTCAGGATGAACACCACAGAAGCTGCCGGGGCTCACCTGGATGGCCTGCTCCGCAGGATCCATGCACCGCAGGGTGCGGTCATTCGCTTGATACCGCAATCAGGGAGCCTGTCCCTGCACACGGACATTGCGCGGCCCGACGACTTGATCTTCAACAGTAGCGGCAAGCCCGTGCTGGTCGTTGACCGGCAGGTCGACACGCGGCTGGGAGACAAGACACTCGACATTCGAACGACCAACGACGGAGTGACTCTGGTCCTGGCCGCGGAACCGTGAGAACCATGTGACGCCCGCGACCCGGGCCGCGGGTGGTGTTGGCGCAGACGGGCGAAACCCGCAACGTAGCTGGCTCGACGCCCCTCGAAAGGCCCGGACGCTAGCTCGTCCGCCCGTGCGGTGGCACGGTGGTGTGCCTAATCGCTAGCCGTATGCAGTTGGCGATTCACGACCCCCCATCCACGGAGACGCATCGCGTGATTCATCGCATCCTACCTCCCCTGTTGACGTGGGCGAGCTCGCTGGCGGTCCTGGCCCTGAGTTCGCTCGGACACGCAGCACCGTCATCCTACGCGAGGCCCCAGATACTCGACGGAGTCGATGATGCGGCTGGCCTTTCGTTCGCGTACCTCGGAGATACGCTGACCCAATACGTTCCGGCATCGCTGCGGGGCGAGGTGTTCGGAGTCGCGCTGTGGCAGTACCTCGCTCTGCTCAGCACGCTGTTGGTGGGCCTGGTCATACGCAAGATCATCCAGTTCGTCGTGAGCAGTCGGCTCAAGAGGCTGGCAGGCAGTCTCGGCCAGGCTTGGGCTGCACGGTTCGTCGACGTCTTTGCCTCTCCCGGCGCGACCCTCGCGATGGCCGTTCTGCTCGGCCTGGTGTACCCGGAGTTGGGACTCCCGGATCACGCGTCGAAGGCCGTCAGCGTCGCGGTACGCCTGCTGGTCGTCGTCTCGCTCGTGTGGGCCGTGTACCGCCTGGTAGACGTACTGGCGGAGCGTATGGCAGCCAAGGCGGCCGCCACGGAATCGAAGCTCGACGACCAGCTGGTCCCTTTGATAAGGAAGAGCCTCAAGCTCCTCACCCTCATCGCAGGCCTGCTTTTCGTCCTCGAGAACCTCAGCGTCGACGTGACCTCCCTGCTCGCTGGGCTTGGGATCGGGGGCGTGGCCGTGGCATTGGCTGCGAAGGACACTCTCGCCAACTTCTTCGGGGGCATCATGATCTTCGTGGATCGACCCTTCCAGATCGGCGACTGGGTCGTTGTCTCCGGCGTGGAGGGCATCGTCGATGAGGTCGGTTTCCGCTCGACGCGCATTCGCACCTTCTACAACTCGCTCGTGACGATTCCCAACGCCAAGTTCATGGAGGCCAACATCGACAACTACGGCGCGCGCCGGTACCGCCGAAGCAAGTTCACGCTGAACGTGACGTACGACACGACGCCGGAACAGATGCAGGCGTTCGTCGAAGGCATTCGCGGCATCATCCAGGCCAATCCTACCACCCGCAAGGACTACTACGAGGTGCACATGTCCGGATTCGGTGCGAGCTCCCTCGACGTGCTGGTCTACTTCTTCTTCGAGGTGAAGACCTGGTCCGAAGAGCTGGAACAGCGCCACTACGTGTTGCTCGAAATCCTGCGTCTCGCGCGGAAGCTCGGAGTCGTGTTCGCCTTCCCCACCCAAACGCTGCACGTCGATACGCTCGCAGCTCCCGGCGCCGAGCCGGATCTTCCGGCGCCGATGGCTCCCGAGCAACTCGGCGCTGTCGTGCACGCGTTCGCTCCGGGAGGAGCAGCAGCGAGGCCGCGCGGCGTGCCGGTCACCCACGGCTACTTCGCGGGCCGGGCCGCCAACGTCGCAGCCGCGGCCGGTGAGCCTAAGGGAAGACAACCGTGACAATCGCAGCGTCTGGCCGATGGAGGCAGCAACGCTGGAATGGACTGTCGGCCACGCGCTCTCGTGTCGTGCACGTCTACTGGATCCGATACTCGATGGTAATGGGCTTCTCGCCGCGCCGGAGGCGAAGCCAGAGGTTGCTGGCGGTCCTCAGACGAGCGAAGGCTTGTAGCGCCTTCTCGGGGCTCGCCAGCGAAAAGCCGTTGAGCGCCTCGATGGCGTCGCCCCGCTTGAGACCGATTCGCGACAGCAGGCTGCCCTTTCTCACGCGCGAGAGGACGAGGACCGTGCCGGTTTTCGCCTGCTTTGGCTTGACGCGTACCGAGCGCGCGAGCAGTGAATGATTCTCGAGAATTGCATCGACGGCCGAGCGCGCGATGACGTATTCCGTCGGCCCAACGCGTTGGATGCCCTTCGCGATGACGGACGGCAGGCGGGGCTTCTGCCGGGACCGGACGCGCTTGCCATGGCCTCCGGCCGCGGGCTTCGCCTGTTTGGCGGAGATCGTCGTCGAACCGGCTGCCGTCTTCTTGCCGAAGACCAGAGCCTGGCAGAGCTTGGACTCAGAGACCAGCCAGACGGCAGGGCTGCGCACTGCCGGGTTGAAGCCGATGAACACGACTTGCCTGTCCCCTACCATCTGCCCGACACGACGTACCCTTCCACGGCCACTGTCAGGCCCCCTGACGACGGCGCTCGACCACAACGGATCGCTCGACTCGACGGCACTGGCGACTCGAATGCCCTCACACTCCGGCGCGTGCAGAACATCGCTGAGGTCGAGCGTCCTGGCTCGCTTCGCTTCGGTGGGCGGCGCGTTCAATGGCCCAGTCTCCGAATCAAAGGGGTTTCTTGCGAGGATCGGTGCTGCCGAACGTGTCCTCCGGCCATGCGTCTCGCGTCTGTGCGCGTGAACCTGCCCTCCGCCAGACCGAGCCTGCGCGTGGGACTCGAGGCATGCACCCACCAAGTACGAGAATCCTTTCGCTTGGAAGTAGGCGCTCGGCAGCAGCAAACCGGCGGTGAGCAGCCAGAAGCGTTTTCGTGGCCAGAGGCCTGGAAGAAGATTCCAGAGTCCCACGGATCCCAGACAGCAGGGCACTCGGGCGGCCCGAAGGGCGCCTGATCTTGGGGCCGAATTGCGGCAGCGAGTCAACACCGCGACACGCACAACCTCATTCGCTGCGCGCTCCGCGCGTGGACCACACAGAGCATGGCACACCGCGCGGGACATTCGCAACCCCGCGTGATCGGGATCGCTCGGGATCGGAACACCGAGCGAACGGCCTGTTCGTTTTGCGTGCTCGAAGTTCGTCTTCTTTGCAAACTTCATTCCGCAAGTTTCGCTCACGACGCGGCTCGCGGAAGTTGGGGGCTCGCGAACGTGCACCGACGCATTCAGTTTCTCGCGCGTTCGAGTCGAATAGGGCTTGCGAAGCCGCGCCGGGTGCGGCATCGATCGCTGAGTCGATTCAGACGGGGCGAGCACATCGCAGTGTGCTCGCTGCTTCGCTATCCCCGGATCTTCGAGGTGAAGCCTGGAACAAGACTGCTGTGCATCCTCCTGTCCGCAGCCTCCGTGCTGACAGGCTGTTCCAAACACGGACCCGAAGCGAGGGGCACACACCCCGCACGCGAGCCGGTCCGTACGCCGTCGCACGGGCCTTCTGACCCGCTGTCGGCCGGCGATGACTTGCCCGCGGTCTCCGCTCTGGCGCAGACGGGCGCCCGTGTGACGATCGAGCGAGCTCGGCAGAGGCCCCTGTTGCTGTTCTTCTGCGATTCCATCCGCTCGGAGCGCTGCAGCGCTCTGGCGCGGGTCCTGAGCGCCCGCTGGAGCAGGTTGCGGGCGTTGAACGCCGAGGTTATCGGCGTGGCCCGCAACTACAGGGCTCTGGTGCGCGCAGTCGCGTATGACGCCAGACTGCCCTTCTATGTGCTGGCCGACCCGCAGGGCAAGATCTTCAGAGCATTCGGTCTGATGCAAGGCGGCACGGTATTCGTCGTCGACACACAGGGGGAGATCCGCCAGCGGCTCTCTGAAGCCCCACCCTCGGAGCTCGGCGAGCGCGCTGTTCAGCTCGTCGCCGAGCTCCCACGCACGTCGGGTTGAGCGGCGCACACCTGTGGTGGGCAACGACCCGTGTTGGCTCATGCCCCACAGCCCGTAACCTTGGTTCGCCTTCTAGGCAATAGGCGTAACTGACGTCGCCGGCATCGCATTCGAGAGCGCTTTCGTAGCGATCGCTTGCCCGGGACGTGTGTTTGTCGTATCGCATCGCTCTAGGAGGACCTGCTGCCGTGAATTCCGCACAAGAAACGGTTGTCCGTCTCATCGCGATACTCGACAGTCTAGTGCACAGCTGGGCTGTGTACGCCCCGTCCAACGAAGCTGGGTGGACGTCGCTCCCGCAACGTCTGGCACATTGGATCCCGACCAGAGACACGGCCTATTCGCTCGGGGTGCTCGTGGCAGGACTGCTGGTGGGATGGTTCATCGCGACCCTGGTTCTGCGAGCCATAAGCCGCTGGGCTCGACGCACGGACACCATCATCGACGACGCCGTGGTTCGGCACATGCGCGTGCCCTTGCAGCGGCTGGTCCCGGTGCTTGCCATGACGCTGCTCTTGCCTCTTCTGAGCCTGCCGCAGCAGTTCAAAGACGCGACCCAGCACGCGTTGCTCGTGCTCGTCATCGTGGTGACCGGCTGGACCGCGTTCAGGGCGGTGCGTGTGATCGAGGAACTCCTGGTGCACCGCCACCGCATCGACACGGCGGACAACCTCTCGGCGCGCGCACTGCAGACCCAGGTGGGCGCCTTTCGCAATATCGCCGGCTTCGTCATCATCGTGCTCACGTTGGCTTTCGTGCTGCTCACCTTCGAGCGCGTACGCGAGCTCGGAGCCGGGCTGCTGGCTTCAGCGGGCATAGCGGGCATCGTTCTCGGCTTCGCGGCCCAGCGTGGGATTGCGACGGTACTGGCCGGCATTCAGATCGCCATCTCGCAACCCATCCGCGTGGACGACGTCGTCATCATCGAAGGGGAGTGGGGGCGCATCGAGGAGATCAATCTGACCTATGTCGTGGTCAGGATATGGGACCTTCGGCGTCTGATCGTGCCCGTGACGCATTTCCTCGATCGGCCGTTCCAGAACTGGACCCGGGTGTCCGCCGAGATCCTGGGCACCGTGGAGCTTCGCGTGGACTTCAGCGTACCCATCGACGAAGTGCGCGCGGAGCTGAAGCGGCTGCTCGACGAGTCCAAGCTCTGGGACGGCAAGGTTTGGGGCCTGCAGGTCACCGACTCCAGCGAGACCACGATGACCCTGCGGCCGCTCATGAGCGCCCGAAACGCCAGCGACGCCTGGGACCTGCGCTGCCACGTTCGAGAGAAGCTCATCGAGTACGTTCGCACACGTTATCCTGCTGCCCTCCCGAGAGTGCGCGCGGAGGTCCATGGAGCCACCTTCGCTTCCGAACGTCAGGAGTAGCACGAGTCATGCGTGTGCGTACGCTCCTCGCCCTCTTGACCGCCATGTGGCTGGCAGCGACCCCAACGCTCGCCGGCGAACGTCGCCACACCGTGGTTCGAGGGCAGACACTCGGGGCCATCGCACGTAGGTACCAGGTGACCATTGCAGCGCTGTGCGAAGCCAATGGGATATCGCGTCGTGACGTGATCCGGCCGGGACAACAGCTGGTCATCCCGAACCCTGCGAGACAGCGGAAGCGTCCGGCCCCGGTCTCATCGAAAAGGCCCCCCGGCGTTTCCGCCGATCTACAGAGGCTCGCGCTGCCCGGGGACAGCCCCGTCTACTACTACACGCCCACGGGACCAGGACGAAAGACGCTCAAGCCGGTGGTCTTCTATTTGCACGGACGCGGTGGCGAACCCGCTCACGCCTGCCATCGTTGGGCAGCCGTGGCACGACGGGTAGGGTGGCTGGTGTGTCCCGGCGGCCCGCACGCGTACGGCAGCGGCCGCTCATGGAACAACGACTGGGCGGCAGGGCGCCGTATCGTGCTCGCCGCATTGAGCCGCCTGCGCAAGAAGTACGGCCGGCGCGTTCAGCTCTACGGCAACACGTTGATCGGTTTCAGTGAGGGCGCTCACGTCGCGATGAACCTCGGTGCACGCTACCCGCGCACGTTCAACCGCTGGCTCGTGCTCGGTGCGAGCGACGCCTACTGGGGCGCAGAAGCCATCCGAGCCCTCCGGCGTGCTCGCCGCCATGTGCGACGCGTGTACCTCATCACCGGCAAACAAGACCCAATCGTTCGACGTACACGGACCGTTCGAGACTGGCTCCTGCATGAGCGCATTGCCACACGGATGGCCATGCCAGACGGACTCGGACACGAAGTCGCGCTCGAAACGCACCGGGGGCTGTATCGCAGGGCGCTCAGCTGGCTCAATCCAAGCTGACCCGGCCTGCGGAAGCGCTCGAGCCGGCTCGACGGACCGAACGACGCGGCTCCTCAATCGTCCTCGGTGAAGTCGAACGGCTCGCACTCTCTGAGCAGGGTTTCCGTGCGCAACGGCCCACCCGCGAACAGCAGTGCCGTATCAATCAGGGCGAGATGGCTGTAGGCCTGCGGGAAGTTGCCGAGCAGACGCTTCGTGGCGAACTCCACGTCCTCGCTGAGCAGCCCCAGGTGATTGCCGCAGCCGAGAACCTCTTCGAACGACTCACGTGCGGCTCGACGCTCCCCGATGCTGAGCAGCGCTTGCACCATCCAGAAGGTGCACACGAGGAACGCGCTTTCGGGCACGCCGAAGTCGTCCGCGTGACGGTAGCGGTACATCAGCCCCTCGCGACACAACTCGCGCCGCGTCGCGTGAACCGTGGCCGCCCACCTGGGGTCATCGGCCCCGATGAAACCAAGCCGGCAAAGCAGCAGATTCGTGGCATCCAGGTAGGGAGAGCCGTAGCTCTGAGTGAAGGCGCCGACCTGGGCGTCGTAACCGTGTGCGAAGACGTCGGAGCGGATGCGCTCTGCAAGCGTCGTCCAGGGCTGACAGTATTCGTCCATCCCCAGCAATGCAGCGATCCGCGCCGCGCGTTCTAGCCCTACCCAGCACATGACCTTGGAAAACGTGAAGTGTCGCGGAGCACCACGGATCTCCCAGATCCCTTGATCTGGCTCCTTCCAGTGCGCTTCGATGTGCCGCACGATGCCACGAGTCATCGTCCACAGGGCTTCGAGACTCGCGACTTCACCGCGAAACATCACGAGCCCGGCATGAATCGCGTCGAGCAACACACCGTAAATGTCGTGCTGCTGCTGGCACCAAGCGGCGTTGCCGATGCGCACGGGCCGCGAATCAGCATAGCCCGAAAGCCAGTCGAGTGTCCGCTCCGTGAGTTCCTTCTGGCCACGGATCCCATACATGACCTGGATCCGGTCGTCCTTGTATGGCACGGCGTCGAGCAGGAATTCGAAGAAGCGACGCGCTACACGTCGATGACCAAGGTTCACCAAGGTACGGATGGTCATGCTCGCATCGCGAATCCAACAGAACCTGTAGTCCCAGTTGCGCTCCTTGCCGATCTGCTCGGGAAGGCTGGTGGTGGCGGCCGCGAGGATGGCGCCCGTCGGCTGGTACGACAGAAGCTTGAGCACGAGCGCCGAGCGCTCCACGTGTTCCCGATACACTGGAGTGCGGGCCGCGCGCACGCACCAGTTCATCCAGTAGAGCTTCGTCCGTTCGAAGGCCAAGACGACTCGCTCCAGGTCGACCCGGCCGATCTTCTGATCGTACGCCAGCAGCAGATACGAGTCGCCTTGCAGACGCAATGGTTCCCCGGCCTGGACGGCGCCCAGGTCCAGATTCGAATACAAGTAGACCGACTCGTGCGCGCCCACGGTCGTCTCGGCCTTGAGATAGCGCGCGAACCGTGTGATCCGAGTGGGGTGCTCCGCGTAGCCGAGCCGCGGCTCGAACCGAATACGTATCATGGGATTCGCAACGACGGGTCGAACCAGCCGCACCACCTCGGGCGGGCAGTGATGGCTGCCGCGTGACGTGTGATACCGGGGCATGAAGTCCGTCACGTCGAAGGCCCCGCTCGACGAAACGAAGCGTGTCACCAGAACGTTCGTGTGCCGCAAGTAGCGTTGGTCGGTCTTGAAATCGACGTCGACCGGCTCGATGGCGAACTGTCCCCCACGGCTTTGGTCGAGCAGTGCGGCAAAAACGGAGGGCGAATCGAAGTCGGCCAGACAGCACCAATCGATCGAGCCCCTTGCCGAAACGAGGGCACAGGAACGTCCGTTGCCGATGATTCCGTAGTCGAAGCTGTCCATGAATCGTCTACCCTGAAGGGAAGCCAGCGCCGTCGTGTTCCTTCGACTCATGGTCGTCCCGGTTGCAGTCTCATGCAAGCCCTTCCGATGCCCAGCGCTGGGTACACCAAAAACCAACGGGGCGCCTCCGTCTCCGGAAGCGCCCCGTTGCTACCAGGGCGGGTTGCGTCGATGGGACGCCCGTAGCCCTCAAGCCTCGCAGCTTGACAGATCGCAGGCTCCGCCAGACTGCCCGAGCTTGCCCAAATCCGCGCCGGCGTTGCTGGCCTGCTCGCCGCAGCGCGCGATCGTGTCGAGGCATTCCTGCTGCTGCGACTGAACCGCCTCGCCGGCTTGCGCCCGCGTCTGCGCCGCGTCGCCGGCTGCCTCGCCGTCCGTCTGCGCCTGCGTCTGCGCCG